>JBFGFX010000185.1:0-7586 GCA_041579335.1 Woeseiaceae bacterium | reverse complement strand
GTTCGGTCTCGCGGCCTATTTCTTCTCACGCGATAATGCGCGCATCTGGCGCGTGAGTGAGGGGCTGGAGTTCGGCATCGTCGGTGTGAATACCGGCATCTTTTCCTACGAGGGCGCGCCGTTCGGAGGCTGGAAAGCATCCGGCATCGGACGCGAGGGCTCGCACTTCGGTATCGACGAATTCTTGGAGATCAAATACGTGTGCGTCGCGGAGCTCGATCGCTGAATCGAGGGGCCGCGTCGCAGACGAGACGAATCAACAAACTGGAATCGGCGTTGAACAAAGAAATCAGCAATCGCGACTACGTCAACTCGCTCGCCCGGGGTCTCGAGGTCATACGCGCGTTTACCCGGACTCGTCCGAGCATGACGTTGAGCGACATTTCCCGCGCAACCGGCATGACCCGTGCGACGGTGCGGCGATTCGTGCTGACGCTCGTCCGTGAGGGCTACGCCGAAACCGACGGCAAGTATTTCAACCTCAAGCCGAAGGTATTGGAGCTGGGCTACGCCGCGCTGTCGTCGCTGACCTTCGTCGATGTCGCGCAACCGATCATGGCGCGCCTCGCCTTCAAGCTGAAGGAGTCCGTTTTCGCCGCCGTGCTCGAGGAAGAGGACGTGGTCTACGTAGCCAGCGCGACGCCGCCGGAACGGTACGTCAGCATCTCCGTCACCGTCGGCAGCAGGGCGCCGACACACGCCGTTTCCACAGGCCGAGTGCTGCTCGCGTCGCTTCCAGAAGAAGAGCTGCTGGAATACCTCGACAACGTCACGCTGACGAAACTTACCGCCAACACGGTGACGTCGAAAGTCAAGCTGCGCAGCCTGATAGAAGAGACGCGGGTGAAGGGTTGGAGCATCGTCGACCAGGAGTTGGAGATCGGGCTCCGCTCGATCTCGGTGCCCATCTGCGACAAAGCGGGTCAAGTCGTCGCAGCGTTGAACGTTGCCTGCCCGAGCTCTCGCATCTCACCCGAGGACATGCACACGAAGATACTGCTCGAGCTGCAGGCAGCGTCACAGGACATCACGGCCAGCCTGCAGCGTTAGGCGGCGGGCGACGATTTCCGAGGCACGCGCAGGCGACTCTTACAGTCGCTCCCGCGGCCACAGTTCGCGCACCTCGTCGTCCAGCCCGGTCATTTCCCAGCGGATCAGCGAGATCGGCAGCCGGCCGGCGGCCATGAACGTGTCGTGGAACTCCTTGAGATCGAACTCGTCGCCAAGCTGACGCTTGCGGTCTGCGAGCAGCTCCTGCATCTGCAGCATGCCGACCGTGTAGCCGAGCCCGTACCCGGGCGGACGACGCAGGTAGATCTCCGCGTCGACGCGGGCGACGTCCTCGTCCAGCCAGGGGACCCGCTCCATCCACCAGGCGACGACCTCGTTGACCGTCATCTCGTTGAGCTGCAGCCAGACGTCGGCCGGCACCCGCGCCGCGCGGAAGATGCCGAACACGTAGATGAGCTCGCGGACGCGCGGCATGTCGTCGATCAGCCCGGCGTTCATCATGCCTTCCTCGAGGTACACGCCCCAGCCTTCGGCGCGCGCGCCGCTCGTGATCTTGCCGCGGATCGGGTGCGTGTTGTGCCGTTCGACGACTCCGTCGAAGCGATGCCCCGGGATGACGGCGTGGAGATGGTCGGGCGTCGGATTCCGGTACTGGACCTGCTCCCAGAAATTCGGGCCGTTCGGCCGCACGATCCACGGCACGTTGGTGTCGAGCTCGCCGATGTAGTCCGGAATCGTGATGATGTCCTGCTCGACCAGAAACTTGCGGATTCGCTCGTCGGTGCTCTCGATCCGCGCCGCGTAGTCTTCCGATGACGTCGGCAGCTCGATGCGCGGCAGGTCGCGGTTGCGGTGCTGCTCGAGCGCGTAGACGCTCCACAGCCGCTCGAGCTCGCGCTCGCCCAGCGTGACGATCTGATCCGCGTCGTACGGCATCAGCTTCACGTGCTTCAAGTACCAGTCGAACTTCTCCCGGCCGACGCCGCCCTTGCCGGTCATGCTGCCGCGGTGCTCGACGAGCCAGTCGTGGAAACCTCTGACGGAATCCCTCGCGGCCGCGATGTCGGGCCGCAGCCCCGGCTGCTGAGCCTCCGCCCGCTGCAAGAAGTCCTCGTACCAACCGACCACCCCCGCCGGCGGTGTGGCCCGATAGGGATAGCCGTGCCCTACCCCGTCGGCGTTGGTCAGGTTGAATATCGCCAGGTCGGCGTAGTCGGCGGCGACCTCGGTCAGGTTGTTCTTCGCCTGCTCGACCAGCAGGGAGATGGCTTTGAGCCGCGTGCGCAGCGCCGCCGTCTCGTTCGCTTCCAGCGGCAGCTCGGCGAACGTGATGCGCAGCATCCGATCCACGTAGAATCCCGGATCCCGAGACCACGGTCGGGACACGTTCAGCGTGAAGTCGTGCTGGTCGAATCGTGACCGGACCGCGAGATAGTCGACCTGCTGATGCAGGTCCCAGTCGACGACGGCCATGTCTTCGAGTCGCGTCTGGAAATCCCGCATCTTGGCGCGCCGTCGCTCGACCGCGGCGGCGCCGTAGTCCGGATACACCTCGGCGGCGCGCCCGGCGATATCGCGGTTCGGCACGTTGCCCGACGCCCTGGCCGGGTCCTTCCACTCGAGGAATTCCTGGTACAGCCCGACGAGGTCATCGTAGCTGCCCGAGCCGTCGGGCATGCCCTCCAAGCGGACACCGGCGGCCTTCGAGCTTATGGCCGTGAACAGAAACAGGAACAGCGCGGCAGCGTACCCGATCGAGGTCGACGTCGTCTTCATAGGCCTAAGACCTATCGACTGCCGAAACTGACGGTCGTGCCGATGAAGTAGCGGCGCCCGACGGTATCGTATAGCTGTGCCTGGGTGTTCGAGTCGCCGCCGGCCCTGAAGCCGATCAGCGGCGGATCTTCGTCGAGCACGTTGCTGACGCCCGCGAACAGCTCGATCGTCTCGTTGAAGCGGTAGCTTCCCGCGATGTCCCAGTAATACTGTTCGTTCACCGGGATGTTGTTGTTCGGGAAGGCGTCCGGCGCGAGATCGAAGTCACCGATCAGCTCGACGTCGGTGCGGATGTTCAGCGGACCGCTGTTCCAGGTCGCGCTGAACAGGCCGCGGAAATCCGGCGTCGCGCGGATGAAGTTGCCCGAGCAGGTACCGCCCAAAAAGCCCGCACACTCGATGGGCGCCTGGCCGGCGAGCAGGACGGTGCTGTCCTCGTCCTGCCAGGTCGATACCCAACGGAGGTCGAGCGTCGCGGTGTCACCACCCACGCCCCAGCCATCCGGGAGGTCCATCGAGTAGTCGACCTGGAAATCGTAGCCGACGCCCTGGCGCACCTGCAGGTTCAGGAGCGGCGCGTTGACTTGCTCGATGTTGCCGAGCTGATCTCTCGTTATGGCCTGGCACTGCGGCGAGTTGTTGTCGAGCAGCTCGAAGCAGGAATTCACGAGCGCCTGCGAGCTGACCTGGCTGATCGCCGACTCGACCTCGATGTCCCAGTAGTCGAGCGACACCGAGAGGCCCTCCGCCCAGTCTGGGGAATAGACGACACCGACCGTCAACGTGTCGGACTCCTCTTCGTTCAAGAGCGGATTGCCGCCGGAGAACTCGCTCCAGCCCTGGCTCGCGCCGACCTGGAGATTGTCGACGACGTTCGCCGGGACGCCCTGCGCGAGGCACAGCTGCTTGATCGCGTCGGTTGGATTGTTGTCGATGACGCAGGGATCTTCGCCGCCGATGAAGCTCTGATTGGGCGCCGCGAACAGCTCATCCAGATTCGGCGCGCGGATCGCGCGGCTGATGGAGAACCTGCCGCGGATTTGTTCGATCGGTCTCCAGTCGAGGCCGCCGCGCCAGGTCGTCACGCCGCCGATCGTCGAATAGTCGGAATAGCGGACCGCACCCTCGACGGCGAACGATTCGACGATCGGGAATCGCGCCTCGCCATAGATCTCGAAAAGATCGTACTGGCCTCTGTTGACAACCGGCGGCACGCCGCCGAGATCGCCGGACGCCGAGATCTCGTCGGGCACGGTCTCGTAGTTCTCGTCGCGCCATTCGAGCCCGAACGCGGTCGACACGGGACCGGCCGGCAGGTCGAACAGTTCGCCCGTCACGGTTGCGCCCGCGACCTGGCGTTCGAAGTTGTCCGCACGACCCGTCGTCACACTCAGGAAGTCCGCCATTTGCGGCGTGAGCGTATTCGTCCCGTAGACGTTGACCGGCACGCAGCCCAAGAGCTGCACCCGACACTGCGGCTCGCCGTTGACGACCACGACGTCCAGGCCGAGAGTGGTCCGCGAACGGGACAGGAGCCCGACTCGGGTCTGGTTAACGTCGGATCGATGGAATTGATAGAAACCGTCCCAGTTCCAGGTGGCGCCGGCGAAATCGACGTCGCCGCGGAAGCCGGCCGTTATGCCGTATGAGTCGTGCAGGATGTGCGCGTTGCGCGGGCCGAACTCGAGGAAGCGGCGGCCGTTGCCGACGGTCTCGAACACGCCGTCGCCGTCCGGATCGAAGTAGCTCGCGTTGTCGGCGAAGAACTGCTGCAGCGGTGCCGGGAACAGCGGATTGGTGTCCGCGTTAGGCAGCAGCAAGGTGCCGTTGCTCGCGCCGGCGCTCGTCGGCGCAACGGCGAGCGCGGCCTGCTGCCATTCGTTCTCTTTCTTCGTGTAGAACACCTGCGTGTAGGCCTCGACGCTGTCCGTCAGCTCGTAGTGACCCAAGGCCGCGAACTGCCACCGCTCGAGGGGACGTAGGATGTAATTGGTCGCCGCGTAGTTGAACTGTTCCGTCGGCCGGCAGAACGGGAACGGTTGGCTGTTGTCGCCGAAGCGGATGCCCTGGATCGGGCCGGGACAGCTCGCCTGCGCACCGATGAGATCGACGCCCTGGATCAGACCGAAATCCGCCTCGGGGATGAAGATCTTGCCGCCCGGGATGTTGCCGGAGCCGAACTCGTTCAGCTGACCGGTGCTGTCGGCCAAGAATGGCTGGCGCGAGAACGCCCGATTCTCCATGAACACGGGATCCCGATCGGTGTACGACCCATACAGCGTGATGTTGCCCTCACCGCCCGAGGTGTTCGCGCCGAACATCATATCGATCTTGTTGGTGGTCCCGTCGCCTTCGCTTGCTTCGCCCCACTGATAGCGGATGTCGAAGCCCTCGAAGTCGTCGCGCATGATGAAGTTGACCGCGCCGGCGATCGCGTCGGAGCCGTAAACCGCCGAGGCGCCGCCGGTGGCGATCTCGACGCGCTCGATGAGCATGTCGGGGATGACCGCCATGTCCGACAGGCCCGTGACGCTCGCCGGGATGAAGCGCTTGCCGTCGACCAGCACCAGGGTGCGTACCGAGCCGAGGCCGCGGAGATCCGGAGCGAGCACGCCGTCGCCGCCGCTCTGATTCGAGGCGCTAGTGGTATCCGGATTCAGCTGCGGATACATGTTGAGCGTCTCTTCGAGAGTGGTATTTCCCGACTGCCGGATGATGTCGCTGTCGACGGTCGTGATCGGGCTGATCGCGACGAAATCCTGACGGATCAGTCGTGAGCCCGTCACCGTGATCTCCTCGATCTCCTCGTCCTGCGCCTGAGCGAGCGGCACCTGACTGGCGAGCGCCGCGATCGTGCCGGTCCAGAGCGCGCGCCGAACGGCGCGCCGCACCGAGTTACTCGTGTAGGAATTGGTCACCGGATAGTCCCCCGTGGTGTCGGCCAAGCCACAAAAGCCTAGCTTGTCGCCACCCCGGGGCTGCAATCGTGGGGTTTGGGCTATCGTCGATGCGTCGAAAGACGCACCGACCGCGCCGTCGTCCCCCGCGCCTGACTTGCAAGCCGCGCATGGGCGGCTGAAGCGTCTTATGTAACGATGAGAATGAGCGATTGTTCAATCAAAGTCAATAGAATTCGGGCGCTGTGCGCACACATCGATGCGGTGCGCACACTGAGCAGCCGCCGAGTGACCGTACAGGCGAACGAATTGTCGGCTAATTCCAGGAAAATCAGGCACATTGAGGGGCGTCGCGGGTCGCCGCGAGCCGGGCGGCCGTCCGACCGTACGCCCATAGGTAACGCGAACACTCGGTCGCAGACGAGCGACGTACCGAGCGGCTAAATCAGCGCTCGCGCGCCGCCCCCCGCGCGACCAAGAGCCGCATGAGCTGCCGGTCTCGCCAACCGACCCGCTCCTCCCAGCGGGCGAGCGGTAGGAGCGCGCGTCGCTCGGCCTCCACCTTGTCGATCAGCGCCGGGGTCCACGGGTCGTCCTGTCCGCGCTCGGCCCCCATCGCCCGGTAGGCCTCACCCATGATCTTAGCGTGCGCGCCGATCCCGCCGCGACGGTTCAGGTCGGCGGTCTCGAACGGCCCCACGACCGCCCAGCGCAGCCCGAGGCCGTCGCGCACCAGGAGGTCGATGTCCTCGACGCTCGCCACGCCGTCGCGCACGAGGCAATACGCCTCGCGCAGCAGCGCTCCCTGCAGCCGGTTGAAGACGAAACCGCGTATCTCCTTGCGCACGGTGATCGGTGCCAGTCCGACCGAGCGCATCAAATCGCAGGTACGTTCGACCGCCGCAGGCGCGGTGAACGGCGCCGGCACGATTTCGATCACCCGGATCAGAAACGGCGGGTTCCCCGGGTGCGCGACGAGACACCGCGCTGCGCCGGCGAGCCCCACCGCAATCTCGGAAGCCGTGATCGCCGACGACGAGCTCGCGAGCACCGCATCGTCCGCAGCGAGGGCGTCCAGCTCCGCGAACAGCGCGCGCTTGAGGTCGAGGTCCTCGGGCACGCACTCCTGAACGTGGCTCGCGCCGGACAGCGCTTCGCCGAGATCGATCGAGACGCGAATGCGCGTCAGGAGCGCGTCGGGCTCTTCATCGGTGAGGCCGAACGCGTGCAAATCGTGCAACGACTCGGCAATCCTCTTCTTGACCGTGCGCCTCTGCCCCTCGTTCGATTCGTAGATGCGTACCTCACGACAGCCAGCCGCGAACACGAGCGCGAACGCGGTGCCGATACTGCCCGCGCCGATCACCGCCGCGACGGCATCCGGAGCAGACGTCGTTTCGTTGTTGCTGGATTGACGCATGACGGACTTTCCGTTTAGGCACAGGGCCATCTCGTTGCTCGCGCGCAATATTGCTTTTTGCGCCGCACGATGCGCACAATGATTCGCATCGATCGTTCGCAGTTTAACCGATGCGCGTGGTCGAACTGGAGATCAGGTTGGCGACCAACGACTTGTCGGACAAGACCATCCTCGTCACCGGTGCGTCGAACGGAATCGGCGCATCGATCACGCACGTTCTCGGCGAATCCGGCGCCTCGATCATCGCGCACTACGGTTCGAATCGCGACGGCGCGGAAGCGGCGACCGCCGGGATCGAGGACGCCCGCAAGCTGCTCGTAAAGGCGAACTTCGAGAACCTCGAGGAGGCCGAGGCGCTGTGGGATGCCGCGCTGGACTGGCGGGGATCGGTCGACGTGCTGGTGAACAATGCGGCCGTCTACGAGCCGGCCCCGGTGGATGCCGAGCTGCGGGACTGGCACGCCAGCTGGGCCCGCACCCTG
>JBFGFX010000184.1:0-7650 GCA_041579335.1 Woeseiaceae bacterium | reverse complement strand
GTCGTCTTCGAGCGGGATGCGCAGCTTCTTGCCGCCCCACTCGGGAATTGCGGTGTAGGCAAACAGCTCGATCGAGAACATATTCGTCGGCTGGACGACGTACGTGAGCCGCTCGGGATTGAACCAGGCGATGGACGGGCCGATACCGTGGCCGAGATTGCCGACCGAGTGGCAGCCTATGATGACGTCGATGTTGTCCGGATCGTCGGTCGGCGAGTTGAACTCCTCCATGACGCGGAAACCCGCTTGGTTGATCTTTTGATTCAAGAGCTCGAGCGTCTCGCCCGCGGTTCTGCCCGCCTTGATGTTCGCTTTCAAGATGTCGCGCACGGCTCGGCCGTTATCGAACGCTTTCTGCATGCTCGCCGGCAGATGGGTCTCTCCTTCTCTGAGCACGTACGCATGCCGTTTGATGTCGGTGTAGAAATTCATGTAGCCGACGCCCCAGTCGATCGCCAGGAAATCGCCGCGCTGGATGACGTGGTCGTTCGAAAGCGCGACGAATCCGTCTGGACCCGTGATGTAGACGGAAGGCATGCCGAACGAGGTATCGAGGCCGTTCTCGAACTGCTGCTCCCGCATCCACCAGGCGACGTCTGCCAACGTGGTCTCACCCGGGGTGATGACCTCGTTGGAGAACGCCCGCTCGGCGATGTTGCGCGACATCTCGCCGGCCCAGGCGAACGCCGCGATCTCGGAGGCGACGCGCCGCGATCGAAAGTCCGATGCGAGCTTTTCGGCGGACACGAAGCGCTCGGCGTACCTGGGCCCGAGGGTTTCGACGAGCTTGTTGTAGCTCGTGTAACTGAGTCCATCTGCCGCGCCGATGTTCTCCGCGTAGTTCAACGCGATCGTCGCCGGATCTCTTTCGGCCACGAACTCGCGGAGATCGAAGTCGCCGGTGACGATGTCGTAGGCGCCGTTCTCCTCGACGAGATAGGTGCCGACGCCGAGCGCAGCACGCTCGATCCGATCGCCGCCTCTATCCGTAAAGATGTAGTATCCCCACGAGCCGACGTAGCCGCGGCCGAAATCTTCCGTCAGCGGGTCCTCGTAACCTTCGCGGTTCACCGTTATCCACATGGCAACATCGTTTTCGCGCATGACCTCCGGCAGGATCAGATCGAACTTCTCCTGCCGGATCTGATTCATCCGCTCCCACCGCTTTTGCGCCTCGCCGCCCGCGTGCGCCGCGACGGTGATGAACAGGAGCGCCGAGGCGCAGGCCGCTCGGTTTCTCATAGGCATTTTCTCTATCCCCCTAAGTCAAGACTTTGCAGATGATATCGCGCAGCCGCTCCGAGAACTCCGCCTGTGTCCAGCGGGCGCTCTGCGCCAAGCCCCTATCCGCCAATCGTGCGCACAGCGAATCATCCGTCCAGAGCCGGCGCATCGCGTCCGCGATCTCCTCGACGGACGTCGGATTGAACAGGAGTGCAGCGTCGCCCAGCTGTTCGGACATTGCGTAGACGTCGGATGCCGCGACCGGACAGCCGAGCGCCATCGCCTCGAGGGGCGGAATATTCGTCGGTCCAAAGAAGCTCGGGAAGACGAGCGCCCGAGCATTTGCGTAGAGTCTGACCATGTCCCGATCGGACACGTAACCGAGTACGTGTACGCGATCCTCGAGCTTGAGCTCGCCGATCAGGTGCTCGACGCGCGAATAGTTGTTCTTCTTCGAGCCGACGAGTATCAGTCGGACGTCCGGGCATTCTTCGACGAGCTTCGCCAGCGCCCGCAGCAGGCGCAGATGATTTTTGTGTGACCAGAACTGCGCCGGGTAGAAAAGAAACTTCTGCGGCAGGCCGAGATCGCCGTCGCCTCGAGCGTCATTTTGACGGACGTGCGGGGGCGCCGTGAACGGCAGCTCGTGGATCCGCGTCGTTTCGACGCCATAGGAGTCCTGCACGTGCTGCCGCCCTATCGACGAGTCGACGAGCACGCCGGCCGCAGCCTTACAGATTCGCTTGTAGTGGCGCTCGCGGCGCCAGCGCTTGAAGCCGCTCGATACCTCGGGGAACCGCGGCTCGTAGCGGTGCATCAGGTCGAATACGGATACGATTGCCGGCACCGGCAGGAAATACGACCAGACGTCCTGCGACGGGAACACCCAGACGTCGCATTCCCGCGCCGCAACGGCCCGGGCGACATGATTGATCTTGGGCGCGAGCGGCCGCCACAGCGACAGCGGCATCAAGCCGAATTTGACGCATTTGAGCAGCAGCTGGTCGACCGCAGAAACCGCGACCGGCACGCTCTGCAGGGTGAGGGATGCCAGTTGCTCGCGCCAAGCGTCGTTCGTGTAGAAGACGGTCGTCGTCATGTCGCCTGTCGGATCGGCAGCAAGCGCGTGCAAGACGGATTGACCGTATTGAAACGCGCCACCGTCGTGAGGCGCCGAGGCGAGGAACAGACCGACGCGAATCATCCGTTCAGACGGCTTTTGCGATCACCACGACGTACCAAGAGCCGAGGCCGGGTGGATCCGCGGTCATCCACTCGAACGCGGCGGTAAGCTCGAAACCGCACCGATCGAGCAGATCCTCGATTTCCGGCAAGAACAGATAGCGCATCCAATGCTGCTCACTGAATTCGTCGACGGCATGACCGTCCGAGTCCTTGACGACGAACGCGAAATCCACCTGAACGAGATTGCGGTTGGGGTGCAGCGTAGGTTGAGCGGTGCGCGTCGCGGTTAGACGCTCGTTGCGGAACTCGCGCGCGCGAACGTAGGGTGGATCGGTCAGGACGGCCGGGCCGTACCAGCAGTCGAACAGGAACAGGCCGCCAGGATCGAGATGCGCCCGCGCAGTGTCGAAGGCGAGCGCGAGGTCCTCGTTCGTGGGCTGATAGCTGATGACGTGGAACAACGAGATGACCGCGTCGAAGCGCTCGTGAGAGCGGTAGTGCCGCAGGTCGCCGGTCGTGAAATCGAGGCGCGATGCATGGTCGGTAGCCAGGCCGGCTCGGCGGGCCTCTGCTCGCTCGATCATCGCCGTGCTCAGGTCGATACCCGATACGCTGTATCCTTTGGCTGCCAGCGGCACGGCGTGCCCGCCGGTACCGCAGCCGAGCTCGAGAATGCGCCGGGCGGACGCCGTCCGGTCGCTGATCAGCGTGCTGACGTAGTCGGCCTCGGCGTCGTACTCCTTTGCCTCGTTCAGCAGGTCATAGTACTTGCCGTAGTTGTCGAAGACGCTCATCGCAGGATCGAGCGCACCGTGTCGGCGACACGCTCGAGCTGCGCGGCATCGAGCGCTAGCCCGCTGGGAAGATAGAGGCCCTGACGACCCAGCCGTTCGGCGACCGGACAGCGGACGCCGTCGAACAGCCCGCGGTCCCTGAACACCGGCTGCTCGTGCATCGGCCAGAAGAACGGCCGCGTGCCGACACCCCCCGTCGCCAACGCCTTCGCGAAGCCGTCGCGGCCGAGCCGGGCGTCGTCGTCGAGCACCAGCCCGTACACCCAGTAGCCGTTGTCGGCATACGCGGTGCCGGCCGCCGGCAGCTCTGCGCCCTTCAGATCGACGAACGCGCCGTTGTAGTACGCGCCGATCTCACGTTTCTTCTTCAGGTGTGCGTCGAGGCGTTCGAGCTGAGCGACTCCCACTGCCGCCTGCAGGTTGCTCATGCGATAGTTCCAGCCGAGCTCCAAGTGCTCGAAACGACGCTCTTTGCCGAAGCACAGGTTTCTGAGTGCTCGGCAGCGCTCCGCGAGCGCCGCATCGTCGGTCAATACCATGCCGCCTTCGCCGGTCGTCAGGTGTTTGTTCGGATAGAAGCTCAGCGTGCTGAGGTCGCCGAAACTGCCGCAGGGCCTGTCTCGGTACCGAAGGCCGATGGCCTCGGCCGCGTCCTCGATGAGGGCGAGTCCGTGGGTGCGGCAGATCTCGACGACGGGATCCATGTCCACGGGCAGGCCGTAAATCTGGACGGGCATGATGGCCTTCGTGCGCGGCGAGATCTTCGCCTCGATCTGCCCGACGTCCATGTTCCAGGTGACCGGGTCCGCGTCGACGACGACCGGCGTCGCGCCGGCGCGCACGACTGCGGCGGCGCAAGAGATGATCGTGAAGCTCGGCAGAATGACCTCGTCGCCCGGCCCTATTCCCAAAGCGGCCACCGCGACTTCCAGCGCGGCGCTGCCGTTGCAAACGGCGACGCCGAATTGACGACCCAGCGCGGCCGCTACGCCCTCTTCGAGGCGCTCGACGAACGGCCCCTCGGACGATATCCATCCAGACGCGATGCATTCGCGCAGATAGCTCTCCTCGTTGCCGTTAAGCAGCGGCTCGTTGACCGGGATGAAGTCACTCATCGTCGGCATCGCGGGGCAGCACGACATCTCCGGGCGCGACTGCGCGAAAACGCGTCTTGTCGGATTCGCCGACGTGTGGGCCCTGTTTCACCTCGAACATCTCGACCGCCTCGAGAACCTCGAAACCGTGACCGCCCGAGACCAGCAGAATGACGTCGCCGCCCTCGAGCTGGCGGCTCTCGAGGTAGCGCTTGTCGTCGGCATAGAAATCGACGCGCAGCTTGCCTCTGCGAATGAACAGCACTTCCTGGGTGTAGGAGACCTCGCGGGGGATCGGGTTGTGCACGTGCGCATCGATGATCTTGCCGGCCGGATGCTTCATGTAACCGAGCTGCTGCGACAGCTCGTCGGCCGTGAAGAAATGAATGCCCGGCTCTCCGAAGTTTCGATATACGATGATGGCGATCAGCGTATCGCCGCTGCGGATCTCCTCGACACCCCGTTTCATCGCCGGACCGACCCCACGAGACGCCGCAGCGGCAGCTCCAAGCTCGACGCGTATACGCCGTACCGCCAGAGCTCGAGCAGCAGGCTCGCGACGCGGCTCGGCAGCGACCCGGACGCCGACGTCACGTAATAGCCGCAGGTCGCCGCCAGCTCCTTCACCGCGCGCTGGATCAGCCAGACGTCGCCCGACGACAGTTCGCGGCGCGCCTTGCCAACGTTCTGCTGGTGAAAACCCGGCTTGAGGTTATCGAGCTGCCAGGGACAGCGCTCGACGGACAAGAGCTTTTCCGCCTCGCGCTCGAATCCGCTCAACATGTCGTCGCTGTATGCGAGGCCGAGAAAGTCGCAGATGCCCTCGACCTCGGGCGCCGGATCAGCGAGCAGGGACTCGTAGAACACGTGCCGCACGTTGTCCTGGTACGGGTACTGGAACGCGCCGTTGACGCATTTCTGCCAGACGCGGGCGAAGCCCGTAATCGGAGAGACGTAGCGAATACGAAAATCCATTACGTCCGTCGGACGGATGCGAATCATCGAGCCGACCGAGTCCACGGGATCGCGGATCAGATGAATGAACTTCGCGTCGGGGTAGAAGGCATGAATCAGCATCATCGCCCGCGCATGGTTCGTCGTCTTCTCGATCCAATACGGCTTGCCCTCGTCGTTGAAGCTTTCCATTATTGCTTCGAACGCGTCGCGCACCGTGGTCCCGTCTTTGACGCGCTCCCCGAGTGACAGCTCGAGTCCGGTCATGTAGCGAAAATCATTTTCGATGAACTCGAGCTGCACCTTTGTGAGCTTCGCGTTCGGATAGCGATAGGCGACGCCGAGCTCCGGAACGATGCGGTTGAAGAACGACGTCTCCGGGGCGGAGTACAGATCGGCATGGCGTGCGAGAATGGTCTGCAGCAGCGTCGTGCCGCTGCGCGGCGCACCCACGATGAACAGTCCCGGCCCGCTCATCGCCTAAGCAAAGCCTTCGGGCTGAGCTGGGCATGGGTCCAGATACCCGTTTTCGTGCGCGCCAGCCACAGCAACGTGGCATTCTGAGCAATCATCATGACGGCGGCGACCGAAGCAACACCCAAGAGGCCGTATTTGCCGACGACAACCGCCATCGACACCACGGTGACGAGGCCGCCGACGATGTTAACCCACATCATGACGTGCTGAAAGCCGGTCATCATGAGCACGGTCCCGCACGGTCCGGCGAGCACGTTGACGAGTCTGCCTATCGCGATAACGATCAAAATGCTTCCTGCCTGCCGATAGTAGTCGCCATAGATTACTTCGAGCACCCAGGTAGAGAACAAGACGTAGATCATGAAACCGGCGATCGATAAGTAGGCGGCAACCCCCGTGGCCCGCCGCAGCGCGTCCTCTAGCCGTTTGTGCCGGCCTAGCCGGTGGTTCTCGGCGATATGCGGCGGCACGACGGCGTTCAATACCAAGAGCGGGACCGTGATCAGCGATGCGAGCTGCAGCGCTGCGCCGTACACCGCGACCCGATCCTTCTCGAGAAAGATGCCGACGATCCACAGATCCGCCTGGTTGAGGACGACGAGCGTAACGTTCGTGATCAGCATCGGCAGCGCCAGCGACAGCAGATATCCCGCCGGCAAATAGGCGCTGCTCGGTGCCGCGGCCGTTTTCTTCAGGAGCAACAGCATGCCGATCGGCAGCACAGCCAGCGACGCTATGGCGGCGAGCGCGATCGCCGCCTGCGGCGTCATCTGCGCATCGAACAGATAGGCAGCTACGAGCATCACGACGAGTCCCACGCCTGCGAGCGGCCCGGCGATGATCGCCGCGGTGCGAATGTCTTTGAGGCCCCGGTGCGCTTCCGCGATCAGCATCTGCACGGTCAGCGCTACGAGCCAGATCGACATCCAACCGAGGCAGGCCGCGAGCAGCTCGGACTCGAACACCTGCCGGGCCAGCCACCGGCCGGGCGGTCCGGCGAGCAGCATCGCCGCGGCGCTCGCGCCGAGCACACCGATAAACAGGCACTGCTTGACGATACTTCGCGGCTGGCGTTTTTCGGCCTCCGACTCACCGAGCAGCCGAACCACCGCGCTGTTCAGGCCCAGCGACGCCACGATGGCGGCGACGGCGACGATGCTCGCGGCGAGGATGTAGACGCCGAACGCTGCCGGGTCGAGCAAGCGAGCGAGCAGCGCGTTGACGGCGACCGCGGCGCCGACCGCGACGACCTTTCCAGCGAAGGCCCAGGCGCTCCCCGCCGCGAACTGGCGACCGAGCGAGACCTCTCGGTCAGACATCGCCGCCCGCGCCGATCAGCCGGTAGAGGGCTTCTTTGTGCGCACTCCAGCTGAACCGCTCGGCATGCGCCCTGCAGTCGGCGCGCGACGGCGGGCCGCCCTCGAGGATTCCGAGCACGGCATCGGCAAACGCCTCGTAGTCCCGCTCCGCGACCAGGTAGCCATTCACGCCGTCGGCCACGGCATCCGCCACGCCGCCGATCGGAAACGCCACCGTCGGAGTGCCGCAGGCCGCCGCCTCGATCGCCACCATGCCGAAGCCCTCCACGTCCCCGGCGACGCGGATCAGCGGAAACACCAAGACCGCGGCCGCCGCATAGCACTGCCAGAGTAGCTCGTCGTCGACGCTGCCGAGGAAGCGCACCGATTCGCCGAGCCGGTTGCCGGCCAGCGCGGCCTCGATCCGCCTCGCTTCGGCAGGCTCGCGTACGGCAGCGTCGGCCGGTGTGTCGCCGACGACCAGGAGCACCGCGGTCGGCTCGGCCGCGATGACCAGCGGCCACGCGTGCTCTAGGAACGGAGCCAGCCCCTTGCGGCGAATGATTCTGCCGACGAACAGGACCACCTTGCCCTGGCCGAGGCCGAGCCGCTCTCTGCCGGTGT
>JBFGFX010000183.1:0-7718 GCA_041579335.1 Woeseiaceae bacterium | reverse complement strand
GTCAGCTCCTCGACCAGTTTCGGCGCCGAGACCGAGAGCCGTTCCAGGAGCTGCTGGGTCTCCTCGTGGCCCAAGAGCTCGTGGGCATTGTTTTTCAGCACCTGACTCAGGTGAGTGGCGACGACCGTCGACGGATCGACCACCGTGTAGCCCAGCATTTGCGCCTCTTCTCGCTGTGAGGTATCGATCCAGTACGCCTCGAGCCCGAACGCCGGATCGGTGGTCGCCGCGCCGCTGATCTTGCCGAACACCTGTCCGGGATTGATCGCGAGCTCTTTGTCGATCTGAATCTCCCCTTCGCCGACGGGCACCCCGGCGAGCGAGATTCGATACGCGTTCGGCGTCAGGTCCAGGTTGTCGCGGATGTGCACGGCGGGTATGAGAAAGCCGAGATCCTCGGTGAGCTTCTTGCGCACGCCCTTGATGCGCGCGACCAGTGCGCCGTCGCGCTGTCGATCGACCAACGGAATCAACCGGTAGCCAACCTCGAGTCCCACCATGTCGACCGGATCGACGTCCTGCCAGCCAATCTCGGGGACGGCAGCCTCCGGCGAAGGAGCCGGCGGCTCCTCTTCCTCGGCGTCTGTCCTCCTCGACATCCGATACGCCGCGAAGCCCGACAGCACCGCCAGCGTGATGAAGGCGAAATTCGGCATGCCGGGCACGAGGCCGAGCACGGTCATGACGCCGGAGGTCACGATCAGCGTGCGGTGATCGCTGAAGAGCTGCAGGAACACCTGCCGGCTCATGTCCTGAGAACGAGACATGCGCGTGACGATGATCGCTACCGCGGTCGACAAGAGCAGCGACGGTACCTGCGCGACCAGGCCATCACCGATCGTCAGCAGGGTGTAGTTGCGCGCAGCCTGCGACAGCGCGAGATCATGCTGCACGGTGCCGATGATCAAGCCGCCGATGATGTTGATGAACAGAATCAGAATGCCGGCAACGGCGTCGCCGCGAACGAACTTGCTGGCGCCGTCCATCGAGCCGTAGAAGTCCGCCTCCTCGGCGATCTCAAGGCGCCGCTGGCGCGCCGCATCCTGGTCGATGATGCCGGCGTTCAGGTCCGCGTCGATTGCCATCTGCTTGCCGGGCATCGCATCCAACGTGAAGCGAGCGGATACCTCGGACACCCGGCCGGCGCCTTTGGTCACGACTACGAAATTGATGATCACGAGGATGCCGAACACGACCAGGCCGACGGCGTAGTTCCCGCCGGCGACGAAGCTGCCGAACGCTTCGATCACCTGGCCGGCGTCCCCCGTGCCCGTGTGCCCGTTCAAGAGCACGATGCGCGTCGAAGCGATGTTCAGCGCCAACCGCAAGAGCGTCACGACCAAGAGGTTCGTGGGGAACACACCGAAATCGAGCGGCCGGCCGACGTAGATCGTCGTCAGGAGTATCGCGAGCGACAGTGCGATATTGAACGTGAACAGGATATCGAGCGCGAGCGGCGGCAGCGGCACCATCATCATCGCCAGCATGACGAGCAGCAGTACCGGCACGCCCAACCCGCGGCCGATTTCGCCGGCTATCGAAGCACGCGCTTCCGTCGCCATCAGTCGGTCCTCATCGCTAATGCGCGGCTAGGCATCGTCATCGACCTCCGGCACCGGCGGCTCCGGCGGGCGCAGGCCGGAACGGGCTGCAATCTCGATCTGCAGGATGTAGGCCAGGACCTGAGCGACGGCGGTGTACAGTCGCTCCGGGATTTCTTCCCCCAGCTTGGTGCTGCGAAACAGCGCGCGCGCCAGAGGAGGCGCCGAGAACAGCGGTACCGCGTGCTCGCGGGCAACGTCGCGAATCCTCGCCGCAACCAGGTCCTTACCCTTGGCAACGACGGTCGGCGCCCGCATCGTATCTTCGTCGTACTTGAGCGCCACCGCGAAATGCGTCGGGTTCGTGATGACCACGTCGGCGTCGGGCACCTCCTCCATCATGCGGCGGGTCGCGATCTGCTGCTGCAACGCGCGAATCCTCGACTTCACCTCCGGACGACCTTCGGTCTCCTTGAATTCATCGCGAACTTCCTGGCGAGTCATGCGAAGTTTCTTTTGGTAGTTCCACAGCTGAAACGGCACGTCCGCCAGCGCGATGACAACCAATCCGGAGCTAACGACCAGGAGTGAGGTACCTGCAATCCCGATCGCATGCGGAATCGCCGCGTCGATCGCCTGACGACTCAAAGACAAGAGCTCGTCAACCGACAGCCACAGCCAGGCAATCGCGATTGCCGCGATGAGCACGAACTTCGCCATTGCCTTCAAAAGCTCGTTCAAGCTATGCGCGCTGAAGATTCGCTTGATCCCCTTGATCGGGCTCATACGCTCCGCCTTGAAGCCTGCGGCCTGCAGGCTGAACGACCAGCCGCCGATCAGGGTCGCGCTCACGAAGACGGCGACCAGCAACACGGCGGCGAGCGGCGCGATCGCGGTGATCGATTGCTGCGTGAAGGCCGAGAGCGACTCGATCATGAAGCGAGGATCGTTGGCGTCACCTCTGCCGATCTGCAGTGATTCCTTGAAGCCGACGACGATGCGCTCGGCGGCCGGTCCGGACATGAACGCGATCGCACTCGCTCCCGACAGCATGACGCCGGCCATCGTCAGCTCACGCGAGCGCGGTACGTCACCTTTCTTGCGCGCGTCCTCGCGACGCTTCGGTGTCGCTTGTTCTGTGCGATCTTGTTGTTGTTCGTCGGCCATACGATTCGTCTCGCGCGTCGTCGTTAGGGACTAAGCAGGAACGGCAGCATCTCCAAGGTCTCGCGCAACAAAATGCCCACATTCTCTTGCAGGGTACCCATGCTCAGAAAAATGACCGCGAAGCCCAATAACATGGCAACCGGAAACCCAACCGCGAAAAGGTTCAGGGTCGGCGCCGCCCGGCTCATCACCCCGAACGAGAGGTTGACGACGATGAGCGCCGAGATCGCCGGGAGCGCAATCTTCATTGCCACGACGAACACCTGCCGCGACCAGTCGAGCAGATTCGATATCGCCGCACGGCTCAAGCCCTCGCCGGCAATCGGCAGCAAATCGAAGCTGTCCGCGACGAGCCTGATCAAGGCGAGATGTCCATCCAGGGAAAGAAACACCAGCATCCCCAACATCAAGAAAAGTTGTCCGAGGACAGGAATATTCACGCCGCGGGCGCGGTCCAAAAACACGGCGAAACCGAGCCCCATACTCATCGCAATGATCTGACCGCCGAGCGTGATTGCGTCGAACACGAACTGCACCGCGAATCCCATCGCGATGCCGATTGCCACTTCCTGAAACAGCGTCAGGACACCCTCCAAGCTCAGGAACGCGACGGGCGCCGTCACCGGCAGCACCGGTACGATGACGGCCGTCAGGGCGAGCGCCAGCAGCAGGCGTACGCGCGGTGGCACGAAGCCACTGCCGATGACCGGCATCACCATCATGAATGCGCCGATCCGAACGAACGGCCACAGGTAGAGAGCCGCCTGATCCAGAAGCGCAGCCATTTGAACGTTCAAAGTCACGGTCTGTTCTCACTTCCATCTCGCTATCGGCAACCCTCGGTTCAGGATATGAGCGCCGGTATCTGCTGTATCAGCGCCCGCGTGTAGTTCACGATGACGCTCAGCATCCAATGCCCGGCGATGATCAGGGCGGCGACCAGCACCAGCAGTTTCGGGATGAAGCTCATCGTCATCTCGTTGATCTGTGTTGCCGCCTGGAACATGCCAACGAGCAAGCCGACAGCCAGCGCCGACAACAACAGCGGCGCCGAAATCAGCATCGTCACCCAGAGGGCCTGTTGCCCTATCGTTGTCACGGTCTCCGGCGTCATCGTCCTCTCCTCAGATGTAGAAGCTCGCCGCCAGGGTGCCGAGCACGAGAGACCATCCGTCCACGAGCACGAACAACATGATCTTGAAAGGCAGCGAGATCAGCATGGGCGACAACATCATCATGCCCATCGACATCAGGACGCTCGAAACCACCAGGTCGATGACCAAGAATGGGATGAAAATGAGGAACCCGATCTGAAACGCAGTTTTTAGCTCGCTCACCATGAAACTCGGCACGATGATCGAGAACGGCGCCTCATCCGGCGACGCGATGTCCGTCCGCTTGGCGATGCCGGCGAACAACTCGAGATCCGCCGCACGAGTCTGGTTCAACATGAATTCACGGATCGGCGCCACGCCCTTCTCGAACGCCTGCTGGGCGGTCAGCTCTCCATCGATGTAGGGCTTCGCCGCATCCTGATACACGGCATTGACGACCGGCGACATCACGAAGAACGTGAGGAACAGCGCAACGCCCAGTAGCACCTGGTTCGGTGGTGTCTGTGCGGTGCCGAGCGCCTGGCGCAAGATCGACAGAACGATGATGATGCGCACGAAGGCGCTCGTCGACAGCACCGCCGCGGGCAGGAGCGTCAGCAGCGTCATCATCACGAGGATCTGGATGCTCAGCGAGTACGATTGTCCGTCCACGGCGTCAGTCGTCACCGTCAACTGGGGAATCGCCTGTGCCTCTGCAGCGGACGCAAAGGCCAGCAACGTCAATAGGCACATCGCGCGCATCATCGCGTCACGCCCTTGAGCGCAGCGCGCAGACGCTCGGCAAAGCCCGCCGCCGCGGCCGAACGTTCCGCCTGTCGGACCACCGGTTCGTCGAAGACGTGCAGCGTGCTCACCTGAGCCGCCGTCATGCCCACGACGATCTGTTTGCCGCCGATCTCGACCAAGACGATACGCTCTTTCGAACCGAGCGGTTGCGCGGCGAGCACGTTGATGACGCTGCTCTTGCCGCGATTGAGCCCCTGGCTGCGCGCGTACAGCCAGCCGACCACTAGGACCGCGCCGATGACCATGACGAGGCTCGCTCCGAAGCCGATGACGTCGCTCGCCCCGATCGGCGGCCCGACAGGCTGCGGCGCTACGGGCGCTGCGCTCACGAGCACCGGTAGCAGCGCGAGCAAAGCCGCGATAGCTGTACGTTGAGGTCTGCGAGTCATCGTCGATTGCCCTAGTTGATTCTCTCGATGCGTTCGACCGGGCTGACCACGTCTGTCAGCCGAACGCCGAACTGGTTGTCGACGATGACGATCTCGCCGTGTGCAATCAGTCTGCCGTTGACCAGCACGTCCATCGGCTCGGTCGCCTCGCGGTCGAGCGCGATCACCGAACCCTCGACCAACTTCACGAGCTCGCGAATCGGCAGCTCCGTCGAGCCGACCCTAAGCGATACGGTGACCGGCACCTCCAGCACCAGGTCCAGATTCACGTCGGCACCCCGCGCGTCGGGCGCCTTTTGTTCGAGCTCGTCCGGCGAGTAGTTCTCGGCGCCCTGCGCGTTGTCCGTATTGGGTGTTTCGTTTGCCATAGTCGATGATCCCTGAGAAGTGAGTTCCTGCCGTTCGCGCCTAGACCCAGCCGCTCGTCTCGACCGCGTTGCGACCGGCGTGCACTCCGAAACGGCCCGAGACGACGGGCACGTTCCCGGCGACGATCGTCGCGTCGCGCGGATTGTCGATGCTGAGCACGTCGCCCGGCTTCAGGCCGGTCAGCGCCACGAGCGGTAGATCGATGCTCGCGACGCAACCCGTCAGGCGGACCGTGGTCTCCGGCAAATGAGAGCGGATCACGCGTTCCCAGCGCGCGTCCTCCACCGCGTCGCGCTCGCCTTTCTGGCCTTCGAAGACGGGCAAGAGCGGCCGCAGCATCGAGATCGGCAGCAGCAGATTGAAGCTGCCCGCGGCGTTTTCGAACGTCATGTCGAAGCGGATGCCGATGACGCGGTCCGTATCCGCCGCAATGTCGACGAGCTCCATGCCGATCTCGGTGCTGACGCTCTCGGGCGCGATCTCGGTGAATGATTCCCAGACCTCCTGCAGCATCGACAGTACGGCGTTGGCGAACAGCCGGCAGATCGACAGCTCGCCCTGCGAGAACGTGTCACCGCTCTTCGTCGCCGGATCATTGCCGCGACCGCCGAAAAAGGCTTCAACGATCTGATTGACGGTCTCGGCCTCGACCGCGATTACCCCTTGGCCGTCCAGCGGAAGCGCCTGGAAGACCGTAATGGCGGTCAGCGGCGGAACCCGGGCACAGAGTTCGCTGTACGGCCTGACGACGATGTCACCGGCCGTGATCGCAACCTCGCACTGCAGGCTGGTCTCGGTGTGTTTCTTGAGCCGATCGGCGAGCTGTTCGTTCAGCACCTGAAGGCGTGGATAGCTGTTGCGCTTGATCCGCGACCGCGCGCCGATCTCGAAATCGCGGACGTCCGCATAGCTCTGGCTGCCGCCCGTCAACACCTCGACCGCTCCCGTCGACACGCCGTCGAGCAGCGCGCTCTTCTCGTCGTCCGTCAGCACAGGGTCGTCGGTCATCGGGGCATGCTCCGCCTTCGTCACTGGATCACGAGGCCGGTGAAGTACAGGGCTTCTACACCGGGCTCGCCGATGCGCTCGCTGATGATCTTCTGCACCTCCGCCAAACCGTCGGCGAGCATCTGCTCCTTACCCTCGCGAGTGACGACGTGCTCGTACTCGACGCTCGTGTACAGGAGTATCAAGTTGTTGCGGATCACGGCCGCGTGCTCGCGCACCGCGTTGATGACTTCCTGGTCGCGCGCCATGACCTCGAGCGTGACCTGCATGAAGTGGTCGTCGCCGTACGAGTCCTTGAAGTTGACGACGAGCGGCGGGTGCAGGCTGGTGTAGAGCGCAGGCTTGCTCGCGGGCTCCTCGGCCGCCGCTTCGTCGGCGGCCTCGTCTTCCGGTGGAGAGACCAGGTTCATGACCGACGGGCCGGCCACGACGCCGACGATGACCAGGATGAGTGCGCCACCGCCCATCAGGAGTTTTTGCGTCATCCCGCCGCCGGACTGGGTGTCCTCGGTATCGTCGTCAGCCATCGCCCGCTCCGTAGTGTGCTCATCTAGCACTATGCAAGCCGCGTGCCAAACGGAACGGGATCACTTTTTCCTTTTTCTTTCAGCAGATTACGGCTAAGGTTGCGGTCCGGAGCGGCGTCGGAAAATTGGCGTATCGGGGATGCTGCGGGGCCGACTCGGGGCCGTGGCGACGGTTTTCCGACGCCGCGCGGCCAGACCGCTCGCCAAGGTGGCGAAACGGACCGCGGCAACCGTCCGCCTAAGCGTAGGTATCGACCAGCCCGCGAACGATACGCGTGGGCTCGAGCTCGCGCGGTGCGCCGCTGTCCTCGGCAACCGCCTCGTCGCCGTGCTCGGCCGACAGCCGGCCGTTTCGGGCCCAGCTGCCGTCATCGCGGCTCACCCCGTGATCCGAGATGTTGGCATTGCCTAGCGACAGGCCGTTGTCGCTCAGCATCTCTCGGAGCCTCGGCAGCGCGGTCTCGATCGCCTCGCGAGTCGGCGCGTGCTGAGCAGAGAACGTGATGTTGGCCGCGCCGTCCTCCACTGCGACGCTCACCCGAATAGGGCCGAGCTCGGCCGGAACGAGGCGAATCTCGGCGCTCTGGATGCGCTGGCTCGAGAGGAACAGGACGCGTTCGTTCAGAGAGTCGGCCCAGGCCGGGTCTCCGAGCGGCACGCTGATGCCGGTCTCGACGGTGGCCGTCGGCCCACTCGAAGGCGACGCCGGGCTCGCGTGACCCGCTATCCAGGGCGCAGTGGGCGTGCTAGCGGGCGCCGGCGCCGCATTCGACGTTGCCGCCCCCGCCAAGCCCGCGAGTGCTTCGCCCGCCGCGC
>JBFGFX010000182.1:0-7731 GCA_041579335.1 Woeseiaceae bacterium | reverse complement strand
TGGAAAAAAGATTCTTTTCTTGGCGGGGCCCGCCAATTACTATCATGCTCGGACCGATTGGGCGCTCAGAATAATGCCGCCGGAATGCAGCCGGCGACCGCCAATAGGGAGCGCCGCGGAGACGGGCCAGAAAACGAGATGAAATGGTGGGGTAGCCACAACCTGTCGAAGAACCACTGGGGCCGTTGGCGTATCGGCCCGCTCGACCTGTTTGCGAAGCCGGCGGCTGCCGAGTGGCAGGTCGCCTATCGGCAGCTCGCCGATCCTCTGGATGCGACGCTGGAGGTCGAAGCGCGTGCATCGAGCGAGCCGGTTCCGGAAACCTACGAGTTTTCGCGTTACGCCATGGAGCTCGATGGCCCCGAGCTCGAGCTGAAGCCTCGACTCGGCGATCGGCCTTTTATCGTCTCGCCGGGGTTGCCCTTGTACCTCCCCGCCGGCCAAAAAGTGGTCCTCTACGTCAGCACGGTCGTCTGGATTCAAATCATCGTGCCCAAAGACAGCGGCAACGTATTGGTGGACGTACCCACGATTCGACGTTCCGACACCTGGTTCGGTCCCAATACTCGGCAGGGCGAGCTCTGCTATGCGACGAAGACCAACGCGCGGACGGAACTCGACGCCATAGAGCCACGCCCGCATCGCGCGGTGACGCCGGTCGAGATCCGTAACGAGGGCGTCGGCATGCTGCCGATCGAGCAGCTGCGCGTGCCGGTGCCCGCGCTGTCGATCTACGCCGACAAGAACGACAGTCTCTGGACCGACGCGGTCTGTTTCGTGCGCGAGGAAGGCGAAGACGACGCCACCATCACGACGCCCGAGCCGAGCGCGCACCTTCCGGGAAAGCGCAAGCTAATCGAGGGCCCACGTGCGCCGGTCCAGACTGGTACCATCGTAAAAGCGTTCAGCAAGCTGCTGACCTAGCCGCGCTATGGAAAACGTAAGCGATATCACCTTGTTGCAGCAGGCGATGCTCTGGGGCAGGGCAATCGTGATACTCGTGGTCGGGCTGGTGGTGGCGCGGCTCATCTCAAAGGCGCTGTTTCGAGGCGTCGAGGGGATGATGGGCCTCGCCACGGCGACGACCATCAGGCGGATAACGCTGTACGGTCTGTCCACCATCGTCGTTCTAGCGACGCTGCATCAGCTGGGCTTCAACCTCGGCGTGCTCCTCGGCGCGGCCGGCATCCTGACCGTCGCGCTCGGATTCGCTTCGCAAACGTCGGCATCGAATCTCGTCAGTGGCCTGTTTCTCGTGTTCGAGAAGCCGTTCACGATCGGGGAAGCCATCCGCATAGGCACGACCACAGGCGAGGTGCTGTCGATCGACCTGCTCTCGATCAAGGTACGCACGTTCGACAATCTGTTCGTGCGGATCCCCAATGAATCCGTGATAAAAGCGGAAATTACGAACCTGAGCCGCTTCCCGATCCGCCGTTACGACATGCAGGTGGGGGTCGCTTACAAAGAAGACCTGGAAAAGGTGCACTCGCTGTTGATCGGCGTGGCGGACGCCTACGATCTATCGCTGGATCATCCTCGTCCGCTGATCATCTTCCAGGGTTTCGGCGAATCATCCATGAATTTGCAGTTCTCGGTGTGGACGACGAAAGAGAACTACCTGCAGACGCGCAACGAGATGCCGGCGCGCGTCAAGAAAGCCTTCGATGAAGCCGGCATCGAGATACCGTTCCCGCACCGCACGCTCTACACCGGCGCGCAGACGACGCCGTTTCCGATACGGTCCTCGGCATCTGCCGATGCCAGCGGCGCCGAAGACGCGACCTGACCGCCGCGGCCGCATTCGCGCTAGAATGTCGACTTCGGTGTCCCGATTCCTGACATCACTGAGGGCAGGGCGAGAAGTCGATCCACGATTTCTGGTCACCGATTTCGAGCCTGCCTATCTTGAAGTCTCGAGGCGTGGCGAGCTCCCGGCGAGAGTCGAGGCCGCGCTTGCCGAGCTCGAGGACTGCTGTGCTTGCCCGCGCAACTGCCACGTCAATAGGCTCGAAGACCGGGCAAAGGTCTGCAACACCGGCCGCCACGCGATCGTCTCGAGCGCGTTCGCGCACTTCGGCGAGGAGGACTGCCTGCGCGGCTGGAACGGATCCGGCACGATCTTCTTCGGCCTCTGCAACCTGCGCTGCGTGTTCTGCCAGAACTGGGACATCTCGCAGGAGCAGTCGGGCGGCGAGCTTACGGGGCCGGAGATTGCGGACCTGATGCTCGCGCTGCAGGCGCGCGGCTGCCACAACGTCAACTTCGTGACGCCCGAGCACGTCGCGCCGCAGGTGGTCGAGGCGATTGCCGAGGCCGTACCGCGCGGCCTCGAAGTGCCCATCGTCTACAACACCAGCGCCTACGATTCGCTCGACTCGTTGCAGCTCATGGATGGCCTGGTCGACATCTACATGCCCGACTTCAAGTTTATGACCTACGAGCCGTCGCGCGCTTACCTCAAAGCCAAGGACTACCCGGCCCGCGCGATGGAGGCGATCAAGGAGATGCATCGCCAGGTCGGCGACCTCACGTTCGGGCCGGACGGGCTCGCGAAGCGCGGCCTTCTCGTGAGGCACCTCGTCATGCCTGGTCACGTCGAGGACGCGCGCCTGATCTTCGAATGGCTCGCCGACGAGATCTCGCCCGATACTTACGTCAACATCATGGATCAGTACCGGCCGCTGCACCTCGTCGGCCAATCCGCCGGGAAGTACCAGGCCATCAATCGACGGCCGAGCGGATCCGAGATGGCGGCCGCGCAGGCAGCGGCGCGTGATGCCGGCCTCACGCGCATCGACGAGCGCGCCTGATAACGACCGAGTCATCTTTCTATGGTCTAGTCGGCGCGAGGCCGGTATCTCGACCTTCGACAATTCGACTAGCCCCGAGGTAAGCCGATCGGAAATCAGCTTAGCGCCTGAAGGGTTCAATCCGTTGCGGACGCGAGGCGCGACCGAACGGCGGCGGCCTCGTCGTCCATACCGGCCAGCTCGAGGCAACCGGCATAGACCTCGAGAAGCTCGAGCGTCGCGGCGGCCTGCGGGCCGTAGACCACCTCGTTAATTCTGAGCGCTTGCTCGTAGAGCGGGATCGCCTGCCCGAATTGACCTTCATCGCGGTTGATGTTTGCGAGGATGAACATGGACGATGCCGTATTTTGGTGATCCTGTCCGTAGACGCCCTCATTGATCTTCAGGCTCTTCATCACCGCATCGCGCGCCTCGCCGTACCGGCCCTGCATGCGGCTTTGCTCTGCTAGCGCGTTCCAAGCATAGGCGATGCTGCCGTGATTCTCGTCGAAAACCTCTGTCCATATCTCGATCGAACGCTTTAGGTAGATCTCCGACTTTGTGTACTCCGCCATATCCATATAGAGAAAACCCAGGTTGAAGTACCTGAATGCCACCGAGTCGTGCACGGGACCCAACGCCGCTTTAGTCGTCTCCAGCGCCTCGAGGAAAAACTTTTCGGCCTCGGCGAACTGGCCCCGCTGGGCATAGAGAATGCCGACGTTCATCAGACTATTCGCGAACTGGTCGTGCTCCGGTCCATAAACCTTGCGATCGATCTCGAGCATCCGCAGCGCGTACGGCTCCTGCTCGTCAAACAGGTCCTGCTCGCCGAGAGAGATCGAGATCTCATTCAGTGTGGAGGCAATTCTCGGGTGGTCCGGAGGCAGCGTGCGGTCGAGTATAGCGAGAGCCCGTCTCGCCAATTCCATCGATTCGGGGTACCGCCCTTTTTCGCGCAGGATTCGCGCGAGCGTGCTCAAGCCGACGGCGAAGTCTGCGTCGTCTTCGCCATACAAACTAGCGCGCACATTCACATTCTGCCTGGCGAATGTCTCCGCATCGTCCAGCCGGTCGAGCCGGGTGTACAGGCCGGCGAGGGAGTTCAGGTCCTCGGCGACGCGCTCGTGCACCGCGCCGAAGGAGGCTTCGTCTTTCCTCAGGACGGCCACCAACATCTGCTCCGCCTCATCGTATCGACCGATCGCCCAGTACAACTCGCCCAATGACCGTTCGATCTTCGTCAGCCTTGTATCGCCAGGCGAATAGATCCCAGCACCGACGGTGTACGCCTTCTGCAACAGGTCTTCGGCATCGTCGTAGAGTCCGAGATTGAGATACACCTTACCGATCGTCTCGAGCATCGTCGCCTGGACTCCCGGCTGGTTTCGAAGGTCCCGTTCCACGCTCTCAGCACCCTTGTCCAGGATCTCCCTCGCCGTGACGGTGTTACCGCGCGCTTCGCTGGGGTCCGTCACCTCGAACAACTGGACGAGAAAATCGGCGGTCTCTTTAGCTGTTGCCGCCTCCCGGATTGCCGCCTGCTCGGCCTCCGTCGCCCGAACGTACCCAACGATCGCCGCGGCGCTTCCCGCGAGGATCGCCAGTGCGGCCACGCCGCTTGCCATCACCAACGTTCGATTACGCCTCACGAAACGTGCCGCGAAATACCCGGCACTCGGTGGTCTCGCGAGGACGGGCTCGTTGTTCAGGTAGCGGCGGCAATCCATCGCCAGGGCGTTGACCGTTTCGTAGCGACGCGTGCGGTCCTTCTCGATCGCCCGCATCACGATCCAGTCGAGGTCACCGCGCAGTTGCCGTCGCAGGGTTTCGGGGTCGGTGCCGCGAACGCTCGCGATCTCGTCCTGCGTATCCCCTAGCTGCGTCAACCGGGTACTCGGCTTCGCCGCGTCCTTTTCACGCAGCACGAGCGACACCGCGTGGTCGGCGATCTCCAGCATCTCGATCGGCACGGCTCCTACCAATAGCTCGTACAGGATCACACCTAGTGAATAGACGTCGGCCCGCGTATCGATATCGAGCCCTGACGATTCCGCCTGCTCAGGGCTCATGTACTGCGGCGTGCCGATGATCTGCCCCACGCGTGTATACATCGTCGCATCCGTCAATGGATGGCCGGTGGCCTTCGCGATGCCGAAATCGATTACGATCGGGCGGGGACTACCGTCGACCACCCCGACGAGGATGTTGGAGGGCTTCAAGTCCCGGTGGATCAGGCCCTTCTGGTGCGCGTGCTGCACGGCGGAACAGACGTCGATGAAGAGATCCAAGCGATGCGCATTGCTCAGGCGGTGTGTGTCGCAATAGTCCGTTAGCGGAACGCCTTTCACATGCTCCATCACGAAGTAGGGGCGTCCGGACTCTGTTATACCGCCGTCGAAAACCTTGGCGATATTAGGATGAGCAAGGACAGCGAGCGCCTGTCGCTCGGACTGGAAGCGGGCAATGATCTGCTTCGAATCCATACCCGGTTTGAGGATCTTCAGGGCGACGCGCCGCTTGACCGGTTCCGTCTGTTCGGCGGCATAGACAACCGCCATCCCGCCTTCACCGAGCGTATCGATGATCCTGTAGGGGCCGACGTACTCCTCTTTCTTATTCTCGTTCTCCGTCACCGTCAACTCATCCAAGGCTCAGTCATCGGCATTCGTCTGGCCGTCGGGCACAAAGACAAAGAGATAGCATAGGAGATTCTATCAGCATATCGCGGTCTGGAAGGTCGCGTGCGATCCAACGGCCGAGCAGTCTTGTGTTCCGCACGATGCGGTGCTCCGTCGCTTTGTTATGATGAAGCCATGGTGATGCAGCGGCGGACATTCCTTCAGGGCGCCGGCAGCCTCGTCGCCGCGGCTTCGGCCCACTCGATTGCGATTGGCCAGGAGGCACGAGCGTCGGTCGGCGTCGTCGGCGGCGGCATCCTCGGCGCCTCGATCGCCTTGCACCTGGCCGGGGCTGGCGCAACGGTCACTCTGTTCGAGAAAAAGGCGCCAGCGGCGGGGGCGACAAGTAAGTCTTTCGCCTGGATCAACGCCTACAACACCGATCCGCATTACCGGACGCTGAGACTCAAGAGCATCGCGGCCTGGAGGGAGCTCGACCGGACGCTGCCGCTCAACGTGAGCTGGGGCGGCTGCATACACTGGGCCGAGAGCATCGCAGAGGCGGAGCGCCTCCGTGCCGAGATGGCCGAGTTCGACTCAACGGGCTACCCGTCACGGCTGATCGAGGCCGGGGAACTGGCGGACATGGCGCCGAACGTACGCTTGGGACCGATCCGCCTGG
The DNA here is from genome assembly GCA_041579335.1 of Woeseiaceae bacterium. Lineage (GTDB taxonomy): Bacteria > Pseudomonadota > Gammaproteobacteria > Steroidobacterales > Woeseiaceae > JBFGFX01. The sequence continues at coordinate 1,636 of JBFGFX010000182.1, read as the reverse complement.
CCGCGTACAACCCGATGGACGCCCACATCGATCCGGTGCACGTGACGCGGATTTTCCTGGAACAGGCGCAGCGTCACGGCGCCGAGATCATCCATCCGTGCGCGGTCGAGGAGCTGACGTTTGCGGGCAAGAAGCTCACCGGCGTCTCGACGACGACGGGGAATTACGCGCTCGACCGGGTGGTCATCGCGAGCGGTGTCGATACGCCTGCTTTGGCGGCACAGGCCGGCTATGCGCCGCCGCTCACGCATGCGCCCGGTATTCTCCTGCACACGACCAAAACCGATGCGCTGCTCGGCCAGGTGTTCGAGTCGCCGCACATGAACCTGAAGCAGCACCGCGACGGTCGCATCGTCGGCAACGACGGCGCATACGCACCCGACATCCCGGTCCATGCAGGCATTCTCGAGGGTGCGACGGAGATGCCCGCCGAGATTCGCAAGATGCACGGCGAACGTATCCTCGCTTTGGTCAGGGAGAAGCTGGCGGGCGCCGAGCGCGCACGCTTCGATCACCTGACGCTCGGCTACCGCCCGATGCCCGAGGACGGCATGCCGATCGTGGGTTTCTCGCCCGGCAGCGCCGACGTCTACGTCGCCGTCATGCACAGCGGCGTCACGCTGGCACCGATCATGGGGCGATACGTCACGCACGAGATCTTGAGCGAAGAGCTCATCGACGAGCTCGCACCGTACCGGCCCAGCCGCTTTTGACGGCGAGCAGAACGCGCGCCTGACTACGGCGCCGCCTGCCTGGCGTCCGCGATCCTGTCGCGCAGCTCGTCGAGCGCGCCGGACAGCGCTGCCGCATCGTGCCAGTGGCCGTTCATCATCACGCCGGCCGGACGGCGCAAGATGGACAGATCCTCTCGCGGATCGCCGTCGAGGAGCAAGAGATCTGCGCGCGCATCTTCGGCGACGACACCCCACTCGCCCTCCTCGCCCGCGAAGCTTGCGGCGCCCGCGGTCGCCATGCGCAGCACCTCGGCCACCGGAATGCCCGACTCGACGAACGTCGCCAGTTCGTCATGAATCGCGAAGCCGGGCAGCACGAAAGGATTCGGCGTATCGGTGCCGATCAAGAGCGGTACGCCGGCCTCATAGAGCATCCGCAGGAACACCCGCTGATTGGTGGTTGCCGCCCGCTTCTCGTCGTCGAACTCGCCCATCCGGGCAGCGGCACCGCGCCACCAGTCCGTCAGACCGCTGCCGACATAGCCGGCTTCCGGTCGCGCGAAGAACGCCTCGGGATCGGCCGCGTACCGATAGCGCAGCGCAATCACAGAGAACGTCGGCGAATGCCACACGCCGGCCTCGGCCGAGGCGTTAGCGATCTCCCGCAGGCGCTCGTGGTCGGCGGTCGCCCAGCGCGTCATATAGCCTGCGTCGTCGCTCGCTGCGCTGGCCGCGGCCGCAACCCCGTCGAAATGCTCGATACTGTCAACGCCCAATGCGATGACGTCCTCGATGCTCATGCCTTCGGGCACGTGCGTCCAGACCTGCATGTCGCGGTCTTTTGCCGCCTTGACGGCAGCCGCGTAGATCTCGGGCGCCAGGCCTTCGTAGAGCTTGACGGCTCGATAGCCGGTGCTGCGTTGGCTTTCGACGGCACCGATCGCCTGCTGCGGCGTCGTCAG
>JBFGFX010000181.1:0-7756 GCA_041579335.1 Woeseiaceae bacterium | reverse complement strand
CGCGTCGATCAGCTCGCGCGCGCCGTCGACGTCGCCGCGTCCCAGCCGCACACCGGCGCGCCCCAGATTGACCGCCTGGATCAATCGGTCGTTCGCCGCGGCTGCGCTAAAGAAAGTCGCTTCGGCGGAGTCCAGGTACTCCTCCGCCTCGTCGTAGCGGCCCAGGTACATCAGGATCCTGCCGATCTGCAGCTCGTCCTGCGCCGCCCAGTACGTGTTGCCGGCGTTTTGCGCGGCCTCGAGCGCCTCGAACGCGACCGGCAGCGCCTCGTCATAGCGGCCGAGGCGCATCAGGCTCGCCGCGTAGAAGCTGAACACCGCGATCGGGACTCGGCCCGTGTCCTGCAGCTCGCGCATGCGCTCGAGCAGCTCGCGCCGCAATTCGTAGGCGCTCCGGATTTCTCCCATCGATTGCAGGAACACGCTGCGATTCAGCATGTTGATCATGTAACCGGCGGTCGCGTTGCGACCGGAACGCTCCATTAAGGCCAGGATCTCGCCGTTCACGGCGAGGCCTTCGGCGCGGTCGCCGTTCTTGTGGTACAGGTTGCCGAGCTGATTCATGACCAGGATGCGATTCTGGACCGACGCCAGCTCGCTCGCGTTGAAGACATCGATAGTGGTCTTGAGCTTCTCGATCGCGGCCGGGCGATCGCCTTCGAGATCTAGCCTGTGCGCGTTGGCGCGCGCGCATGCCGCGACGCTGTCCATCGACGACGCGGCGATTGCCGACAACAGCGCGTTGGCCTCGTCCACGCGCGAAACGGATCGCTCGGGCTCCGTCGGGAATTCGATGACCGCGCCGATGCACAGCACGGCCGCCAGAAGATCGTCATCGCCGTGAGCACGGGCCGCCGCTTCGGCACGCCCGAAGAGATCGCGCATCTTCTCGGTTTCTCCGAGGCTGAAGTAGCTGTTGGCGACATCGAAATACATCCGGCCCAGGAATCGATAATCCTCACCGAAGCTTCTCTCCAGCATGTCTACCCCGCGATCGAGCAGCTCGCCGAGACTGAGCGCTTCGCCTTTCGGGCCGATCTCTCCGAGCAGCAACGTCAGGAACTCGTTGGAAGCCAGCACGCGCTGCTGCTGATAAATGGCCGCATCGCGCTGTTTGCGAGCCTCCAGCATCTGCGAGGTCGCAATGACGAGCGAGACGATGAGCGCGAGCGCCGTCAGGAGCGTCGTGGCCACGCCGCCGCGATGGCGGGCGACGAATTTGCGCGCTCGATACGCCAGCGTCGGCGGCATTGCGCTTACGGGCTCGCCGTTCAGGTAGCGATGCAAATCGGCTGCCAGGGCGTTTGCGGTCTTGTACCGGTCCTCCGGATCCGGCCCGAGCGCCTTCTGCAGGATGTTGTCCAGGTCGCCTCTGAGCGTGCGCTTCAAGCCCTGCTCCGACGTGGCCCTGCAATCCGCGCGCGAGGCTGCGGTAGATGCTTTCGGCGGATCCTGGGTTGCGAGCTCCACGAGCGAGGCAAAGGAATCGATCTCTTCCGCGTCCCGCGGCCGGTGTCCGGACAAGAGCTCGTAGAGCATCAGGCCGAGCGCGTACACGTCCGTGGCCGTCGTGATCGCCTGTCCCAAGAGCTGCTCCGGGGCGGCATACTCGGGCGTCAATGCGGCGCCGAGCTCCATGGTCGATCCCGCGCCGGCTATTCCTGAGTCCGGGCGCAGCAGCTTGGCGACGCCGAAATCGAGCAGCATCACGGTGCCGTTCGAATCGACCAGCACGTTCGATGGCTTGATGTCACGATGCACGACCAGCCGCGCGTGCGCATGCGAGACCGCGGCCAGCACGTCGAGAAATAGGCGGATGCGCGCCCGGACGTCGAGGTTGTTTTCGTCGCAGTAGACGTCGATCGGGCGCCCGTCCACGTAGTCCATGACGAAATACGGCGTGCCGCTATCGGTCACGCCGCCGTCCAGCAGCCGGGCGATGTTGGGGTGCGTGAGCCCTGCGAGGATCTGGCGCTCCGTCAGGAAACGCATCCTGGCCACCTCGGTGTCGAGTCCGAACGGCAGAATCTTCAGCGCAGCTTCGTGCTCGTACTCTCCGTCCGCACGCTCGGCGAGATAAACGGCGCCCATGCCGCCGCGGCCGATCACTCGTTTCAGTCGCCAGTTGCCGACGACCTCGTTTTCGGGCAGCGGTTGTTCGCCGTCTGCCAGCGAGGGCAGGCCAACCTCGTTCGAGAGACGATCGAAAAACGCCTCCGATTGGTCGGCCGCGTCGAGCAGAGACGCGACCTCCTCTAGCAACGCTTCGTCGCCGCCGCATTGATCGACCAGAAACTGCCTGCGCGCGCCCGGTTCGAGTGCCAGCGCTTCTGCAAAAAGGTCCGACGCCTGCTGCGAAATCCTCATTGCCCGGCGTTCATTTCTCGATACACCCAGGCGCTCAAGAGCGCCCAATCGCGCTTCACGGTCGCCGGGGAAACATCGAGGGCAGCCGCGGTCTCCTCGGTCGTCATGCCGCCGAACACCCGGCACTCGAACAGCCTTAAGTGCCGGGCGTTCGTTTTCTCGATTTCCGAGAGCAGCTCGTTGATCGCGAGCAGCTCGTCGACGGTGTCGTCCGTAACGGGCAAGTTGCCCGATAACGTCACACGCATCGCACCGCCTCCCCGTTTCGCGGCGGAGACGCGTTCCGCGTAGTTCATCAGTATCTGCCGCATGGCCTTCGACGCGGTCGCAAAGAAATGGGAGCGGTCTTTGTAGTCGGCCACTCTGCCGTTGGCGAGCTTCAGGTAGGCCTCGTGGATCAAGGCCGTGGTGTTGAGGGTTTCGTTGCCGTGCCAACGCCGCCGATGAGCGCGCGCGATTTTCTTGAGCTCGTGATACACCGAGCTGAACAACGCATCGCTGGCGCGCGGATCGCCGTCCGATGCCAGCTTCAGAAGCTTCGTTATTTCCTTCGGTCGAGTCACAGGAGCGCTCCTACGGGCGATAGCAGTATAGGCATATGGCATGACGTATCTCCACACACAAGGCGCCCGACTAAAGACCGGCGCAAACAAACAGCCCTCCCCATTTACCCATACCGGAAAACAGGCGGAAAAGGCTCATTTTGGTGACATGGCGTGAGCCGCTGCGAGAAGCAATCCGGTATGTCTCGGGTAGATGAAGGATCTAACGCTTTCGACACTGCTATTTCTTCTCGCCGCTCCGTGCGCGGCAACCGAAGCGCACAGGCTCTGGGGCGGCAGCATCGCAGTCGGGTCCGAGTACGTGTTCCGCGGCATATCGCAGACCATGGGATCGCCCTCGCTTCAGGCGTCCGTCGATCTCGATCTCGAATCCGGCGTTTACGCCTACGCGTGGGCCTCGAACGTCGATTTCGTGGCGGCCGGCGATGCGGACGACGGCGCCAAGTACGAAGTCGACCTTGCGATCGGCTATGCCGCGGAACTGGGTGATGCCTGGCGCATCGACGTCGCCCTCGTGCGCTACCTGTTTCCGGGCACCGTCGCCGGCGTCGACTACGACTACAACGAGCTGATGACCACCTTGGACTTTGCCGGAAACTACAGCGCAACGGTTGCTTACAGCAGAAGCGCCGACGGCACGGGTGCGCCGAGCCTCTTTTACGAGCTCGGTGCCCGCTTCGAGCTCGCGCAAGCCACGAACGTCGCGCTCAACTTCGGCTATGTCGACGTGAGCGAAGCGTATGGCGCTGCGTATTCCTACGGGCAAGCGACGCTCGCTCGCAGTTTCGGTCCGACCACGCTCGTCCTCACGTATCTCGACACGCAGGATTCCGCCGCGTCCATCTACGGTGATCGGATCACGGGACAGCGTTTCGTCTTGACGCTCGAGCTCGGGTGGTGACGAGTCAAGCGACGAGCCCGCACAGCTGATAGAGAAGATGCGCGGCGATGTTCGCGTCGAACTCGTTGGCCCCCACCTCCACCAGGTCGAATCCGACGATGGCCCTGCCGCTGTCGCGCACGCGGCGCAAGAGAAAGACCACGTCGTTGTAGTCGAGCCCGCCGGGGACGGGCGTGCCGGTATTCGGGCACGCCGAGGGAGCGAGCCCGTCGATATCCAGGGTCACGTAGACCTCGGCCGGCAGCGAGTCGACGATCCCGGAGCAGATCGTGTCCCACGATTCGCCGGCCGCGCGAGATGCGTGCAAGTGCGCATCGAAAAACGTGTGCACCCGGCTCGAGCGCCGAAGATACTCCGCCTCGAAATCGCACAGGCCCCGCACGCCGACCTGAACCAGCTTGGCAGGCCGACAGTCCTCGACGACGTGGAACATGACGGACGCATGCGAATATCGGATGTCGTCGAAACTGCGGCGCAAATCGCAGTGCGCGTCGATCTGCAGAATCCCGAGATTGGGGAATCGTCCGACGTGCGCGCGAATCGCGCCGTACGCGACCGAATGGTCGCCGCCCAGGACGCCGACTCGTTTCCCGGCCGCGAGATGTGCGGCCACCCTGTCCTCGACGATGCCGTTCAGCCGCTCGCACGGCCCGGTCAGCTCGTCACCGCGGAACGAGGGCGATTCCTGCAGGGTGATGGCCCGCTCGTTGAGCTCGGCGACGCCGTCTAAGACGGCGTCCATTGCTATGCCCCGGCGGTAGATCGCACCTTGTATCGGGTCGAAGAGCTCGACGTACCTGCTGGCCGCCGACACCGCGTCGGGAGCGCCGCTCGATGCGAGCACCTGCGAGCTCGTGGCATCCCACGGCACGGGCACGACCACGACGGACGCTTCGTCGACGCCGTAAGGCAAGGCAAACAGCCCGCTGTCCGCCGGCGCCGAGTTGTTCGGGTCGAAGTCGATCACGTCGATAGCGCTTCGGCCCGCCCGAGCACCGCTTTCTTACGCGTCTTCTTTGCCGTCCTCGAGGTTCCTTGACTGGCCTTCTCGAGCACGTACTGGAAAATCAGCGGCGCCACGATCGACGCGTCCGAATTGATCGTGTAGTTCTCGGTATCGACGTCGAGCTTGTGCCAGGTGACTTTCTCGTTCGGCGGGCAGCCCGAGTAGCCGCCGTACGACGTGACGGCGTCGCCGATGTGGCAGAAGTACCGCCAATGCTTGCAGGGCGTGCCGTGGTCCTGAATGATCGCCGGGACAATGCACATCGCGAAGTCGCCGGCGATGCCGCCGCCGATCTGGAAAAAGCCGATCGGATGCTCGCGGTCGTTCGCCTTGTACCACTCGGTCAAATGGGCGAACTGCTCGGTGCCGGATTTCAAGACAGCATGAGAGCGGAGCTTGCCCTGCATCACGTCGGCGCAGAACATGTTGCCGATCGTGGAATCTTCGGCGCCGGGCGTGTAGACGGGGATGTTGCGCTCGCAGGCGGCGACGACCCAGGAATGCGCAAGAGGCACGGCGTGCCGGGCCTCGAAGAAACCGCTGCGAACGAGCTTGAAGAAATACTCCCAGTGAAAGAACCGGGAGCCGCGGCGCTCGGCTTCCTGCCAGAGTCCCAGCAACGCCTCATGCACTTCGAGCATCACGTCCTCGGGGATGCAGGTGTCCGTAACTCGATTGAAGCCTTCGGCCAGGGTTTCGGCGTCCTGCTCCATCGTCAGGTAGCGCCAGTCGGGCTGACACTTGTAGCGCGAGTTGCCGACCAGGTTGAATATATCCTCCTCGAGGTTCGCGCCGGTCGCGCTGATGGCGTGCACCATGCCGGCGCGAATCATTGGCGCCAGCGTCCGCCCGAGCTCGGCGGTGCTCATTGCCCCGGCCAGCGACACGAGCATCCGGCCGCCCTCCTCGGCAACGAAGCGGCGGTAGCCGGCGGCCGCCGCCAGGGTTTCGCGCGCATTGAAATGCCGGAAGTTGGCCTCGAGAAAGGTGGCGATCGATTCGCCTTCGCTGATGGTCATCGCTGCTCTCCTTGGTTTACCGGCCAACCGGGAAACAACGGGACCTGTGAGCTCACGCGGGTCCCGGTCCCCGCGAGCTCGATGACGCCGCGTCGAGTCGGCTCATCGAGCTGCCGATCGATGAACCAGGCGCGCCATTCGTCGAGGCCGAAGTGGCGGTGGCAGACCGCGATCAGCGCGCGCCAGTCGATGGAGGCGCAGCTGTACGCGTCGATTCTGATGTGCGGTCGATCGGCGGGATTCTCGAAGTAGTGCGCGCTAATGTGGCTCGTGGTTATCGGTTGAATGAACGACCAGCCGGGCTCGCGCAGGTCCACGGCGGGGTAGATGCACAGCTCACCGAGCGGCTCCATGTCGAGGGTGACGAGGACGTCGACCACGAAGTCGCGCGTAATGGACTCGTACCGTCCCTGGTCTAGCTGTCCGGTCAGAAACGCGTCGAGCACGAGGATCTCGTGGACGAGCGGCTGGCTTTGGGCCTCCATTCCTGTCGTGGTAATGCTTTCTACGGCCGCCATGTGCGGGACACTCCCCGGTGATTCATCGTTACATACCGGATGCGACGGAGAATCGGATCACGCCTGGGCGAGGCCGATCGCCGAGACGATTAAAACGAGAGAGAGCAGCTTGGCGGGGTACGCGCGGGTTTGGGCGGCGAGCGCGTTTCGAATACCGTCGCTGTCGCTGAGGCGCCAGCAGCGCGCAGCGCCTGCAAGTAGCCAGCTGAAGCCCATGACGAAGACCGGCAGCGAGCACTCGAGCAAGGCCACCAGCGACACCGATGGGCCGACGTCGGTGGCCCGCTGCACACCCAGTATGGCGCCGAGCTCCAAGAGCTGAACGCCGACGAGCAGCGGACCGAAGCGCTTGCCGATCAGGGCGGCGCGGGATCTCAGGCGGGGTCTCGCCAGCAAGAGTAGAACGACGCTCACGACGGCACCGAACGAGAAGAGCGACACCGCGGTCTCATAGCCCGTATGCCGGAGCACCCACGCCTGCATGACCATGACCAGCGAGATGAAGAGCACCGATGTGCCGAGCAGCGCAGTCACCTTCCAGGTCAGCCGGGCAAGCTGCAATCCGACTAAGATCGCGATCCCCAACACGGACAGCCCGATCGCGATGTAGTGCAACGGTAGAAGGATCTCTCCGAGCAAGACGAAGGCCAGCACCGGCACCAGCAGCACGCTGAGCGTATTGAAGATCTCGGCGTTGGACGCGTCGTTCAAGGCAAACAGAGCGCGGAAGTAGGTATAGATGTGCAGCAGGTAGAAGATGCCCGCGAGCACGGCGACGGCGGCCACGCCCGGATCGATTTCCTGCAGCGGGGCGGGTCTCGACGCGACGAGGGGCACGACGAAGAACAGACCGGCGATCACGACGCCGTCGACCGCCTTACGGTAGACGCCCTGACCGACGAAGCATACGTCGATGACGCAAGACAGGCCCCACGCCGCGACCGATAGCAGCCCGATTGCCAACCAGTTGTCCCACATATGAGTACAAACAGAACAACCGCTGTATTCGGCTCAGTGTCGTTCGGGGCGGCCAGGCTCTCCTGTATTAGAGCCCATGCTGAAACAGGGCACCCACAGCCATGTCCCAGTCCATGCGTTCGCCCTGCCATTTGGTCACGCAGGTGCGCGAATCGATGTCGAGATCCGGCATGCTCGATTCGAACCAGCGCACCGGATCGAGCACCTCAGGCGGAGTTTCGGGCTCGAAGTGCCCTTCCAGCACGTCCCCGCCGGGACTTCGGAACTCGACCCGGCCGTCCTCAAGACGCTCACAGGCGAAGCCGCCCTCGTGGACCAGCCGATGGTGGTGCCGGCAGAGCTGAACGAGGTTGTCGAGACGCGTCTCGCCGCCGTCAGCCCAATGCTCGATGTGGTGACCGTCG
>JBFGFX010000180.1:0-7767 GCA_041579335.1 Woeseiaceae bacterium | reverse complement strand
CATGATCTCGGCGAGGCGGAAGCGGGCCATGTGGTAGTCCGGCGCGAGCGTGAGTGCGGCCTGGAACGACTCCTCCGCCTGCTTGTAATCGAAGTTGACCAGATAGCCGAGTCCGGCGACGTACGCTTCGTAGGCCGCCATGTTCTTGACGGCGAAGTCCGCGGTGAACTGGCCGACGTTGTCCAGGTGCGGAATACTGAGCGCCGACTTCACCTGCACGGCGAACTTGGCCGTCGCTGCGATGATGCCGGCGGCGTCCGGCGCAGTCACGTTGTCGCCCTGGATCTGCGTGCCGCCCTCGAGGTCTTCGATCCAGGTCGTGAACACGATCCCGCTCGGCGTCGACAGATATTCCCCACCGACGAGATAGTCGATGCCGGCGTCGCTCGCGCGATTGACGAGCTCCGGTCGCGACGACGCGCCAGCCGCAATCTTCTGCCAGCGAGATTGTGAAAGAACAATCGCATTCCGAGATTCGGCGAGGTCGTTGCGGATCAGGTTCGCGAAGCCTTCTCCGAGCCAGTCGATTTCCTCGGGTCCGGACAGCTTGCTCGGTATGCTGACGGCGATAATCGGATTCTGCTTGATTTCGGCGCGCGTCGGCCGCTGCGTCGTCGGCTCGATGTAGCCGGCCCATATCCACCAGAGGAATGCGGCGGATATCGCGGCGGCTGTCCCGACAATCCCGATCTGCAGCGCCTTGCCCCGGGTCCTGGAGTAGGGCGAGTCCGGCGTTATCGTGAAGCCGCTGCCCGTGACGTCGACGGTCCACGCGACGAACACGACGAACGGGAAGCCGACGGTCAACAGGATGATCAGCGTGCGCATCGCCCATCGCGGCGCATCGAACTCGGGGAACACGATCGATGCGACCTGGACGAGCAGCCAGGCGGCGATGACGTAGGCGCCGGCCGCGCGGAAGATCCGCCGGCGTATTAGCTCCTGGATGAGGTCATACCCCGACCGCTTCGCGTCGCTGGACGTGACCCGGTAGGCTTTGACACGCAGCTTATCGTGTGACGGCGGGCGTACGCGATGAAACGCAAACTCCGTTTGCTCGTGGACCTGCTCCTGCACCGCGCCGCTGACGACGACGTCGCCGGCAGCGGCTATCGATCGCAACGTCTTTGCCGTATCGACCGCGTCGCCGTAAAGAGCCTCCGCATCGTCCTTGACCTCACCCAGGCTGACGCCGATCCTGGCCGTGCCGCCGCGCCGGTCTGTCGCCGTCTCGCGCAGGCGCTCCTCGATGGCAACGGCGCAGCGGATCGCGCGGAGCGCGGTCGGGAACTCTGCCAAAAAAGAGTTGCCACCGCCGCCGAACTCGCGTCCGCCGTGCTCTGCGATGCAGGCGTGCAAGACGTCTCGACTGCGGCGGGCCGCCTCGTCGGCAATCTCGACGGAAACGTCGGCCGGTGCCGCGAGCTTCGCAGCCAGTACGGTCGCAATTCTGCCTTCGGTACTGGTCATGGGCCGATTGGTCGGAGCGCAAACGATGGCGGGACCCGCGGTCCCACGGCGCCCACTATCTTACTCCAATCGACGCAAGTGCCCTGCCGATCGCGCGCCGCGTGGCCTTCCGAGCAGCGCACGGCGGGGGCGGGCGTCTCCGCCGGGACCCCGCATCCGGTCGGGCCGGCCCGCAAACGGTCAGGCGGGGCGGTCCGCGGTCGCGTTGCCAACGATCAGGAAGTACAGCGCGCCCAGAGTGAGCACGACCTGAAACTCCATCCCGCCCATCGGGAACCCCTCCGCCGGCGTAAAGCTCCAGCGGGGCCCGTGGACCAGCACGATCGCGCCGAGCAACACCGGGATCATGGCGAGGGCTGATAGGCGCGTGATCAACTCGCTCTTGAAGCCACCGACGATGATGCCGATGCCGGCGGCGAGCTCCGCGAAGGTCACCAAAGCGGCGATCGCAAACGGCAGACTCATCATCTCGGCGAAGCCGGCGACGTTGGCCAGCTTGCCGACGCCGTGAAACAGGAAAACGCTCGCCAACCCGGCCCGGAGCAGCCAGTGGGCGTGCGGTCGCAATGATTCCAATGCAGTTATCATGATGCTCCTCCAACTCTCGGGGCGGCGCGCACGGACGGCGCCGATGTTCGAAGAGACCGGACGGGCGATGCCCTTTATTACGTGCCCAGATGACGGGCACGGGCTCGGTGGCCCGTTGAAATTTGTCCGAAAGGAACTAAAACTACGGTCTCGGGTTCGAAGCCCGAGTACCGAGATCGCGTGCGGACCGGTTGTCGCTCCGGCGCGATCCGTTTATGGAGGGTGTCATGCTTTCGAAAATCCGTTTAGCCGCACTCTTGGTGTTGAGTGCAGGCAGCTTAGCAGTTGCCGCTGAGCCCGAAGACTTTCTCGACGATCCCGACGAGAGCCTCGAAGCCAAACGCTGTGTCAGCCTGAGCCGCATCCAGAGCACGGATGTCCTCGACGATCGAAACATCATTTTCTACATGAGAGGCGGTGACATTTACCGCAACGTGCTGCCGCACCGCTGTTCCGGTCTGCGGCGCCGCGATGCCTTCATGTACCGGACCTCGATGAGTCAGCTGTGCAACGTCGACATCATCACGGTGCTCGAGAGCGTCGTCGTCGGATTCACGCCCGGAGCTTCCTGCGGCCTGGGAATGTTCTATCCGGTGACGGAAGCGCAGGTCAAAGGGCTCAAGGAGGAGGTCGAGCGCGCGCGTAAGCTAGATCTCGATGTTCCGGAGTGATGGGCTGAGAGCGACCGGCATTATCGGGCAAGGAGGGCCGCCGCGGTGGCGGGAGTTGCGTTGAGGTAGATGCGACTCATGGCGCCCGAGTTCGCGAACACGACGTCCGCGAATCCGTCGCCATTGAGATCGCCGATGCTGACGCCGTAGCTGCGCGCCTGCGTGTCTTCGGGCAGCACGCTACGGCGAAACCTTCCCCCCTCATTGATATAGATCGCGTTCGGCGCGCCGTCATTAGCGACGGCGATATCGGCATCGCCGTCGTTGTCGAGATCGCCTACGGCGATGCCGTAGCTGCGCTCGGCGGCGTCGCCGAACGCAAACGTCCGCGTAAATGCATCCTCCGGATCGTTGAGGAAGATCACGTTCGCGCCGAGCATGGCAAATGCGAGGTCGGTCAGGCCGTCGCCGTTCAGATCGCCGGTGTCGACGTCCACTGCCATCGAATGCGAGGGATCGAGCCGCCGCGATTCGCGCAGCCCACCGCTGCCGTCGTTCAAGTGGATCACGTTGCCCTCGGCGCCGAGATTCGCAAACACGGCGTCGAGATCGCCGTCGTGGTCGAGATCCGCGAGCTTCAACCGTACCGTCTGCTCCGCGGCGCCGAACTCGACTAAGTTCCCGAAGCTCGGGCCGAACACGACAAAGTTTGTGCCGCCGCGCTCCGAGAACACGAGATCCGGGATGCCGTCATCGTCGAGATCGCCCGCTGCGACTGCGCGGGTCGCGCCGGCCCGACCGACGGTGTGTCCGGCATCGAAGCGGCCGTCGCCGCGCCCCATGAAGCGGCGGCTCGGCACCCGGTCGCGCGCCACGACGATGTCCGGTATGCCGTCAGCGTCGAGGTCTGTAACTGCCGGCGCGTATCCGGTGGCCAATCCCCCGAGCTCGATGGCCTCGAGGAATCGCCCGTTGCCGTTATTCGCAAAGACGAGATCCTGGCGCGCCCAATGACGCCCGTTGACCATCAGCGCATCCAGGTCGCCGTCGCGATCGAAATCGACGAGCTCGATGGCCACGGTGCAATAGTTCGGAGAGCCGAACGTGAAGTACTCGTTGGACACGAAAATCCGCGTGTCGTCGGCCCGGCACGGTCCGCCGACGAACAGCGCGGAGAGCAGCGCGGTTCGCGCCAGCACCCAGCGAGCCATGTATCGTGACGAGATCGGGTTCAAGGGGTCGTACCCGTGGACGGATGAGCTTCACTATACCGCCGCGGTCCGCACGTTGCGGCCTTCTCTAGGCATTTCTCCGGCTTTGCCATCCCGCTCTGCGATTTGCGATGATTGATCATACGGAAGTCGGCAGCTCGCGTGTGGCTCAGTTCGGGCAGGTACCCACATGAATGACTTCAATTTCCTTACCGGTCGATGGACCATTCGTCACAGGCGCCTCAAAGAGAGCATGGTCGGCTCCGACGAATGGGACGTCTTCGATACGGAATACGAAGCGTGGTCGCTGATGCACGGCGCCGGCAGCGTGGATCGGGTCTTCGGGGAAGTGAACGGCGAGGATTTCGAAGGCGTCAGCGTCCGGACCTACAACGAGGAAGCGGACGAGTGGACCATCTACTGGATGGACACTGGGAACACGACTCTGAGGGAGCAGGTACGCGGCCGGTTCGATGGTGGTGTGGGCACGTTCTACGGCAGCGAGGTCTACCGCGGCACGACCTATCGGATGCGCTTCCTCTGGAAGGACATCGGCAAATCGTCGGCGCGCTGGGAGCAGGCGTACCAAGATCCGCAGTCCGGCGGTTGGGAGACGAACTGGATCATGGAGTTCAAGAAACGCGTCGCGGCCGATCGCGGGTGAAGACGCGCGCCAATGCGGCTATTCGGCGCCGAAACCGATCGTGAAGCGTGCGAAACCGTCCAATTCGTCCTGCCGGCGCGACGCGACCTCGCGGCGTTCGAGCTCCTCGCGATACCGCACGCGCAACTCGACTGAGAGATTGCGCTCTGTGCGCCACAAGTAGCGCACCTCGAATAGCTCCTCGTTGTCTCGGTATTGCGGCGACAACAGCCAGCCCGGATCGACGCGGCCATAGTTGATGCCGATACTGTGGGTCGGCCAGACGTCCATGAGGCTGGCGGCGAGGGTCCACGCGAACCCGTCGGCGTCACGGTCGCCCGGCAGGCCCACCGCATTCTCCGTCGGCGTCTCCGCGGCATAGCCGATCTCGCCCGCGAGCATCCACCGGCGCCCTTTGGCTCCAAAAGGATGGGAGGAGGCGAATCGAGCAACGACGCCGAGATAGTCGTCGACAGGGCCCGCCTGCGTGCCGTCTTTGCGCAGCGCCTTCGGCAGGTAGGTAACGTCGATTCCTCGCTGAGTAATCGGCCCCCAGCGCTCGAGGTTTTCCCAGGCCAGAAAATAACCGACGCGCGAGCCATCATCGGTGAAATCCATAGGTCCGCGCTTGACGTTGCCCGGGCCGTCGGAATCGTTGTACTCGAGTATCAGGTGCACGATGGACTTGTCTTCGAGACGATAGGCGGCGTGCACGCCATTGGTCCAGTTGATCCTGAAACCATTACTGTCGTTGCGATCCAGCGACTTCGCAAACACGCCGGCGCGCGCCACGAATTTCGTCTGTAGTCGTCCGATGGCAACATCGAGTCGCTCCCCCCGGAAGCCATGCACGTACAGCTGGTCGAAGGTGATGTCACCGTCATCGACGGTGGTTTCTTTCGGGATATTCGGCTCGAATACGAGCCTGGGGCTGCAGTCATCGCTCGAACAACTCGCTGCGATTCGCGCATTGAACGCGAGCCAATCATTGAGGTTGGACCCAGCGCGAAAACGAAACCGCCCCAGCCAACTGGAGCTCGTCGCGCTGCTACCGTCATCCCGATCCCGCTCCGCACGGTTATAGCCGGCACGCAGGTCTCCGCTGAACCGCCACTTGCGACTGTCCGTGGCGCCGTCGGGGCCACTAACCACCTCGCTGTCGCCGGTCTCCTGGGCGCCGGCTGCCACGGAGGAGAGCGCGAAAATGATCACCAACGCGACAATGCGCGCGCTGGGAGGGAGGTCAACCGGGAGAAAGTTGTCGAATTGCGGACGCATTGGGCTGTAGATATTCCGTGTTTGGTACCGCCTGTCAATTCGCTGAATCGGACAGCGACCGGGGCGTCCGCACGAAAGGCCCCGGCAAGCGTGTAAAGTACGCGGTGTGAAGGACCTGCTCGTCAATCTCGGTCGGCACCGCCGCTTCGTCGCCGTGTCCTTTTGGCTGATCTATCTCAGCACCAATGCCGTCGTCGAGGCGTTGTCGGTCATCACCGAATACGCGCGCATCGATCGACCGCTGGTGGCCTGGGAGCCGTTCGTCTGGGAGTTCTCGAGCGCGATCGTGACTGGGGTCCTTATCGTCGCGATCGCGAGACTGAATCACCGTTGGCGTTTCTCCGCGGAATCCTGGCGCAGGCCGCTTGCCGTGCACCTGCTGGCCACGATACCGTTCTCGCTGATCCATGTCGGCGGCATGGTGCTGCTGCGCAAGGTCGCGTACTGGTCCGTGGGCCGCAGCTACGATTTCGGCAATCTAGCGGTCGAGCTACCTTACGAGTTCCGCAAGGATTTCGTCACCTACTGGTTCATCCTCGGCATCCTCTATCTCTGGCAGTACATCCGCTTCCTGAACGCGGCGCAGCCGCAGCCGACCGAGAACCCGCGGGCGCCGCTCGAACGCCTGATCGCGAAGAAGCGGGGCCAGGAGTTCATCATCCACGCCGATGACATCGAGTGGGTCGAGGCTTCCGGCAACTACGCGAACCTGCATCTCGAGGACGGCGTGTATCCGGTGCGCGCATCGATGCGCGAGCTCGAGCGCCGGCTCGATCCAAAGCGTTTTGCGCGCGTGCATCGATCCTTCATCGTCAACCTGGACCGGGCCGGCGAGATCCGGCCGACGGAAGGCGGCGACTACCGGATCCGCATGCGCGACGGCACGCTCATCCGCTTCAGCCGGCGCTATCGGGCGAAACTGAAGGGGCGTTTGGCGTTCTAGTCACCGCTGGGCGTCCGTTCGTCCCGGATTACTGCCGCCCGTCACTCGGGCATTGCCAGTCAACTACCGCGTGCCTATCTTGAAGGACCGATGGGCCAACGCGGTAGTGAGCATTGTGCTATCAAAACACTGCATTCCTGTTCTGACTCTGCTCGCTTTGCCGGCGATGGTCGCCGCGGAGCCGGACTCGAGCTGGCGCCACTACGGCGGCGACGCCGGCGGCAAGCGTTTCTCGCCGCACGACCAGATCACACCAGCAAACGTGGCGACCCTCCGCCAGGCCTGGGTCTATCGCACGGGCGACGCCTCGGACGGCAAGCGTTTTCCAGGCAAGAGCACGTTCAAGGCGACGCCGATTCTCAACGACGACACGCTGTATCTGTCGACTCCGTTCAATCGGGTCATCGCGCTCGATGCCGCAACCGGAGAGGAGATCTGGGCGTTCGACCCCGAGGTTGATTTCTCCAAGAGATACGCAGAGATGTTCACGTCACGCGGCGTCAGCGTCTGGTCCGACGGCCGCGCGACGGAAGAGCAACCGTGTCGCGACCGGATCATACTCGGCACGCTCGACGCCCGGCTGATCGCGATCGACGCCGAGAGCGGCGAACGCTGCGAAGACTTCGGAAAGGACGGCGAAGTGGATCTCTCCGTCGGCATCAAGAACTTCCGGCGCCGTGAATACAGCGTCACGTCGCCGCCCGCCGTGATCGGGGACATCATCGTCGTCGGCTCGTCGGTCGGCGACAACGGGGCGGTCGAGCTGGATCACGGCAACGTCCGCGCGTTCGATGCGCGCAAAGGTACTCTGCTGTGGTCTTGGGATCCGATCCCCCGCGACCGCGGCCTGCCGGGCCGCGAGACCTGGAGCGACGAAGGCGCTCGCCGGACCGGCGCCGCGAATGCGTGGTCGATCATCTCGACGGATGCGGATCGCGGCACGGTGTTCGTCCCGACGACGAGCCAGTCGCCCGATTTCTACGGCCGCAAGCGGCCTGGCGACAACCTGTACGCAAACTCCGT
>JBFGFX010000179.1:0-7784 GCA_041579335.1 Woeseiaceae bacterium | reverse complement strand
TTTGCCCTGCGGCCCGCCGTAGCCGTCTTCGTCGTATTCGTAGATGTAATCGCCGAGATGCACGACGACGTCGATCGCCGGATCGTCGGCGATGGCCTCGTAACCGTTGAAGAAGCCGAACGGATAATTGGAGCAGCTCACGATCGCGACGACGAGCTCGTCGAGCTCACCACGCGGCAGCGTCTTGGTCCTGCCGACCGGCGATTGCCTGCCATTTGCGGCGAATTGATAGTACAGAGTTCGTCCGGCGGGCAAGCCGTCCGCGACGACTTTGACGGTATGATCGCGATCCGCGTCCGTGGTGATCCGCCCGCGCGCGACGATGGATAGGAGATCCGGGTCGCTCGCGACCTGCCAATCCACCGGCACCGCGGCATCGGTGCCGGAGACGCGCGTCCACAGCACGACGCTCGTGGCCCGCGGATCGCCACTCGCGACGCCGTGCGCGAAGACTTCGTTGGCGAGCGCGTGTGGCCGCAGCGACACCGTGCTGCAGGCGGCCGGCAGTAGCAGAGTGCCGGAAACGCCGACGAGCGCTTGGCGTCGCGTGATGGTCGAACTCATACCGCGCGGCTCCCGAAAAAACTCACTCATCGAGCAGGACGTAGCCCGTGCCGCGACGGTACTCGATCTCGGTACCGTAGGGGGCCGACAGGTTGATCAGGTCGCCGATGATCTTTTCGGCCAGCTCGCCGGTCGCAAGCAGCGGCCGACCGCGCACCTGCACGGGCAAACCGTAGCCGAGCGAGATGGGATGGAGCTCGAGCGCCGTCAAGCGCTCGCCGCGGAACGTCGGTATTGCCACGACCGACTCCCACACGCCGGGAATCGACGGAAAGCCCTTGCTGTCGTTCTCGTAGCGTTGCGCGTTGAAGTCCGCCACGTGGGCATTCTCGTCGAGCTCGTAGCGCTCGTAGTTCTCCGACGGCAGCCTGAGCAGCGATTCGTTCTGGAAGATGAAGTCGCCGAGGCTGTAGAAGATCGGCTTGCCGTTGTAGATCTCGATCGCGCGTAAGACGTGCGGGCCGTGGCCTACGAAGACGTCGGCGCCTGCGTCGACCATCGCGTGTGCGAAGACCGGCAAGAACTCCGCCGGCACCTCGCGGCGTCCGCCGTGCTCATGGGCATGGATCGTGACGATCACGTAATCGGCGACTCGACTGGCGTTGTCGACGACCGCGACGATCTCCGCCACGTCGGTCTCGTTGGCCTCGGTGCGAATGCCGGGCTCGTCGCCGGGTGCGAACCAGTGCCCGAATAGCTCGATTTGTCCCGGCTTGTCTTCGTCGGTACCGGTCGGCTCCCCGTCCTGGTCGGTAAAGAGGCCCAATGCCTCGCCGGTCTGCCTGAGTGCGGCGAACTGCGGCGCCGGCAACACGTAGGTCGTCGAGAAGCGCAGCGGATTCAGACCAGGCCGCGGCAGGTGGTTGTCGCGGGAGCGGCCCGCCGCCATGTGCGCCCTGAACGTCGATGCCACCGACACCAGCGCGACCCGCGCGCTCGCGGTCTCGAGGAACCGGGCCTCGCGCGCCTCGGCCAGGCTTTGGCCGACGCCGGCCTCCACCATGCCGGCCTCGGTCACGTAGCGGCTGGTCAGCTCCATGCCGAGGACGCCGTAATCGCCGGCGTGATTGTTCGCGCGGGCGACCATGTCGATCCCGGCCCAGACGAGCTCGTCGGCGAGCGCAGGATCGCCGCGCATCCAGGTGCCGCCGCTCTCGGCCATCGGATACGGCTCGTAGTCATGAAACAGCATCTCGAGATTGGTGAACGCGACATCGGCGGAGCGGACCAATTCCACCAGAGCCAGAAATTCGGGCTCCTCGTATACGGACAGCCGGCGCGTGATGATCGAGTCTCCCGTCAGCGCCATCGTGAAATCCGTATCGGCCAGCTGATGCTGCGCCGTGGCGATCGGAGCGATCGCGAAGATGACGAATGCCGTGACGCCGCACACCGCTGCCGACGATACGTATCGCGGGTGATTGCGCATCGTGTTACTCCCTCATGACGCCACGTCTCGGTCGCTCTAGGGACCCGGCTTAGAACTATAGCGGAAGCCGGCATCGGCCGATATTTTTCGTATGATTCGGGCCATGACCTACGTACTGTATGGCGACCGCCGCTCCGGTTCCGCGATCGTGGAGCTCGCGCTGTCCGAAGCCGAGCAGCCGTTCGAGCTGCGCGACGTGCCGCTGGACGACGACGCGCAGCGCTCGACCGAGTACGCGGCCATCAATGCCCAGCGCAAGCTGCCGACCCTTATCACGCCTGACGGCGAAACGCTGACCGAGAGCGCGGCGATCCTGCTGACCTTGGCCGACAGGCATCGTGAGGCGTCGCTGCTGCCGTCCGCACGCTCGGCGCGGGCGCAGGCCGTCCGCTGGCTGTTGTTCATTGCCGCGGAAATCTATCCGTTGATCGAGATGATCGACTACCCCGAGCGCTTCCAGCCGGAAGGGGACGGTACCTCGACGGAGCGCCGCAGCGAGCTGCGCACGCACCTTCGCGGCATCTGGCAGCGGCGTTGGCACCTGGTCGAAGCCGCAATCGCGGGCGAGCCGTGGTTCCTAGCCGGTGGTTTCTCGGGGCTCGATATCTATATCGCCGTGGTCAGCCGCTGGGCGCAGCTCGACCGTTGGCGGACGCAGAACGTGCCGCGCGTCGAGGCGATTGCGACCGCCTTGGCCGAGCGACCGCGCTGTCGCGCGGCCTGGCGCCGGCACTTCGGCTGAGAAACCCGCGCCGCGCGCCGGCACGGCAGGCTCAGCGAGCGTCCGGATAGTACTCGGCGATCACTCCATCGAGGGCCTTGCGGATTGCGGCCGCCCAATACGGCGCTCGATACGCCGCCTTGCGGCTGTTGCTCGAGGCGTCGACCGCGTCGGGTGGCTCGATCCGCGGCAGTCGATACAGATTGAACTCCACCTCGCGATCGGGATTGAGGATCAGCACACCCGGCGTGCCGTACACATCGTTCTGCCCGGCGATCGCGTCGCCGTCGACGATCAGCGTGAAGTCGTATCCCGCGTTGCGAACGTACCCGATCGGGTCTCCGTCATCGTCGCGAATGGTCAACGCGACGATCTCGACCCGGTCACCGTATTCCAAGCGAATGCTCTGCAGGTGCGGCATGAGCGCTTTGCAGTAGGGACACCAGGTGGCCCAAAAGAACAGGACGGTCGGCCGCGAGGCCACGCGCTCGGCGAGATGCACCGTCTCGCCGCCTTCGGCCGTTGCGGTCCAGTCCGGCGACACGGGTCGCTCCTGGGGCGCCGCACCGGTCGGGAAGCAGAGTGTCACTGCCAGTACGATGAGCAGGCGAAAGCGTGTTTGCGGCCGAATCCCCATTAGCACCTCCGTCGTTGCCGATTTGGCTCAAGAGACCCGGCGCATCGAACATTTGTTACGCCGCCCGAGCATTCACGCCGAGTGCAACTCGGGCGCTCGCCTCGGGTCATATTGGGTCATAAAACCGGTATGATTAGCGGTTCTGCTCAGCCCATTCGGGCGTACCGCAACACCGACCTTCGAGGATCCCGCGGACAGATGCATTGCTTACGACTGATTGCGGCGCTGCTGATGCTGGCATCGGCCTCCGCGCAGGCACAGGGAGGGGCCGGCGGTCGGGAAGTGACGGTCGAGAGCGTCATCGTGCAATCGACCCGCCTGCGCTCCACCGTGCGGGCAGTCGGCACCGTGCTCGCGGATGCGTCCGCGCTGCTGCGGGCCGAGGTGCCCGGGCAGATCGTCGGCCTGCATTTCAAGGACGGCCAGCGGGTCGCGAAAGGTGAGCGCCTGTTCTCGATCGAAGCCACGGTGCTCGAGGCCGAGGCGAGGGAGGCGCGGGCAACCGCCGAGCAGGCGGAAGCCGCCTACAACCGCGCCAAGGAGCTCATCGTCAACAAGCTGATTTCCGACACGGACTTCGATACCGCACGCGCGAACTACAATGTCGGCCTTGCGCGCTTGAAATCGTCCGAGGCTCGGCTGTCGAAGACCGTGATCCGTGCGCCGTTCGACGGTTTCGTGGGCCTGCGACGCATCAACATCGGGGACTACGCCACGATCGGCCAGGAGATGGTCGACGTCGTGCGGCTCGATCCGTTGCGGGTCGAATTCAGCGTGCCGGAGACCTTATTGGCGCAGCTCGAGCCGGGGCAAGCGGTCGAAGTCAGCGTCGGCGCTTATCCGAACGAGATCTTCGGCGGTGCCATTACCGCGGTGGCGCCGCAGATCGACGTGGCCGGCCATAGCGTCACGCTGCGCGCCGAGCTGCCGAATCCCGAGCTCAAGCTCAGGCCCGGCCTGTTCGCGCAGGTCAGCGTCACGCTGGCGGTCAAGCCGGACGCGATCCTGGTACCCGAGCAGGCGATCTGGCCGATCGGCAATGACAAGACGGTGTACGTCGTCGAGGACGGCAAAGCGGTGCGGCGGTTGGTCACTCTGGGCCAGCGTCAGCCGGGTCAGGTCGAGATCCTCAGCGGCTTGGCGGCCGGCGACGAGGTCATCACCGCCGGCCAGATGAAGATTTTCGACGGCGCGGCCGTACGCACCATACCGGCGACCGGGGTCGTCCAACAGGCCGCGCAGCCGTGAAGCTGTCGGAGGTATCGATACGTCGACCGGTGCTCGCCACCGTATTGAACCTCGTAATCCTCTTGATCGGCGTGATCAGCTACGAGCGGCTTTCCGTGAGGCTCATACCGAACGTCGACGTGCCGATCGTCACGGTGGCGACGTTCTACCCGGGTGCGAATGCCCGGGTCATCGAATCGCAGATCACCAAACCGATCGAGGATGCGCTCTCCGGCATCGAAGGCGTCGACTACATCAGCTCGGTGAGCCGCGCCGAATCCAGTCAGGTATCGGTGCGTTTCCTGCTCGACCGCGACGCCGACGCGGCTGCGAGCGACGTCCGCGACCGGGTCGCTCAGGCCCGCGGCTTCCTGCCGGAAGAGGCCGACGAGCCGATCGTGCAAAAGCAGGAGGCGGACGCGCAGCCGATCATGTACCTCGCGTTCTCGTCCGATCGGCACAACCTGGTCGAGATCGCCGATATCGCGGTCCGGCTGGTCAAGGACCGCATCCAAACCATTCCGGGCGTGGCGCGCGCCGACGTTTACGGCAACCGCTATGCGATGCGTGTCTGGCTCAATCCCGACCGGCTCGCGGGCTACGAGCTGACGCCGGACGACGTCGAGACGGCGCTGCGCCGTCAGAACATCGAGGTGCCGGCCGGGCGCGTGGAGAGCAGCGAGCGCGAGTTCACGGTGTTGGCCGAAACGGACCTGAGGGAACCTTCCGAATTCGCGCAGATCGTCGTCAAAGAGACCGACGAGTTCCTCGTCAAGCTCGGCGACGTCGCGCGCATCGAGCTCGGCGCCGACAACTCTCGCTTCCGCGCGCGCTTCAACCGGCGCAACGCGGTGCCACTTGCGATCGTCAAGCAGGCGGTCGCGAATCCGCTCGACATCTCGATCGCGCTGCGCGAGATGCTGCCCGAGATTACGCGGACGTTACCCGAAGGGATGCGCATCGACGTCGCGTTCGACAGCACGGTCTTCATCCGGGCGTCGATCGACGAGGTCTACAAGACCGTAGGCGAGGCGATCCTCCTGGTAATGTTCGTGATCTTCCTTTTCTTGAGGAACTGGCGCGCGGTGCTCGTGCCGCTGGTCACGATTCCTGTCTCGCTGATCGGCGCGTTCGCGATGATGCTGTTATTCGGCTTCTCGATCAACACGCTGTCGCTCCTCGCGCTCGTGCTGGCGATCGGCCTCGTGGTCGACGACGCCATCGTCATGCTGGAGAATATCTACCGGCACATCGAGAACGGTATGCGACCGTTCGAGGCCGCCATGAAGGGCAGCAGGCAGATCGGCTTCGCGATCGTCGCGATGACGTTGACGCTGGCCGCCGTCTATTTCCCGTTCGCGTTCTCTACCGGCCGCAGCGGCATGCTCTTCATCGAATTCGCGTTAACGCTCGCAGGCGCCGTCTTGATCTCCGGTTTCACGGCGCTCACGCTGTCGCCGATGATGTGCTCGAAGCTCTTGCACCACGAAGAACGGCACGGCCGCCTGTTCGACCTCGGCGAGAAGCTGCTCCGGGGCCTCGAGCGCAACTATCAGAGCCTGCTCGGCACGGTCCTCAAGCGTCGCGCCGTCACGATGGCTGTCGCCGGCGCGATCGTGACCGGCATGGCGCTCCTATTCCTGTCGCTGCCGGACGAGCTCGCGCCGGACGAGGACCAGGGCTTTATCATCGCCTTCGCGACGGCGCCCGAGGGCGCGACGATCGACTACACGAACCGCTACGCACAGCAGATGGAGGAGATCTACGAGTCCGTTCCCGAACTCGAGCGCTTCTTCAAGATCGTCGGCTTCAATGGCGTGACCAACGCGGTTGGGTTCGTCGGCTTCCTGCCCTGGGAGGAGCGCGAGCGCAGTGCGCAGCAGGTGGCGCAGTCGCTGTTCCCGCGCTTCATGAACATCCCCGGGGTCATGGCGTTTCCGACGACGCCGCCGCCGCTAGGGCAGCGCAGCTTCGGCCAGCCCTTGAGCTTCGTCGTGCAGACGACCGGCACTTGGGAGGAGCTGGACGAGACGGTGAGCGCGCTGCTCGCGAAGATGGCGGAGAACCCGAACCTCACGAACCCGGATTCCGATCTCAAGTTGAACAAGCCGGAGCTCAGGATCGACGTCAATCGGGAAAAAGTCGCGTCGGTCGGCGCGAACGTCGCATCCGTCGGCCGGACGCTCGAGACGATGCTCGGCGGGCGCAACGTCACCCGTTTCAAAATGGGCACCGAGCAGTACGACGTGATCGTGCAGGTCGAGGACACGATGCGCCGCACGCCCGGCGACTTGAGCAACATCTTCGTGCGTGGCGCCAACGACACGATGATCCAGCTGCAGAACCTCGCGACCGTGACCGAGACCGTAGCCGCAAAGGAGCTCAACCATTTCAACAAGCTGCGCGCGGCCAGAGTCAGCGCGGGACTGGCGCCGGGCTACTCGATGGGCGAGGCGCTCGAGTGGATGGAGGCTGCGCTCGAGGAGGTCGCGCCGACCGCACTCTACGATCTCTCCGGCCAGTCGCGGGAATTCCGCGAGTCGGAGTCGAGCGCGATCGTATTGATGGTCCTCGCCCTGGTGTTCATCTATCTCGTGCTCTCGGCGCAGTTCGAGAGTTTCGTCGATCCGCTGATCATCCTCGTGTCGGTGCCGCTGGCGATGTTCGGCGCGTTCCTGTGCCTGGCCGCGCTCAATCAGGGCAACGAGCTCGGCTGGTGGGGGCTCACCGGATCCTGGAACATTTACACGCAGATCGGCGCCGTGACCCTGGTCGGCCTGATCTCGAAGCACGGCATCCTGATCGTCGAGTTCTCGAACCAGCTGCGCGAGACCGGCCGGGACAAAGTCGACGCGGTGTCGGAAGCGGCGTCGCTCAGGCTGCGGCCGATATTGATGACGACCGGCGCGATGGTGCTCGGTGCGGTGCCGCTTGCGATCGCGACCGGAGCGGGCGCCGAGGCGCGGCATCAGATCGGCTGGGTGATCGTCGGCGGCATGAGCTTCGGCACGCTGTTCACGCTTTTTGTCGTGCCAGTCGTCTATCTGCTCTTGTCCGGTGAACGTGCGGTCAGGGAGCCGGCCGCGGCGGCGGTCGAAGCGCCGCCGGGCGCGATCCCGGAAGCCTCGTAGGAGCCCGACCTGGCGGGCGACCCAGATCGCTGTTCGTCGACCGTCAGGACGGGCTCCTACGCGATCGGCACCTGC
>JBFGFX010000178.1:0-7791 GCA_041579335.1 Woeseiaceae bacterium | reverse complement strand
TTCAGCCTGCTGGAAACCGTGATGCGGCTGTCGTGGAGATCGAGGATGCGCTTGACGATCGCCAGACCCAGCCCCGACGAGTCGGAGCGAGCTTCTTCGCCCTCCTCGGAGCGATAGAAACGGTCGAAAATGCGCGGAATGTCCTTTTCCGGAATGCCGGGGCCGTTGTCGGAGACGGCCACGGTAACCGAGCCCGGGCGTTCCGCGATGCTGAGCGTTACCACGCCGCCTCTGGGCGTGAAGCGAATGGCATTGCGAACCAGGTTCTCGAGGACGCGCTGAATCAGCCCGATGTCTCCCAGAGTGGACGCCGTGTTTCGACCGAGCGCGAGCGACAGGCGAATGTCCTTCCGTTCCGCCTCGAGCTGGAATTCCTGCGCGATGTCCTGGACCAGCTCGGGGATGGAGAAGGCCTCGAGGTTCGGCGTCACGCTGGCGGAATCGAGCTTGGACAGCTCGAACAGATCGCCGATGAGGATGCCGAGCCTAACCGTATGCCGCCGCGCGATCTGCAGGTACCGATCTCTGTCGTCTTGCGACAGCGAGTCGCCTTTGATCAGCATCGTCTCGAGATAACCCTGCATCGCGGATAGCGGCGTCCTGAGATCGTGCGAGATGTTCGTGATGAGCTCGCGCCGAAGCCGGTCGTTTTCTTTGAGCTGCGCGAGCTGCTCCCTGATCCGGCGTGACATCGCCAAAAACGACTGCGCGAGCTTGTCGATCTCGTCGCCGTCGGACGCCGACCGCTCGATGTCAGGCTCTAAGTCGAAGCCGGATTCGCCGACGCGCCGGATTTCGTCGCTGAGCAGCTTCAGCCGCCGTGTGAGCAGCGCGAACACCAATAGCCCGATGGTCGCCGCCGCAAGCACGATGGCGATCGCCATCACGATGCTGACGTTGCCTATGTAGGAGCCGCCGATGTCGCTCGCGAGCGCCTCATAGGTCTGGCCGCCGAGCACGACGTACAGGTAGCCTTCCAGGCGATCGCCCGAGCGGATCTCGGCCGCGGAGAAGACTTTCTGCAGCGCGCGGCTCCTCGGGTCGTCGCCGTGCACCGGCATCCTCGCCGAGCCGTCGATCAGCGCCTGCACCGGCGCCAGGTCGATCCGATCTCTGAGCACGGTATCGGGCGGCAGCGCATGGCCCAAGATGTTGCCTTCGGCATCGAGCAGATAGATCTCGACCGTCGGGTTGATCACCATCGCGTGGCTGGCGAGCTCCTTTAGGCTATCGAGATCCGGAACGCCGTCGCTGATCAGGTCGCGCTGCCCCGTCACGTACATCGCGATCGGGGCATTGAGCCGCTGAGTCAGCTCCTCGTAATACAGCCGGGTATTCATCCGGTCGACCAGGAAGAAAGTCGCACCCATCAAAACGACGATGACGAGCAGCGCGGCCGACAGTCTTGCGAACAGCGTGTTCAACGAGTCTCGACGGCCGACGTGGCCGATTCCCGCAGGGCGAATTTGTAGCCGACGCCCCAGACGGTCACGATCATTTCGGGCTTCGACGGATTGGCCTCGATCTTGCCGCGCAGGCGATTGATATGGGAGTTGACCGTATGCTCGTAGCCTTCGTGACCGTAGCCCCACACCTCGTCGAGCAGGTCCGCACGCCGGAACACGCGGCCCGGATGGCGCGCGAAGAAATCGAGGAGATCGAATTCCCGCGCCGTGAGGTCGATCTTGCGGCCGCCGAGCGTCACTTCGCGTCGAAACGGATCGACCGTCAGCTCGCCGATGTTGACGGCGGGGGCCTCTTGCGCGGCCCGCGGGAGGCGCTGCTGCATGCTTTCGATGCGTCGAAAGATCGCCCGTACCCTGGCAACGAGCTCCAGCACGCTGAACGGTTTGATCAGGTAGTCGTCGGCGCCGGTCTCCAAGCCCAGCACCCGGTCCATCTCGGACGACTTCGAGGTGAGCATCAGTACCGGCTGATACGGGCGGTCTCTGCGAATGGCCCGGCAGATCTCGAGCCCGTCGGGTCCGGGCAGCCGGAGGTCGAGGATGATGAGCGCCCAGTGTTCGGCCGTCGCGAGTCGCAGGCCATCGTAGCCGTCGCTGGCGACGACGAGCTCCTCACAGAGGTCGCTCAGATGCAGTGCGACCAGGTCCGCGATGTCCTGTTCGTCCTCGACGACGAGAATTCGGCGATTGCTCATCTGCGCGGGCACCGGCTCTTAGGAATTGTTGCAGGACCCTGGAGATCATAGACCGGATATGTCACGCAAATATCACGGCGCTCGCTCCGCTCGAAGCCTGCGCCTGCCCATTGCTCCGGGCCGTCGGGCATTGGACATATTTCGGTCCGGCGTCCGCCGAGGGCGTACCGCTATGACATTTGAGCTACACTGTGGCCCGAGCCAACGCCTCGAACAACTCCAAAACCATCCGCAAAGAAGTGGCGCACGATGACCGACAAACCCGTTGTAGTACTGAATGGCAATGACCTGACGATAAAAGACATCGTCTTGATCGGCGTGGGCGACAAGCGCGTCGAGCTCGACCCGAAAGCGCTCGAGCTCTGCAAAGCGAGTCGCGACTTTATCGACCAGGAGATCGCCGCAGGACGAATCATCTACGGCGTCAACACGTCGTTCGGCCCAATGTGCAACAAGATCATCAGCGACGACGAGATCGAGCAGCTACAGGTCAACCTGATTCGCAGCCATGCGGCGGGGCTCGGTCGCGCACTCAAGCCCTACGTCGGACTCTCCGTGTTGGTCGTGCGGCTCAATACCCTGCTCAAAGGTTACAGCGGCGTCCGTCTCGAGCTGCTCGAGTTCATGAAGCGGATGATCGACAATCGCATCGCCCCCTATATTCCGAAAAACGGCAGCGTGGGCGCCTCCGGCGACCTGATCCACCTGGCCCACCTCGCCCTCGGGATCATCGGTGAAGGCAAGCTCTTTCTCGACGGCGAGCTGCTGCCGGCACCGGAGGCATACGCCCGCGTCGGCATGGAGCCGATGCGCCTCACGCACAAAGAGGGCATCGCACTGATCAACGGCACCGCCGCCGCCACGGCGCTGGCCGCGTTCGCGATCATCAACGCACAGAAACTCTTTCGACTCGGTTGCGTTACCGGCGCTTTCGGCATCGAAATATTCGGCGGCATCGACGATGCGTTCGACGAGGACCTGCATCGCGTCAAGCCGCACCCCGGCCAGGTCCGGGTGGCGCAAACGATCCGCGACCTCTACGCAGGCTCCGGCAACATCACGCTGCGCAGCGAGATGCACGAGAAGATCCGCAACGAGCAGACGGAAGGCCCGGTGTACGAGACCACGATCAACGTTCAGGACGTCTACTCGATTCGCTGCACCCCGCAGGTCCTGGCACCCGTGCAGGAGGCCATCGAGCTTGCGGCGAGCACGATCAAAACCGAGGCCAATTCCTGCAATGACAACCCGGTGATCGTGCCCGACGCGAAGAAGGTCATCCACGGCGGAAACTTCCACGGTCAGAGTGTCGGCTTCGTGATGGACATGCTGTGCGTCGCAATAGCGACGCTCAGCAACATCTCGGAGCGTCGCATCAACAAGCTGCTGGACCCCAATCTCAACGAAGGGCTGCCCGAGCATCTAATAGCCGGGACGGTCGGGCTCACGATGGGCTTCATGGGCGCGCAGTATCTCGCGACGTCCTGCACCGCCGAGAACAGGCAGCTCGCAACGCCGGTGAGCACGGACTCGATCTCGACGAACGCGTCCAATCAGGACGTCGTGCCGATGTCGACCGTGGCGGCACGCAAGGCGTACAGGAGCGCGAGCAACGCGAAGCACATCTTGACTCTGGAAGTACTGGCCATCATGCAGGCGCTCTCCTTCCGCAACGCCGACAGACTGGGCCGCGGCACGCGCCGGATCCACGAGCTCTTGAGCACGGAGTTCACGCCGTACGATAACGAGCGCGTCTTCCACGACGATCTGGTCAAGTTCCGCAAGTTCCTGTTCTCCAGCCCTCACTTCGATGATCTGTCGATCTATACGGACTGAGGTGGACGACGATGGCGCGGAGCGATCCGTTGTTTGACTCGTCCGCCCGCGGCCGTTTGGAGTTCCTGCCCAAAGAAGACATCGACGCGCGGCAGAATGCGCTGCTGCGCATGCACTTAGCCTACCTCGCCGAGCGATCGCGTTTCTATTCCGCGATGTTTGCCGAGCACGGCATCGATCCGGATGCGGTCCGCACGGCCGCCGACCTGCCTGGCTTGCCGTGCACCGTCAAGAACGATCTGGCGTCCCGCCCGGACGACTTCCTGTGCGTGGATCGAGACGAGGTCATCGACTACAGCCTCACGTCCGGGACCACCGGGGAACCGGTGGCGATGCTGCAGACCCGGCAGGATCTCGATCGAGTCGGCTTCAACGAAGAGCTGTCCTTCCGCGTCGCCGGGATCGGCCCGAGCGATCGGGTGCTGGTGGCCGCTACCCTCGATCGCTGTTTCATGGCCGGGCTCGCCTACTTTCTCGGTTTGCAGCGTTTGGGCGCCAGCGTGATCCGCGGCGGTTCCAGCAGCATCGCGGCTCTCGAAGAGCTGGTGCGGCGGCATCGGCCGAGCGCCATCGTCGGGGTTCCCACGCTGCTGCTCGAGCTCGGAAAGCGGCTCTCGGCTGATGGTCACGAACCCGCCGATGCCGGCGTGCGCAGGCTCGTTTGCATCGGCGAGCCGATACGGTCGGCGGATCTCGGTCTCTCGGCGCTCGGTCGGGCTTTGCAGGAGATGTGGGGCGCTGCGATTCACGGCACCTACGCGAGCACCGAGATGGCCACCGCATTCACGGACTGCGACGCCGGCCGGGGCGGGCATGTGCAGCCGGATCTCATCGTCGTCGAGACTTTGGACGACGCCGGCGATACGACGACCGAGCCCGGGGAGGTCGTGGCCACGCCGCTCGGGGTTACCGGTATGCCGCTCTTGCGCTTCAAGACGGGAGACATCGCAAAGCTCCACGTCGAACCGTGCGCCTGCGGCAGGACCACGCCGAGGCTCGGGCCGATCGTCGGGCGCAAGAGCCAGATGCTCAAAGTCCGCGGCACCACGGTGTATCCGCCGGCCATCTTCGGCGTGCTGCAGGAGATCGACGGCATTAGCGGCTACTACCTGGAGGTCTTCGACACCTACGAGCTGGCCGAGGAGATCCGCCTGGTCGTCGGCACGGCGTCGGAGCTGTCGGCAGCGGCGATCGCCGAGAAGATCGCCGCGCGCACGAGGGTCAAGCCGCAGGTCGTGCTGGCGTCGCCTACGGCCGTGCGCGAGAAAACGGTGCAGGAAGGAAAGCGCAAACCGGTCACGTTCTTCGACCGCCGCAACGCTGCGCTCGACGGGGCGTAGATCCCTGCTGCCGCCCGTCAGCGCCTAGAGCGCGGTGATCAGCTCCACCATGCGCCGGCGGGTTCTCGCGTCCGGCATCGGCCCGAAGCCGGCGCCGGCGTTGTCGACCATGTGGCGCAGCTTGCTGGTCGCGGGAATCACGCAGGTCACCGCCGGATGGCTCACGATGAACTTCAAGAAAAACTGGCCCCAGCTCGCGGCGAACTCGCCGGCCCAACCGGGCAGCGGCCGGTCGCCAACGGCGCGGAACAGCCGTCCCGCCATGAACGGTCGATTGATCAGCACGGCGATGCCGAGCTCCTGCGCCATGGGTAGCACGCCGGTTTCGGCACCGCGCTCACCCAGTGAATAGTTGATCTGGATGAACTCCGGTCGGTACCGTTGCATGATGGATTGCATGGCGGCGCCGGCGCTCTCCCGATAGTCGGTGACGCCGTTGTAGCGGATGAAGCCGGTTTCCTGCGCCTCGCGGATCGTGGGCCAGTGGGCGTCGAGATCGCGGCGATTGTGCACCTGCATCAGATCGATTCGTTGCGTCTGCATGAGCTCCGCCGAGCGGCGCATCTGCCGTTCGCCCGACTCACGACCGTCCGTCCAAACTTTGGTCGCCAGGAAGCACGAGTTGCGATAGCCGCCGGCGGTCAGCACCTCGCCCACGACCGCCTCGGAGCGGTTGTACATGGGCGACGAATCGATGACGCTGCCGCCCGCGTTGATCAGCGCAGCGACGATTTTTCGGCGCACGTCGATCTCTTCGGCGCTACCTCCAACGTCGAATACGCTGTACGTGCCCAGACCGATGATCGGCAGCGCTTCGCCGGAAGTGGGAATTACGCGCGTCTGCATGGGCTCATTCTGTGCACCGGGCAGCCGGGCGGCAACCCCGAGCAGTGCACCTGCCGTAATGAGATCGCGTCGAGTAATCGTGCCCATATCGGCGCTCCTTCCTCCAAGCTGGCGCTCGAAGGTGCCATTTCAGGCCGGCCGTGACAAGCCACCGGCCAACCTTATTCCGCCCGGGAATGACTAATGGACCTTAAAATGATTTCTTGGAAATGCCTGCGCAGAGACGTCGCCGCACCTTTCACCGCGAGCCGGCAGTGTGGACCGGCGACGCCGCCGGAGCGCCGTCCTGGTCGGCGGGGAACGGCGAGATAGCCGATCGCCTCAACGGCGCGGAAGGCGGGAATTCGTGCAGCTCAGTCGACCGTCGCTTCCGGCGCGACCAGTCGGATCTCGAAGTTGGAGGCCGGCCGAGAATCGGCGACAGTCGGATCCGAGACGCCGGCGAGCTCCGAGTTGCTGATGCAGCGCTCTTTGTAGTCGGCGGCCACGTATTCGATTCTGCAATCGCCGATGACGATGACCTCATTGTCGCGCAAAGTGTAGCGCTCGACTCTGCTTCCGTCGATGAAGCTACCGTTCGTGCTTTGCAGGTCGACGAGCTGAACCCGGTCCCGCGAGCTTTCGATCACCGCGTGCTGGCGACTGATCGCGACGTTGCTCAGGCAGATGTCGCACTTCGTATCCCGGCCGATCAGGATGCGATCCTTGTCGATTGCCAACTCCTGGACGACGTCGCCGTTGATGCGAGCGATGAGGCGGCCCCTTTTGGCTGCGGATCTTTGCGCTACGGCGTCCTTCGCATCGCTGCCCGGCTGAAGCTCTGTCGCCAGGTCGAGCCTCTCGGCTGCTTTCCTGACCAGATCCGAGGTAACCAGCGTAGAGCTGGCTTCGTTCGCCAGCTGAAACGATTCCCGACACAATCGGCTGACGGTGTCGGGAATGCCGGCGCTGAACTCGTGTATGAGATTGATTGCATGGAACTCGATGACCTTGCTGACGTCGTCGACGCCGTCCGATTCTACGGCTCGGCGGACGAGCTCCCGAGTCTCCGCGAGCTTCAGAGGCGCGATCGTGATTCGCTGTCCGGCCTTCTCGAAGACCGTCTCCAGAGGGGATTCGTGCAGGCGATCGATTAGCGACTCGGTGCCGGAAAGGATGATCATCAAGCCGAACTCGCGCTGCAGCTCGAGCTGAATCAGGCCGCGCACTTTGTCGAGCACCCACTGATCGACGTTTTGCGCATCCTCGATGCAAAGCACAGTGCGACGGCCGTGCGTCTTCTGAAACGACAGGAACATTCGGAAGATGCTTTCCAAATCCTTGAGGCTCAAGTCCTTCGAATCGAAGCCGATCGCGCTAATGATCTCGCGCATACACGACGTGGCATCCGAGCACGGCCTGGCGATGCGAACCGCATCGACGTTGTCGGCCACTTCGGCAAAGAAGCTCTTGATCACCCGGGCGACGCCGGACTTCCCCGCACTGATCAATACGGTCAGCGGCCGTGCGCCGGCGAACGCGTGTTGCAAGCTGTCGAGCGCGGCGCGGTCGCACTGCGGAACAAACGGCAGCGACGGCTCAATCCTTGCCCAAACATCGGGCGCCCTC
>JBFGFX010000177.1:0-7827 GCA_041579335.1 Woeseiaceae bacterium | reverse complement strand
TGCCGAGTTCTCCGGCCCACACCCGGCCGGCCTCGTCGGCACGCATATCCATTTCCTCGAGCCGGTGGGCGAGGCCAAGACGGTCTGGCATCTCGGCTACCAGGACGTGATCGCGATCGGCGAGCTGTTCACGAGCGGCCGCCTGCCGACGAGGCGCATCGTGGCGCTCGGCGGTCCCAAGGCGCGCCGCCCGCGGCTGCTGCGTACGCGCGTGGGCGCGAGCACCACCGATCTTTTGGCGGGCGAGACGCCCGCGGGGCCGCTGCGCATCGTCAGCGGTTCGGTGCTCTCCGGACATCGCGCCAGCGGACCGCTTGCGTGGCTCGGCCGCTACCACAATCAGATTACGGTCCTCGAGGAAGGCAGCGAACGCGAGTTCCTCGCTTGGGCGAAGCCGGGCGCCGACAGATTCTCGTCGGAGCGGGCGTTCGCGGGTCCCTTGCTGCGCCGCGGCTTCGCAATGACGACGAGCCAGAACGGCAGCCCGCGCGCCATGGTGTCGATCGGCACGTTCGAGAAGGTCATGCCGCTGGACATCCTGCCGACGCCGCTGCTCAAGGCGCTGCTGGTGGAAGACACCGACCGCGCGAAAGAGCTCGGCTGCCTCGAGCTCGACGAAGAGGATCTCGCCCTGTGCTCGTTCGTGTGCAACGGCAAATACGAATACGGCCCCTTCCTGCGCATGAACCTGGACGAGATCGAAGCGAACGGTTGATGAAACGCCTGCGCCGCATGCTCGACCGCCTGGAGCCGCTTTTTGCGCGCGGCGGCCGCTTCGAGAAATTCAATGCCGTGTTCGAGATGATCGATACGGCACTCTATTCCCCGGCCGACGTCACGCGCGGCTCGCCGCACGTGCGCGACGCCCTGGACTTGAAGCGGGTCATGATCATGGTCGTGTTCGCGGCCACGCCCTGCGTGCTGGTCGGCATGTGGAACACGGGCTTTCAGGCCAACACCGCGTTAGAGACGTTGGGCTTCGACAGCATCGGCGGCTGGCGCGGCGCGCTGCTGCCGCTCTTGGGTGCGGGCTACGATCCGGCGAGCTTCTACGACAATTTCATGCACGGCCTGCTGTACTTCCTGCCGATCTACATCGTCACGATGGCGGCGGGAGGATTCTGGGAAATTCTGTTCGCCAGCATCCGCAATCACGAGGTCAACGAGGGTTTCTTCGTCACCGGACTGCTGTATGCGGCGATCCTACCGGCGACGATTCCGCTGTGGCAGGTTGCCATCGGCATCAGCTTCGGCATCGTCATCGGCAAAGAGGTGTTCGGCGGGACCGGCAAGAATTTCCTGAACCCGGCGCTCGTCGGGCGGGCTTTCCTCTATTTCGCCTATCCGATACAGCTGTCCGGCGACGCCGTATGGACGCCGGTCGACGGATTCAGCGGCGCGACCGCGCTCGGCATCGCGGCGATCGACGGCATGGCCGGCATCGTCGACAGCGGCATCACCTGGAGCCAGGCGTTCCTGGGGCAGATCCAGGGCTCCATCGCAGAGACCTCGGCGGCGGCCTGCCTGTTCGGCGCCGCGATGCTGATCTACTCGGGGATCGCCTCCTGGCGCATCATCGTCGGCGTCTTCGCCGGTCTGATCGTGCCGGCGCTCCTGTTCGGCGGCGTCGACAGCACGAATCCGATGTTCGCGATGCCCTGGTACTGGCACATCGTGCTCGGCGGCTTCGCGTTCGGCGCCGTGTTCATGGCAACCGATCCGGTCAGCGCGCCGGACACCATGCTCGGCCACTGGGTCTTCGGTCTGCTGATCGGCGCCTTGACCTGGGTGATCCGCGTGATCAATCCCGCGTTTCCAGAAGGCATCATGCTCGCAATCCTGTTCGGCAACATCTTCGCGCCGCTCATCGACCACTTCGTCATTCGCGCGAACATCAAACGCAGGCAGAAACGCTGTGCCTGAGTCGCCGAAAAAGCCGCGCCGCTCGCGCGACAGCGTCGCGAACGTTTTGATCGTGGCGATCGGCGTGAGCCTCGTCTGCTCGGTGCTCGTGTCCGCGAGCGCCGTGCTGTTGAGGCCGCTGCAGGAACGCAATCAGACGCGCTTCCGGCAGCAGATCGTGCTCGAGGTTGCGGGCTTGTACGAGCCGGGCGCCGATATCGATGCGCTGTTCGCCGGGATCGACACGCGGCTCGTCGATCTCGCGAGCGGCGACTACGTCGATTCGATGTCGGCGGACGACTTCGACGCGCTCGCGGCCGCGAACGATCCGGCCCTGAGCGTCGCGGTGCCGGCCGACCTCGACATCGCCAACGTACGCCGCCGCGAGATCTACGCGCCGGTCTATCTGGTGGGCCGCGACTCGGGCCCGGAGCAGGTCATCCTGCCGGTCCGCGGGGCCGGGTTGTGGTCGACGATGTTCGGCTATCTCGCGCTCGAGCGCGACGGCAACACGGTGCGGGGCCTGCGCTTCTACGAGCACGCCGAGACGCCGGGCTTGGGCGACCAGATCGACAAACCGACGTGGCGGTCGCAGTGGCAGGGCCGGCAGCTATTCGACGCCGGCGGCGCTTTGAGGATCGAGGTCGTCCGCGGCCAGGTCCCGCCGGGCGCGGATGCCGCCCATCAGGTGGACGGGCTGTCGGGGGCGACCCTCACGGGCCGCGGCGTCACCAATCTGCTGCGCTATTGGGTGGGCCCGCACGCTTTCGGACCCTATCTCGCCAAACTCGGACGCGAAGCGGAGGAGCGATGACCCAGGCACGCAAGATTCTGTTGGATCCACTGGTCGACAACAATCCGATCACGCTTCAGGTGCTCGGCATCTGCTCGGCGCTCGCGGTAACCACCTCGCTTCTGCCGGCGCTCCTGATGTGCGTGGCGATGACGACCGTGGCGATGCTGTCGGGCGCGGCGATCAGCAGCATCCGTCACTATATTCCGAACAACATTCGCATCATCGTGCAAATGACGATCATCGCGTCATTCGTCATCGTCGTGGACCAGACGCTCAAGGCCTACGCGTTCGAGACCAGCAAACAGCTCTCGGTGTTCGTCGGCCTGATCATCACCAACTGCATCATCTTGGGCCGGGCCGAGGCGTTCGCGATGAAAAACGGCGTGGGCATGAGCTTCCTCGACGGGCTCGGCAACGGCTTAGGCTACAGCGCGGTGCTGATCATCGTCGCGGCATCGCGCGAGCTCTTCGGCGCCGGCACGCTGCTCGGCTACCGCGTCCTGCCGCTCGCGAGCGACGGCGGCTGGTACGAAGCAAACGGCCTGATGCTGCTGCCGCCGAGCGCGTTCTTCATCATCGGCCTCCTGATCTGGGCCGTGCGCACGACGCGACCTGCGCAGGTCGAGCATCCCGACTATCAGATACACGAAGTCCATCGCACGGAGGTGCTCTGATGGACGCCTACGTCAATCTGTTCATCAAGGCCGCGTTCGTCGAGAATCTGGCGCTGACCTTCTTCTTGGGGATGTGCACCTTCCTCGCCGTCTCGAAGCGCATCGAGACCGCGCTCGGCCTAGGCCTTGCGGTGATCGCCGTGCAGACCATCACCGTGCCGGTCAACTATTTGATCTACGAGTATCTCTTGAAAGGCGGCGCGCTCGCCTGGGTCGGACTTTCGCAGATTGACCTCAGTTTCCTCGGTCTGGTCTGCTACATCGGCGTCATCGCGGCACTCGTGCAGATCCTGGAAATGACCTTGGATCGCTACTTTCCGAAGCTCTACAACGCGCTCGGGATCTTCCTGCCGCTCATTACCGTCAACTGCGCCATCTTGGGTGGCACCTTGTTCATGGTCGAGCGACAGTACGATCTGGCCCAGAGCGTAGTCTTCGGCGTCGGCACGGGTTTCGGCTGGGCGGTCGCGCTGGTCGCGCTCGCGGGCATCCGCGAGAAGCTCCGCTATTCGGACGTGCCCGACGGCCTGCAGGGCTTGGGAATAACGTTCATCATCGTCGGCCTCATGTCGTTGGGCTTCATGGGATTCTCGGGCATCCAGCTTTGAGCGCAAACGCGTCATTCGCTGTCGAAATCGGACTCGGCATCACCCTGTTCACCGGGATCGTGCTCGTGCTCGTGTTCGTGATCCTCGCAGCACGCTCGAAGCTCGTGTCCATCGGGAACGTCACGGTGCTGGTCAACGACGATCGGTCACTCGCCATGCCGGTCGGCGTCAAGCTCATGCAAGGCCTCGCCGACGCCGGTATCTTCGTGCCGTCGGCCTGCGGCGGCGGCGGCACCTGCGGGCAGTGCGTCGTTCGCGTCGTGTCCGGCGGCGGCGCCATCCTACCGACGGAGACCTCGTTGATCAGCAAGCGCGACGCGGCCGATCACTACCGGCTGTCCTGCCAGGTCGCGGTCAAGCAGGACATGCGCATCGAGGTATCGGACGAGGTCTTCGGCGTGCAGAAATATCGGTGCCGCGTCGTGTCGAACTCGAACGTCGCAAGCTTCATCAAAGAGCTGGTGCTCGAGCTACCCGACGGCGAGACGATGGACTATCGCGCCGGCGGCTACGTCCAGGTCGAGTGCCCGCCGCACCGTCTGCAGTTCGAGGGCTTCGACGTCGATGAGCGCTTCCGCGACGAATGGGACCGATACCGTCTTTGGCGCTACGAATCGGACGTGCGCGAGACCACGTCGCGCGCCTATTCGATGGCAAGCTTCCCGCTCGAGGGTAGGCTGATCAAGCTCAACGTGCGCATTGCGACGCCGCCGCCCGGCGCCGGCGAGAAGACGCCGCCCGGCAAAGTCTCGTCGTACATCTTCAATTTGAAACCCGGTGACGAGGTCACGATCTCCGGACCCTACGGCGACTTTTTCGCCAAAGATACCGACAACGAGATGGTGTTCATCGGCGGCGGTGCAGGCATGGCGCCGATGCGGTCGCACATCTTCGATCAGCTCGAACGTCTGAAGACTAAGCGCAAGATGAGCTTCTGGTACGGCGCGCGCAGCCTGAAGGAGGCTTTCTACGTCGAGGATTTCGATGCGCTGGCCGCCGCGAACGACAATTTCGAGTGGCACCTGGCGCTCTCCGAGCCGCAGCCGGAGGACGCCTGGACCGGTTACGTCGGCTTCATCCACAAGGTCCTGCTCGACGAGTACTTAGGCGACCATCCCGCGCCGGAGGACTGCGAGTACTATGTCTGTGGGCCGCCGATGATGAACGCGGCCGTGATCAAGATGCTGCAGGATCTGGGCGTCACGCGCGACCACATCCTGCTCGATGACTTCGGTAGCTGAGTACAGATGATCCGATCACGTCGAACGAGTCCTGAGCGCCTCCTGGCGCGCGCCGCGATCCTGCTGCTGATCGCCGGCTGCGGCGACGATCGGCTCCCCGAATACGAGTTCACCGGCGTCGCCATGGGTACGACATGGAGCGTCAAGCTCGTGGCCCCGCCGCCGGCCCTGGACACGAGCGCGTTGCAGCAGATGATCACGGCGAGCCTCTCCAAGACCGAAAAAGCGATGTCCACCTATTTGCTCGATTCCGAGCTCACGCAATTCAATCTGAGCCGATCGACTGCTTGGATCCGGACTTCGTCGGAGTTCTGCAGCGCGGTGGCCGGCGCCCAGTCGATTGCCGAGCTGACGGACGGGGCGTTCGACGTGACCGTCGGCCCGCTGGTCAACCTGTGGGGCTTCGGCCCTCCGGGCTCGGTTTCCAAGCCGCCCGACGATGCGGACATCGCCAAGATGCGGCGGCGGGTCGGGCATCATTGGCTGCACACGGACTGCTCGGTTCCGGCCCTGCGCAAGGACCTCGCGGATCTCTATGTGGACCTGTCGGCATACGCCAAGGGCTATGCCGTCGATCGCGTCGCAGACCTGCTCGATGGCCTCGAACTGGCCAACTATCTGATCGAGGTGGGCGGCGAGCTGCGCATGCGCGGACGCAACGCTGACGGCGGCAAGTGGGCGATCGCCGTGGAGAAACCGATTCGCGGCGGCCGCTCGGTGCAGTCCATCGTGGGCCTGACCGATAGCGCGCTTGCAACCTCGGGAGACTATCGCAACTACTTCGAATACCGGGGAAGGCGCTATTCGCACACGATCGATCCACGCACCGGAACGCCGGTAACGCACGATGCGGCATCGGTCACGGTCATTGCCGACACCGCCGCGTACGCGGACGCCATGGCGACCGCGCTCTTGGTCCTGGGTCCCGGTCGCGGGCTCGATTTCGCCGAGCGCGAGAACATCGCGGCGTATTTCCTGCTGCGGACCGACGGCGACATCGAAGAGCGCATGACGAAGCGTTTCGCCACGGAGGTCGCACAGTGACGTTCATCGCCATCCTGCTGTTGAGTTTCTTGATAATCGGCGTCGCGATCGCCGCGATGAGCATCGGCGTGATGAGCGGCCGCTCACCGATCAAAGGCAGCTGCGGCGGCCTCAATGCCGGAGGCTGCGAGCTGTGTCGCGGCGATCGTGAGGATGCCGCTCGATCTGGAAAACGAGCAGAAGTTCGCACCGCTGAGGAACCTCTATGCCGCCAATGAAGTCAGCGCTCGTCAAGGACTACATGTCGCGGCGGCTCATCACGTTCAGCCCCGACACCGACGTGTTGGACGCCATACACGAGCTCGTGCACCACCGCATCGCAGGCGCGCCGGTCATCGACTCTCACGGTAACCTGATCGGCATGCTGTCGGAGCTCGACTGTCTGAAAATCGCATTGACCGCGGGCTATCACGGCGAGATGGGCGGACCCGTCTCCGACTTCATGACGACCGACACTCAGATCGTGGACGCCGACATGAGCATCGTCGACTTAGCCGAGTTGTTCTTGGATTCGGGTTTCCGCCGCTATCCGGTCGTCAGCCACAACCGACTGGTCGGCCAGATCAGCCGCCGCGACGTGCTGCGCGCGCTCGAAGAACTCGCGATCGGATGAGCGAGGGGCGGCGGGTACGTAAAAACCCCTAGTGGGCTAGAAAGCCGTAATTATCTATCGTGTAGACTGTGTTCGACTCAAGCCGGCGGCGACCGCTTCGGCGTCGTTACGTTAGCCGCGCGATCCCTAAAGAATCCAGGTCGAAGGCATTGGTAGGCGATGAAAATCAACGTTAAATGGCGCGTCATTCTTCTCGGGATTGCTGCGTTCGCCGTTGCCTATGTAGTAGTCGGGGCGGCCAGCGTCGCCGCTTGGGAATACACGAACAGCGACGCCTTTTGCTCTAATGCCTGCCACGGCGTACATCCGGAAGAGCCGTACGCGCATCAGCAGAGCCACCATGCGGAAGTCGCCTGCGTCGAGTGCCACATCGGCCGCCTCTCGACGTTTGCCTCGATTACCGAGAAAGCGAGCCATATCGCCCACGCCTGGACGTTTGTCTTCGGCTACGAGCGCCCTCTTCACTCGCCGTCGTTCGCCGGCGCGGCAGAATCCTGCGAGGGCTGTCACACCGAGCGAGTGCATCGCCACAACGTCGTCACGACGACGAGGCGATTCTCGACGGACCGGCGAAACTCCGAGAAAGACCTGACGCTGACTGTGCGTCTCGACGGACGCCTGTTCGATGACGAGATCCGGCGCGGCGTCAACTGGCACGCGAGCGGTGCCGTCCGCTTCATCTCCGATGATCCGCACAATATGCGCATCCGCTGGGTCGAGGCGACGTCACCAGACGGGTCCAAAACGGTCTACAACGACGTTCGCGCGCCGCTCAACGGGGAGGAGATCGAGAACGCCGACAAGCAGGTCATGGACTGTAGCGATTGCCACAACCGCGCCGGGCATCCGTTCCGCAATCCGGAGGAAGTGGTCGACGCTGCGCTGGCGAACGGCACGCTGAATCCGCGATTGCCGTTCATCAAAGCGAGAGCGATCGAGCTTCTCGAGC
>JBFGFX010000176.1:0-7828 GCA_041579335.1 Woeseiaceae bacterium | reverse complement strand
TACAGTATCGGTGCCATCAATACGCGCATCGCATAATGATATACTATTATATCTTTTACTGTCAGCCACCGGCCGATGCCCGAGACCCTGTTCGACAAGATCTGGCGTTCGCACACGGTCCGTCAGCTCGAGGACGGCTCGGCGCTCTTGTACATCGATCGTCTGTTCCTGCACGAGCGCACCGGCAGCGTTGCCCTGACCAGCCTCATCGCGGACGGGCGCCGGGTTCGCAATCCGCGGCACGTGTTCGCGACCATGGACCACATCGTCGACACGTTTCCCGGCCGCGGTGACGCGACGATGGCGCCGGGTGGCGAGGCGTTCATCCGAACGATGCGCCGAGCGGCGACCGCGGCGGGTATCGGACTCTACGACATCGGCGACGCACGACACGGCATCACGCATCTCATCTCCGCCGAGCAGGCGATCACGCTGCCCGGCCTGATCGTCGCGTGCCCGGACAGCCACACCTGCACGCTCGGCGCGCTCGGCGCGATCGGCTGGGGCATCGGCTCGAGCGACTGCGAGCACGCGCTCGCGACCGAGACGCTGCGCGGCGTCAAGCCGAAACAGATGCGGGTCCGATTCAACGGGCAGATGGGAGCTGGCGTCACGGCGAAGGATCTGATGCTGCACCTGATCGGCACGCACTCGGCGTCCGGGGGCGCGGGCCACGCGCTCGAGTTCTGCGGCGAGGCGGTCGACGCGCTGCCGCTCGAAGCGCGCTTCACGCTGTGCAACATGGCGGTCGAGTTCTCCGCCTTCACCGGCCTCATTGCGCCGGACGATGCGGTCTTCGAGTTCCTGCGCGGCCGATCGCACGCACCGAGCGGCAGCGCCTGGGAGGCTGCCGTCGAACACTGGCGTTCGCTGCGCACGCATCCGCTCGCCCGCTTCGACCGCGTGATCGAGGTGGACTGCGCCGGCGTAGCGCCGACGGTCACCTGGGGCATCAGCCCGCAGCACGCGATCCCCGTCGACGGCACGGTGCCCTCGCTGGAGGCGGCCGCGAGCGACGACGATCGAGATCAGATGCGGGTGGCCATGGAGTATATGGGCCTCGAACCCGGGCAAAGGCTCGCGGGGCTGTCGATCGACGCGGCCTTCATCGGTTCCTGCACCAACTCCCGGCTAACCGACCTGCGCGCGGCGGCGCGGGTCCTCGAAG
The DNA here is from genome assembly GCA_041579335.1 of Woeseiaceae bacterium. GTDB lineage: Bacteria > Pseudomonadota > Gammaproteobacteria > Steroidobacterales > Woeseiaceae > JBFGFX01. The sequence goes on along the minus strand of JBFGFX010000176.1, from coordinate 6,660 downwards.
GCAACACGGTCGCGACCGGCGTGCGCGCCATCTGCACGCCGGGATCCGCCCAGGTGAAGCGACAGGCGGAGGACGAAGGCATCGCAAAGATCTTTACGGACGCGGGCTTCGAATGGCGAGAGCCCGGCTGTTCGTTGTGTTTCCATGCCGGCGGTGAGGGCTTCGGCCCCGGCGAGCGCGTCATGACGAGCACGAATCGTAACTTCCGGGGCCGGCAGGGGCCGGGGGTGCGCTCGCACCTGGCAAGCCCGGAGTCGGTCGCGGCGGCCGCCGTCGCAGGACGGATCGTCGACGTGCGGGCATTCGCGGCATGAGCGCGTTCGTGTCCCATACGGGGGTGTGCGCGCCGATCCTGCTCGACAACGTCGACACGGATCAGATCATTCCGTCGCGCGAGATGAAGCGCGTCAGCAAGGAGGGCCTGGGCGACGGCCTGTTCGCGGGCTGGCGCTACCTCTACCACGGTAACGAGCGCAGCGGGGTCAACCCGGACTTCGTGCTGAACCAGCCGGCCTACCAGGACGCATCGATCCTGCTCGGCGGCAAGAACTTCGGCTGCGGCTCGTCGCGCGAGCACGCGGTGTGGGCTCTCAGGGACTACGGCATACGCGTCATCGTCGCCGAGAGCTTCGGCCGCATCTTCAGTAACAACTGCGCACGCAATCGGCTGCTCGCGGTGCGCCTGCCGGCGGCCGAGATACGCGCACTCAACGCCGCTACCGAGGCCGACCCGCAGGCGCTGAAGCTCACGGTCGACCTCGAACGCGCCGTGATCGCCCTACCCGACGGCCGCGAGATCGGCTTCGAGGTCGACGCGTTCGACCGCGGCATGTTGCTGAAGGGCTTGGATTACATCGACTACACGCTGCAGTACGAGGACGACATCGAGCGCTTTTTGACGCGCGATCGAGTCAGCCGACCTTGGGCACACCTTTGACGTTACCGGCGCAGGACACGATACCGTCGCGCTCGAGCTTCGTGACTGCCCCCTCGTCGTAACCGAGCTCGCCGAGCACCTCGGCCGTGTGCTCGCCGGACGCGGGCAGGTCGCGCTGCACGCCGAATTTCCGCCCGCCGAGCTCGAGCGGCATCGCGGGGAGCGACGCCCGCGTGCCGTCCGGCAACGTCACGGGCAACAGCGCCCCCGATGCGGTCAGGTGAGGATCGTCGAACAGATCCTCTGGGCGCGCGACGTGGGCGAACGGCAGGCCGCTGTTCTCGAGCTTCTGCATGAGCGCGTCGCTCGACATGCTCGCGAAGCGCTCGCGCACGATCGGGATGATCCGATCCCTCGCCTGCACGCGGTCGCTGTTCTTTTGCAGGCTCTCGTCGCGGCCGAGCTCGTCGAGCTCGAAGTCTTCGCAGAACCGTTGCCACTGCGAATCGCTGACGACGCCGACGAACACCATCTCGCCGTCGGACGTCGTGAAGATGTCGTAGATCGCCCACGCCGAAATCCGCTCGGGCATCGGCGCCGCCGGCGAGCCGGTCACCGCGTATTGCGCCATGTGCTGACCGACGAGAAACGCGGTGGTCTCGAACAGCGAGCTCTTGACATGTTGGCCTTTACCCGTGCGATGCCGCTCTTCGAGCGCCGCCAAGATACCGATGACGCCGAACATGCCGCCGGTGACGTCGATGACCGAGGCGCCGGCGCGCAGCGGTCTGCCGGGCGGGCCGGTCATGTACGCGAGCCCGCCCATCATCTGCGCCACTTCGTCCAGCGCCGTGCGGTGCTCGTACGGCCCGCTCAGGAAACCGTGCGTCGAGCAGTAGATCAGGCGCGAGTTGGCCTGGGCGACGCTCGCGTAGCCGAGGCCGAGCCGGTCCATCGTGCCCGGCCGAAAATTTTCGATCAGCACGTCGGCGACGCTCAACAGCTCGCGCGCGATCGCTACGCCTCTCTCGGTCTTGAGATCGATGCGGATGCTGCGCTTGTTGCGGTTGTACATCGCGAAGTAGCCGGCGCCCGAGCCTTTGAGCTCGCGGGTCTTGTCGCCGGCCAAAGGCTCGACTTTGATGACGTCGGCACCCAGGTCGCCGAGTAACAGTCCCGCCGACGGGCCCATGACCATGTGCGAAAACTCGATGACCTTCAATCCCTGCAAAGGCGCTTCTGATTCGCTCGACATGGTGTCTGCGGCTACCTCGGTTCTTGTTTTTGATATATTATTATATCTTTAATTCATCTTACTGAAAAGCCGCCGGCCGATGCGCCGGACGGCGTACTATGCAGCCATGAACGAGCCGCAGATACTCGTCAGCGAGGTCGGCCCGCGCGACGGCCTGCAGAGCGTCGACGCGATCATGCCGACCGACGCGAAGAAGCGCTGGATCCAAGCAGAGGCGAACGCCGGCTGTCGCGAGATCGAAGTAGGCTCGTTCGTGCCGGCGAAGATCCTGCCGCAGCTCGCCGACACGGCCGAGCTGGTCGCGTTCGCGCGCGGCATCCCGAACTTAACCGTCGCGGTGCTGGTGCCGAACTTGAAGGGCGCCGAGAACGCGATCGCGGCCGGCGCCCACAAGATCTCGATACCGTTTTCCGTGAGCGAGACGCACAGCCTCAAGAACGTGCGCCGCAATCACGAGCAGATGTTTGCCGAGATCGAGAAGATCGCGGCGCTGCTGGCGACGGTCGACGATGCCGAGCGCCCGCATTTCGAGGCCGGGCTGTCGACCGCGTTCGGCTGCACCCTGGAAGGCCGCATCCCGGAAGACTCGGTCGTTCGCTCCGCCGAGCGACTAATGGAGTGCGGCTGCGACGAGGTCGGCCTGTCCGATACCACCGGCTACGCGAATCCCAGCCAGGTCAAGCGACTGATCCGCGCCGTCCGCTCGGCGGTCGGCGAGGACAAGCTGACCGGCGTGCACCTGCACAACACCCGAGGCTTAGGCTTAGCCAACGCGCTTGCCGCAATCGACGAAGGCATCACGACGCTCGACAGCTCCTTGGGCGGGCTCGGCGGCTGTCCGTTCGCGCCGGGCGCGAGCGGCAACATCGTCACCGAGGACCTCGTGTTCATGCTCGAAGCGATGGGCCTCGACACCGGCATCGACATCGAGAAGCTGCTTGCGGTGCGCGACGTGCTCAGCGAGTCGCTGCCCGGCGAGCCGCTGTACGGCTTCACGCCCGACGCCGGTCTGCCGCTTGGCTTCCGCGTCGAAGAAGAACCCGAGCGCAAAAAGATGTCCGCCTCGTGAGCAGCGCAGCGGTCAAAGCGATCGACGCGGTCGTCAACATTTGGACCGAGGAAGCGCTATCGCACCGGCCGGACTGGCGCGACAAATTCTTCGTCGACAAGGTCAAGGCAAAGGACCATCTGATGGCGGGCTTGACGCTCGAGCAGATGATCGAGCGCATGGGCTCGGCCGGCATCGAGCACGCGTTCCTGGTCGCGCCGAAGTCGGGCCGGCCCGGACTGCCGGGCTGCTACCACATGCCTCCGGCCGTGGTCGCCGATGCGGTGAAGAAGCATCCGCGGCACTTCTCGGGCCTGATAGGCATCGACCCGTACACCGGCATGGCCGGCGTTCGCGAGCTCGAGCATGCGGTCAGAGACTTAGGCTTCATCGGCGCGCACCTCTATCCGCACTGGTTCGAGCTCGCCCCCGATCATGCCAAGTACTACCCGTTCTACGCCAAGTGCTGCGAGCTCGATGTGCCGATCCAGATGCAGGTGGGACAGTCGCTCATCTACTCGAAAGACTTCCCGTGCCGCAGCGTCGGCCGGCCGATCGCTCTGGACGCGGTCGCCTGCGACTTCCCCGAGCTCAAGATCGTCGGCATCCACGTCGGCGTCCCCTGGACCGACGAGATGATCGCGATGGCGTGGAAACACGAGAACGTGTTCATCGGCTCGGACGCGCACAGCCCGAAGTACTGGCCGGAAAGCTTCGTCCACTACTTGAGCTCCTACGGCCAGGATAAAGTCCTCTTCGGCACCGACTTCCCGGTGCTCGATTTCGAGCGCACGATCGAAGAGATCCGCGCGCTCGATCTAAAGCCTTCGGTGCGAAAGAAGCTCCTGCGGGACAACGTGCGCCGAGTCTACAAGCTCGACTAGAGCAATGAATCTCGCCTCCGTCGTCCGCATCAATGCCGCGAATCACGGGCAGAAGCCGGCAATCCTGTGTCACGACGAGATAATTACGTACGCGGATCTGTGGCGCTCGATCGAGGGTATCGCCGCCGCCCTGCACCGCGAGGGCATCGAGCCCGGCGACCGCGTCGGCCTCGCAATGAAAGATCACGCGCTGCACCTAATGGCACACTACGCCGTGGCCCGGCTCGGCGCCGTGATCACGCCGATCGACCATCGTTGGACACAAGCCGAGAAGAGATCGGCGTGCGAGACGTTCGGCGCCGCGCTCGCCTTGACCGACGGAGACGATATCGACGTCATTCGAAGCGTGACGCTCGATGCGTCGCTCGCGGACACCGACGCCTCGGCGCTTCCCGACGTGGCCGACGACGGCGATCGGGATCTCCTGATTTCTCTGTCATCCGGCACGACGGGTAAGCCGAAAGGCGCGCTGGTCACACACCGCAATCTCTACGAGCGCTTCGTCAGCCAGTGGGCCGCGATCGGCTTCGACTCGCGCGACTGCTTCGCGCTCGTCACGCCCTTTTTTTTCGGTGCCGGGCGCTCGTTCGGCATGGGCATGCTGGCCGCGGGCGGCACCGTACGCATCGCGCCGCCGCCGCTCTCGCCGGGTGAGATCGCGGCGGTCTTGAAACGCCCCGAGGTCACGGCGACGTTCCTGCCGCCAACCCTGCTCAGGCGCTTGCTGCCGCTGGCCGAGGGTGAGTCGCACCCGCTGCTCGCGAACGTCGATTACCTCCTGGTCAGCGGCGAGCCGCTGTACGCGAGCGAAGCCGAGGAATGCCGCGACAAGATCTGTCCGAACCTCGTCGGCTACTACGCCTCGAGCGAAGGCGGCGGCATCTCGGTCTTGAAGCCCGACGACTTCGCCGAGCACGCGGCAACCGTCGGCACGCCGACGTTCCGGACCGAAGTACAGATCGTTGACGAAGACGGCCTGGAGCTGCCGGCCGGGACGGTCGGGCTACTGCGCTATCGCGGGCCCGGCGTCGCGACCCGCTTCGTCGACAGCGACGGCGCGGAGACGCATGCGGGCCCCGGCGGCTGGTTCTACCCCGGCGACCTCGCCGAGAAGCTGCCGTCCGGCCACGTCGCGCTGCGCGGCCGGGACAAAGACGTGATCATCCGCGGCGGTGTGAACGTGTATCCAGCCGAGATCGAGTCTGTGCTGCTGCAGCATGGGGCGATCAGCGAATGCGCGGTCGTCGGCGTCGACGACGCGGATCGCGGCCAACGCGTGGCGGCCTGCATCGTGACGTCGAGCGATCTCGACCACGGCGAGCTCGAAGCCTACTGCGCCGAACGCCTGGCGCCCTATAAGATCCCGAGCGAGTTCCGGCGGCTCGAGTCTCTGCCGAAGACGGGCTCCGGCAAGATCGACAAGAGCGCCCTCGCGCTCGATCCTTAATCGTGGTGATGGTGGCCGCGGCGCCGCATCGTGTCCTCGAAGTCTTGCGGGCCGTGCGGATGGTTGTGGCCGTGCTGGACGACCCACTTATATAAGTGCGGGTCGCGCCTCGCCAGGCGGGCCGCGGACCTGAGCTGGTTCTCCTCGAGCGTGCTCCACGGGTTGTAGTGGAAGTGGTTGTACAGCTTCGAGTCGGTGCGGCCCAGCGCGATGCAGCCGTTCACGCTCGCGAACGCGCCGTGGTTGATGTACGCGGGGCGCCAAAAGTAGCCGCCCGTCGGCACGTCGCCGAACTGCATCATCCAGGACGTGCCCCACAGGTGATAGCCCTCCTCGGCGCAGTCGTGGTAGGAGATATTGTCCTGGTGGAAGTCGGGGGTCATGCAGTAGAGAAACGTCATTGCATGACTGATCGGGTTGTAGTTCAGGAGCTTGATCATGCAGCCCGCGGCGACGGCCGGTTTCACGATGTTGCCGGGCGCCCAGACGATGTCCATGAACGAGTCGACGTCGTGATAGAGCTCAATGCGGCTCAAGGGGTGATGGCTGTCGCTCTCGACCAGGCTCGGCTCGGCCGTGTTGTACATCATGAGTAAGAGCGCGCCCTGCTCGCTCTCGACCTTCGGCAGCGCGTAGCCCGCCGGCACGAAGAAGTAGTGGCCGCGCTTGCAAATCTTGTCGCCGACCGTGATCTGCCCCTCGGCCACGACGAACTCGAGCTCGGAATAGCTGAAACCGGGCGGCTGCGAATAGCCGCCGTCCAATTGCACGGTCATCGTGTTGGCGCCCGAGTCCGTGTCGAGGCTCAACACCTTGTAGTGGAAACCGCGCCCGAATCCGGGCAGCGCCATGTTTTTGAAGGAGACGTCGCGATCGACGAACGGTTCGATGTGGGGTCGTGCCATGAGAGTTCTCCGGGTGTTTTTTTGGTTCGCCGATCAGTAGACGACTTTATGCGGACCGTCGGGCCTGACCGGGATGTCCTCGGGCTTGATCTTGACCCGCATGTCGCCGTCCTCGTTGAAGCCCAAGGTTTGGATACGCTCCAAGAACTCCGCGTACCACTGCTCGCGCTGCTCGTCCATGGCTTCCATCTCGGCCACGATCTTCTCGTAGCGCGCCTCCTGTTCGGCGATCTCCTCCTCGAGC
>JBFGFX010000175.1:0-7835 GCA_041579335.1 Woeseiaceae bacterium | reverse complement strand
CTGTCCCGAGTGCGGTGACGCCGCATTGAAGCGGCTCGTATCGGCGCCGCGCTTTCGCCTGAAGGGCGACGGTTGGTATGAGACCGACTTCAAGAAAGACAATCAGCGCAACCTGGCGAAGGGCGACGCCGAACCGGCGAAGAAAGAGTCGGCCAAGGCGGGCAAGAAGGACTCGACGAGCGACGCCGCCGCGGGCGGCTCGAGCAAGAAATCTGCAAAAAAAACCGCGTCGGGCACGGAGTGATCTTCGTCATGGCTGAGCCAACGTGAAGAATCTTCGCCGCTACATCGTCGCCGGGCTGCTCGTGTGGCTGCCGTTGGCGGTGACCTATTTGTTGCTGAACGCGGCGGTCAACATCATGGATGGGCTGCTCGACCGGATGCTGCGCGTGCTGCCGCCGGAATACCATCCCGAAGCGCTCGTCGGGTTCCAGATCCCGGGACTCGGCGTGATAGCCACGTTCCTGCTGCTACTGATTACGGGCATCTTGGCGGCGAACTTCGTCGGCCGCGCCTTCGTCGGCGGGTGGGAATCGCTGATGGACCGCATCCCGTTCGTGCGCTCGATTTATTCCGCGGCCAAGAACTTCGCAGAGATCGTCTTCTCCGATTCGTCGCACGCGTTCAAGAACGTGCTGATGGTCGAGTACCCGCGCAAGGGCATCTACAGCCTCGCGTTTCAGACGTCGAGCGACCTGGGCGAGGTGCAGGGCCGCACCGGCGGAGAGGTCGTCGGCTGTTTCGTGCCGACCACGCCGAATCCGACCTCCGGTTTCATCATCATCGTGCCGAAGAAGGACGTCGTCGTGCTCGACATGGAGGTCGACGAGGCCCTCAAAATGATCATCTCACTCGGCGTGGTCGTGCCGAGATGGAAGAACGACAAGCTCGCCGAGCTGCCGCTCAAGCTGCCGGTAGAAAAGGACGGCAGGGACGCGCAAGATCCCTGATTTTGCTGATTTTTGTCGGACTGTCGGGTCTTGCCGGCCTTGCAGACCCGGCGGCTGGACCGTACCATTCCGCCTCTTTTTCCGCCCGACGGGGCCATGACACCATGCGCAGCCACTATTGCGGACACGTCGACGAATCGCTGATTGGCCAGGAGATCGCCGTCTGCGGCTGGGTGCATCGCCGCCGCGATCACGGCGGCGTGATCTTCGTCGATCTGCGTGATCGAGAAGGGCTGCTGCAGGTCGTGTTCGACCCGGATCGACCCGAGATCTTCGCCGAGGCGGAGCGCATACGCGGCGAGTACGTGCTGAAGGTGATCGGCACCGTCAGGGAGCGGCCCGAGGGCACCGTCAATCCGAGCATGGCCACTGGCAAGGTCGAGGTGCTGGCCACCGATCTCACGACGCTCAACGATTCGCTGACGCCGCCGTTCCACCACGACGAGCAGGCACACGAGGACCTGCGCCTCAAGTTCCGCTATCTCGATCTGCGTCGCGAGGAGATGCTCGCGAATCTGCGCCTCCGGCATCGGATCACGCAGGCGATCCGGAGCTTCCTCGACGGTCGAGGCTTCCTCGACATCGAGACGCCGATGCTGACGCGGACGACGCCGGAGGGCGCGCGGGACTACATCGTGCCGAGCCGCACGCATCCCGGGAAGTTCTTCGCCTTACCGCAGTCGCCGCAGATGTTCAAGCAGCTACTGATGATGTCGGGCCTCGATCGCTACTATCAGATCGTGCGCTGCTTTCGCGACGAGGATCTGCGCGCCGATCGTCAGCCCGAGTTCACCCAGCTCGACGTCGAGATGAGCTTCGTCGAGGAAGCGGACGTCATGGGCATGATGGAAGATCTCATGCGCGACGTGTTCAGTGCCGTACTCGAGGTCGAGCTGCCGAACCCGTTTCCGCGCATGAGCCACGACGAGGCCATGCGGCGCTTCGGCTCCGACAAACCGGATTTGCGCATTGCGCTCGAGCTCGTCGAAGTGGCCGACCTCCTGGACGACGTCGAGTTCAAGGTGTTCGCCGGACCGGCCAAAGATCCGCAGGGGCGAGTCGCGGCACTGAACGTGCCGGGCGGCGGTGCCCTGACGCGCAAGGAGATCGACGACTACACGGCGTTCGTGGCCCGCTACGGGGCCAAGGGGTTGGCGTACATCAAGGTAAACGACGTCGCCGCGAAGCGCGACGGCCTGCAGTCGCCGATCCTCAAGTTCCTCCCCGATGCCGCCATCGACGGCATACTCGAGCGCACCGGCGCCGAAGACGGCGACCTGATCTTCTTCGGTGCGGACAAAGCGCCGGTCGTCAACGACGCGCTCGGCGCTCTGCGCGTGCAGCTCGGCGACGATCGCGGCATGGTCGCCGACGGCTGGCAGCCGCTGTGGGTCGTCGAGTTTCCGATGTTCGAGCGGGACCGGCAAACGCAGCGCTGGACGCCGCTGCACCATCCGTTCACCTCGCCGGTCACGGACGACCCGGAAGCGCTCAAGGCCGATCCGCACGGCATGCTGTCGCGCGCCTACGACATGGTGTTGAACGGCTCCGAGATCGGCGGCGGCTCCATCCGAATTCACGACAAAGCGATGCAGGCCGCGGTGTTGGAGCTGCTCGACATCGGTCCTCTAGAGGCGGAGGAGAAGTTCGGCTTCCTGCTGCGCGCGCTCGAGTACGGCTGTCCGCCGCACGGCGGCATCGCCTTCGGCCTCGATCGTATCGCGATGCTCATGGCCGGCGCCGACAGTATCCGCGACGTCATCGCCTTCCCGAAGACGCAGACGGCGAGCTGCCCGCTGACGAACGCGCCCGGGGAAGTCTCGGAGCAGCAGCTCAAAGAAACGGGCATCCGACTGCGCAAGCCGCGCACGGAATAGCCGCACCGTGGCCGGGTACCGCAGGCCCGAGTCCGTGCTCGTCTTGGTCTACGTCGACCGATCCCAGGTGCTGCTCTTGAGGCGGATCCGGCCGTTTGCGTTCTGGCAGTCCGTAACCGGCAGCCTGCGCGAGCGAGAGACGGCCGCGGAGACCGCGCGACGGGAGCTCTTCGAGGAGACCGGCCTCGAGGAGGGCGAGCTCGTCGACACCGACACGCGGCGCGTGTTCACGATCGATCCGCGCTGGCGCAGTCGCTACGCGCCGGGGATCGCCGAGAACACCGAGCACGAGTTCCGCTTTCGGCTGCCCGAAGCCGCCGAGGTCCGTCTCGAGAGGAGCGAGCACTCCGCCTACCGCTGGGTCGGCATCGACACCGCGGTCGAGGCCGTCTGGTCGTGGACCAACAAAGCCGCGCTCGAACGGCTGCGGGACGAGCTGTGAGCGGCGGGACGGTCGTGTTGCTGCACGGCATCTGGATGCCGGCCGTCGAGATGAGCTACATCAAACGTCGCTTCGAACGTGAACACGGCCTCGACTGCCGGTTGTTCGACTATCCGTCGGTGCGCGGCCGGCTGGACACCAACGCTCGCGCACTCGCGGAGTTCGTTTCCGGCCTCGACGCTACCGAGCTGCATCTCGTCGGCCACAGCCTGGGTGGCATCGTCGCGCTGCGCATGCTCGCAACGACCGGCGGCGCGCCGCCCGGTCGGGTCGTGTGCATGGGATCACCGCTCATGGGTTCGGCGGCCGCCTCAGAGCTCGATCGGCGACGCTGGGGGCAGGCGATCCTCGGCCACACGCTGCCAGAGGCGGTCATTGCCGAACCCGCCTCGGTTTGGACGGCGGACTTGACGGCACGGCGAGAGATCGGCGTCATCGCAGGCAGCGTCTCGGCGGGCCTCGGTCGCCTGTTCGCCGCGTTCGAAGAGCCGAACGACGGCACGGTAGCGGTCGCGGAGACCCGGCTGCCGGGCCTGACCGATCACGTCGTGCTCAAGGTGAGCCACACGGGCATGATCGTGTCCCGCGAGGTCGCCGACCAGGCTGCCGCGTTCCTCCTGCGCGGTTCGTTCCTACGCGAATAGTCAGTCGAGGGACTTCAGGCGATACAGCGCGTCGAGCGCCTCGCGCGGCGTGAGCCCGTCCGGTTCGATCGCATCGAGCGCCTCGCGCAGCGCGTCGCCGGCTGTCTCTTCGGCCGGGACGTCGAACGGCAGACGGGCCTGCAGCTGACCGTGCTCGGTCTGTTGCTGGGTCTCGAGCGCGGCCAGGTAGGCTTTCGCCCGCTGTATGACCGTGTTCGGCACGCCGGCCAGCGAGGCTACCTGCAGTCCGTAGCTTTGGTTGGCGGGCCCGGGCCTGACGGCGTGCAGGAACACCAGCTCTCCGGCGTGCTCGGTGGCATCGAGGTGGACGTTGCTGCAGGCCGGCAGCTCGTCGGCGAGCGCGGTGAGCTCGAAATAGTGCGTAGCGAACAGCGTGAACGCTCCGAGCTTCTCACCCATGTAATGGGCCGCCGCCCAGGCGAGCGACAGTCCGTCGAACGTGCTGGTGCCGCGGCCGATCTCGTCCATCAAGACCAGGCTCGATGCGGTGGCATTGTTCAGGATCGTCGCCGTCTCGGTCATCTCGACCATGAACGTGGAGCGGCCGCCGGCGAGATCGTCCGACGCGCCGATGCGCGTGAAGATGCGATCGATCGGTCCGATGCGCAAGCGCTCGGCCGGCACGAAGCTGCCGATATGAGCCAGTATCGCGATCAGGGCTGTCTGCCGCATGTAGGTCGACTTGCCGCCCATGTTCGGTCCGGTGATGACCAGCAGCCGCGTGTCGTCGTTGAGCGTCAGATCGTTGGCGACGAACGGTGTCTCGTTGACGTGCTCGACGACCAGGTGGCGGCCGGCGACGATCTCGATCAAGGGCTCGTCCGCGATCTCCGGCCGTGACAAAGACAGGCTCACGGCCCGTTCCGCGAACGACACGAGCACGTCGAGCTCCGCGAGCCCGGCGGCGCTCGCCTGCAGGCGCGTGAGCACCGCGATCAGCCGGTCGAGCAGATCGTCGTACAGCACCTTCTCCCGGTTGAGCGCCCGCTCCCGTGCGCTCAAGACTTTGTCTTCGAACGTTTTGAGCTCGGGGGTGATGTAGCGCTCGGCGCTCTTGAGCGTCTGCCGGCGGACGTAGTCGGCGGGGGCCCGGTCGGCCTGCGTTTTGCTGATCTCGATGTAATAGCCGTGGACGCGGTTGTAGCCGAGCTTCAGCGCCTGAATGCCGGTGCGCTCGCGCTCGCGTGCCTCGAGATCCAGGAGGTACGGGTCGGCGTTTTCGGCGATCGCGCGCAGGTCGTCCAGCTCCTCGTCGAAGCCTGCGGCGATGACGCCGCCGTCGCGAATCAGCATTGGCGGATTGTCGATTAGCGCACGCTGGAGCAGGTCGCGCTCGCGAGGGTGTTCGCCGATCGCCTGACCGAGCTCCTTGAGCCGCGGCGAGTCGAGCGTGCGCAGCATGCGGCCGAGACCCGGCAGCGCCGCAAGCGCACGCCCGAGCTGGCTCAAGTCTCGCGGGCGGGCTGACCGCAGCGCAACGCGCGCGAGTATGCGTTCGACGTCGCCGATGCCGGCCAAGGCGTCCCCGAGCTCGCCGACGAGCGCCTGCGCGACGAGCGCGTCGATCGCCTGGTAGCGCGTGAGAAGCACGTCGGGGTCGCGCACCGGTCGTTGGATCCAGCGACGCAGCAGGCGGCTGCCCATCGGGCTCTGGCAGGTGTCCATGATGCCTGCGAGCGTATGCTCGGGATTGCCGCTCAAGGACTCCTCGAGCTCGAGATTGCGCCGCGTCGGCCCGTCCATGATGATCGCCTCGCCGTCACGCTCGACGCCGATGGAGTCCAGGTGCGGCAGGGCGGATTTTTGGGTGTCGATCACGTACTGCAGGAGCGCGCCGGCGGCGGCGAGCCCGCGCGGATAGTCTTCGCAGCCGAAAGCCTCAAGGTCGCGGGTCCCGAACTGCGAGCACAGGAGCCGTCGCGCGCTGTCGAGGTCGAAGTGCCACGGCGGCCGCGCGGTGGCGCGGCGCGCGCCGTCGCGCTTTTCGGCCCAGCCGAGCTGGTCTTCGCTCAAGATCAGCTCGGCCGGCTTGAGGCGCTCGAGCTCGCCGTCGAAGGCGTCCCGGTCGGCAAGCTCGGTCATGCGAAACCGCCCGCCGGACAGATCGAGCCACGCGAGCCCGATACCGTCCGCGTCGGCAAACATCGCGGCCACGAGATTGTCGCCGACGGACGGCAGGAGCGCCTCGTCGGTGAGCGTCCCTGGCGTCACGATGCGGGTCACCTTGCGTTCGACCGGGCCTTTGCTGGTCGCCGGGTCGCCGATCTGCTCGCAAATCGCCACCGACTCGCCCTGCCGGACCAAGCGCGCGAGGTAGCTCTCGACGGCGTGGTAGGGCACGCCCGCCATCGGAATCGGGTTGCCGGCGGACTTGCCTCGCGCCGTCAGCGTGATGTCCAGGAGCGCCGCGGCCCGCTTCGCATCGTCGTAGAACAGCTCGTAGAAATCCCCCATCCGATAGAACAAGAGCATGTCGGGATGCTCTTTCTTGATGCTCAAGTACTGCTGCATCATCGGTGTATGGACGGGTGTGACGCGTGCGCTCATGCGACTCGTGGCGGTAGTGGTCGAAGCGGCGAGACGACGCTCGAAGTGACTGTCGCTCGGGCCGTCATGCTAGCCTTTGACCCACGGTAAATCCAACGGTCCTACTCGAGAACACGGCACGCCGGCGCATGAAGATCGTTCACGTCGAAACCGGGCGGCACCTCTACCGCGGCGCCCAGCAGGTCCTCTATCTGCTCACGGGACTCAGTGAATACGGCGTGGAGAGCGTGCTCGTGTGTCCGCCGGACAGCGAGGTGGCGCCTGCCGCGCGCCGGCAGGGCGTCGCGGTCGTCGAGCTTTCGTGCCGCGGCGATCTCGACCTGCGCTTCGCGTGGCGGTTGCGGCAGGTCCTCGCGGCCGAGCGACCCGACATCGTGCACTGCCACAGTCGCCGCGGCGCAGACGTCATGGGCGGTCAGGCGGCCGCGATGTTGGGCATTCCGGCCATTGTGTCGCGCCGCGTCGACAATCCGGAGCCCAAGTTCCTCGCCGCGATGCGCTACCGTCCTTTCCGCCGCGTCGTCGCGATCTCCCAGGCGATCGCCGACGTCTTGGTGAGCGCCGGTCTGGACCCACACAAGCTCGTGGTCATCAGGAGCGCCGTGGACGCCGACCGATTCGCCGAGCCGGTCGACCGGCCGCGCATTCGGCAACGCTACGAGCTGTCGCCCGACGACGTCGCGATCGTCTCCGCCGGGCAGTTCATTCCGCGCAAGGGCCAGCGTTACCTGCTCGAGGCAATCGCAAGGCTCAAAGACCGATATCCGCAGCTTCGGGCGCTGCTGTTTGGTCGGGGGCCGCTCGAGGCGGACCTCAAGCGGCGGAGCACCGAGCTCGGTCTCGACACCCACGTGCGTTTTCCGGGCTTTCGAGCCGATCTCGATGCAGAGCTGGCCGCGTTCGACCTGCTCGTGCACACGGCGCTCGCTGAGGGCTTGGGCGTCATCACGCTCGAGGCGCAGGCGGCCGGCCTGCCGGTCGTCGCGTTCAACGCTGGCGGCGTCGGCGAGGTCGTCGCTCACGAGGAAACCGGCCTGCTCGTGCCGCCGCGCGACGTCGAACGACTGAGCGAGGCGATTGCGGAGCTCGTGGATGACAGCGCACGACGCGACCGGTACGCTAAAGCAGCCCGGGCACGCGCGCGAGAGCAATTCTCGGTCCAGCCGATGGTGATGGGGCACCTGCGACTGTATGAGTCCGTTCTTACATGCCTGAAGCCGAGTCCATAGCCGAGTCGATCGCCACGCTGGCCGTGGCGTTGGTGGAGGAGCTGATCGCCGCCGGCAAGACGGTCGCAACGGCGGAATCCTGCAGCGGTGGCTGGATCGCGAAATCCATCACGGACGTCGCTGGT
>JBFGFX010000174.1:0-7945 GCA_041579335.1 Woeseiaceae bacterium | reverse complement strand
GCGACGACGCTCAACGTGTCGCTCAGGTGGCTCAGAACGGCGCCGCTGCTCGCGGCGGCGATCGGCCTCGTCGCCGGTCCCCTGACCTACATCGCGGGGGCCAAACTCGGCGGCATCGACCTCATCAATCGCTTCGCGGCGCTTGCGATGCTCGGCGCCGGCTGGGCCATCATGATGCCGTATCTCTCCATCGTCGCGGAGCGCTTCGACGGCATTTCGCCGCAGCGGACGCGGGTGTCGGGTCGTGCGGCGGCGAGCGAGGCGTGACGTGATACTCGACGCCTACTTCTCGGCGCTCGCTGCCATACTCGGTATCGGCTTCACCGCGTGGCTCGTGAGCCTCGCGCTCAGAAATGTGAGCTTCGTCGACAGCCTGTGGTCGCTGTTTTTCCTCGTCGCCGCGATCATCTACGCCGCCGATGCCGCCGTGCTCGGTGCGCGTGGCCAACTCGTCGTCGCACTCGTTGCGATCTGGTCGCTGCGACTGTCGATCTACATCACGGCGCGCAACTGGGGCGAGCCGGAGGACTACCGCTACCGCAAGATCCGCGAAAGGAACGAGCCGTTTCGGATCAAGAGCCTGTATCTCGTGTTCGGACTGCAGGGCCTGCTTGCCTGGATCATCTCCCTGCCGCTGCTCGTGGCCATCATGCAACCGGGCCCGATCGGGCCCCTGGACGCCGCCGCGCTGCTGCTCTGGGGCGTGGGAATCGTGTTCGAGGCGGGCGGCGACTACCAGCTCGCGCGCTTCAAGAGCGACCCCGGCAACGCAGGCAAGGTGCTCGACACGGGCCTGTGGCGCTATACGCGGCACCCCAACTATTTCGGCGACTTCTGCATCTGGTGGAGCTTCTTCCTGCTCGCGCTTCCGGCGGGCGGGTGGTGGACGATCGCGTCGCCGCTCTTGATGTCGTTCCTGTTGCTCAGGGTATCCGGCGTCGCGATGCTCGAGCGCACGATCGTCAACAGGCGGCCGAAATACGCAGACTACGTACGCAAAACCAATGCATTTTTCCCGTGGCAGCCGAAAAGCCCGGCAGCCACGAACGAGGAACTCTCATGAAACGAAGACTGATAATCGTCGCTTTTTTTGCCGCGTACATTCTCGCGCCGATGGCTGACAGCGCTATCGGCAAAGACGCCACATCGCGGACCTTCGATTTCGACGTCTACCTCGACGATTCGAAGATCGGCTGGCACCGGTTCGATATTTCGCGCACCGAGGCGGGCGAGCGCGAGGTGAAGAGCGAGGCCCGGTTCGACGTCAAGTTCCTGTTCATCACGGCCTTTCGATATCGACACGAAAACAGCGAGCGCTGGGTGGGCGACTGCCTTGCCGAGATGGACGCGGATACGAATTCCAACGGCAAGCGGATCTCCGTCAGAGGCGAGCGTCGCGACGCAGGCTTCGTCGTCGAGAAAGACGACGGCCGCACGGAATTGCCGAGCTGCGTCATGACGTTCGCCTACTGGAACCCGGACTTTCTCAAGCAGCCGAAGCTGCTGAACCCGCAAACCGGCGAGTACCTCGACGTCGAGATCGAAAAACTCGACTCCGAGACGCTGCGGCTCGGAGACAGCGAAGTCGAGGCAACCGCCTACGCGATCCGGGCACGCGGCGTGGAGGTCACCGTGTGGTACTCCACCAACAACGAGTGGCTGGCCCTGGAGTCACAGGCCAAGGGCGGCCGCACCATTCGCTACGAGTTGAGTTGACATGTTGAGAAAGCTTGCACTTTACGCGCTCCTCGCGCTCACGCTGAGCGCCTGCGCGGCAAAGAGGCCCGAGATGAAGACCGTGGATTACGTTGACCTCGAACGTTTCATGGGCGACTGGTACGTGATCGCCAACATTCCGACGTTTCTGGAGAAGGGTGCACACAACGCGGTCGAGAATTACGAATTGGACGACGATGGCACGATTGCGACGACGTTCACGTTTCGTGCCGATTCCTTCGACGGCGAGCGCAAGAAATACACGCCGACCGGGTTCGTGAAAAACACCGAAACGAACGCCTTGTGGGGCATGCGCTTCATCTGGCCGATCAAGGCCGACTACCGCATCGTCTATCTCGACGACGAGTACACGCAGACGATCATCGGCCGGCAAAAGCGCGATTACGTCTGGATCATGGCGCGCACCCCCTCGATACCGGACGCCGACTACGAGCGTCTCGTGGACTTCGCCGTATCGCTGGGCTACGAGAGGTCGGCGATCGAGAAAGTGCCGCAGCGCTGGCCGGAGCAGACGGTCGCCGGAGCGGCGCAGTGAGGATCGCGATCGTCGGCACGGGCATCGCCGGAAACGTCGCGGCGTACAAGCTTCGCGACGAGCACGACATCACCGTGTTCGAGGCCGCGAGCTATGTCGGCGGGCACACGAACACGGTCGACGTCGACGACGATGACGGCAGGACGCTCGCGGTGGACACGGGCTTCATTGTTTTCAACGATCGGACTTATCCGAATTTCATCCGGATTCTGGACGAGATCGGGCAGGCGTCGCAGACGAGCCGCATGAGCTTCAGCGTGCGCACCGACGACGGCCGGCTCGAATACAACGGCGCCTCCCTCAACGCGCTGTTCTCCCAGCGGAGCAACATCCTGCGGCCGCCGTTCTACCGCATGATCCGCGACATCCTGAGATTCAACAAGGAAGCCGTCGCGGCGCTTGCCGTCGAGGACGAAGGGCAGACCGTCGGCGCTTACCTGTTGAAGCACGGCTACGGCCGCGAGTTTCTCGATTGCTATCTCGTCCCCATGGCGGCCGCGATCTGGTCGGCGGCGCCGCAGGCCATCGAAAAAATGCCGTTCGAATTTCTCGTGCGCTTTTTCGACAACCACGGCCTGCTGCAGCTCAGGGACCGGCCGGTCTGGAAGGTCATCGAGGGCGGCTCGCGCGCGTACGTCGAAAAGCTCGTTGCCGGGCATCGCGACCGCATCCGTCTGGACACGCCCGTGCGCAGGATCGTCCGCCGGGCCGGCGGCGTCGACATCCTGACGGACGAGGGGGGCAGGGAAACGTTCGACGCCGTCTTCATCGCATCGCACAGCGACCAGGCGCTCGCGATGCTCGAGCGGCCCACGCGTGCCGAAGCCGAGACGCTGGCCTGCATGCGCTACCAGCCCAACGAAGCCGTTCTGCACACGGACGAGTCGCTGATGCCGCGGCGGCGCCGCGCGTGGGCCGCGTGGAACTACCATCTGCCGCGGGACCCGAAAAAGCACGTCTCGGTCACGTACAACATGAATATCCTGCAGAATCTCGAGAGCCGCCGGCAGTATCTCGTGACGCTCAATGACGACCATCACATCGATTCCGGCAAGATCATCCGGCGCATCCGGTATCACCACCCGATCTATACGCGCGAGACCGTCGCCGCCCAGCAGCGCCACGCCGAACTCAATTGCGACCGCACGTTCTTCTGCGGCGCCTACTGGCGCAGCGGCTTTCACGAGGACGGCGTGGTCAGCGCATTGGCGGCGATCGGTCACTTCCGGCAAAGGCGTGGACATGAAGAGCTGTATCTACGAAGGGCTGGTTAGACACGCGCGCACGGTACCGGTCGTGCACCGGTTCCGGTATCGCGTGTTCATGATGTATCTCGACCTCGGCGAGCTGCCGGACCTGTTCGAGCGGCGCTGGCTTTGGTCGGCAGAGCGGCCGGCAGCCGCGCGTTTCAGGCGCGAGGATTATCTCGGACCCGCGGACCGGCCGCTCGACGATGCCGTGCGGGATCTCGTCGAGGCCGAGGCCGGTTTCCGGCCGCGTGGGCCGGTCCGGCTGCTGACGAACCTCAGGTATTTCGGCTACGGCTTCAATCCCGTGAGCTACTACTACTGTTTCGCGGAAGACGGCGAATCGATCGAGGCGTTCGTGGCCGAGGTCACGAACACGCCGTGGGGCGAGAAGGACACGTACGTGCTTCCGGCGCGCCGGGCGCGCCACGCCGACGGCGTAAAATGGTTTCGCGACGACAAGAAGATGCATGTCTCGCCGTTCATGCCGATGGACATGCAGTACGACTGGTGTTTCACGGATCCGGCTGAAAAACTGACCGTCTGCATGGCGAATTCCCGCGAGAACAAGCGCATTTTCCATGCCTCGGTGATCCTCAAGCGAACCGAAATATCGGGTCGCTCGCTCGCCCGGGTTTTGATAACGTTTCCGCTCATGACGCTAAAGATCATCGCGGCGATCCACTGGCAGGCCCTTCGGCTGTGGATCAAGGGCAGTCCCGTGTATGCTCATCCGAACAAGCGGCATAAGGTTGCGGCAAGCACCCAATAAACAACAAGGCCGATGAAGACAGTCTCGATCCGCTCGCGCGAATTTCTCGAACGCACGCCGAAACCCTCGGGTCTCGACAAGCTGGCGCGTCGGATCGTGCGGTCGCGCCTCGAATCGATTGCCGACGCCAGGGTCGTGGTCACCGAAAACGGCCGCAGGACGGGCTTCGGCGAACTCAGCGATGCCATGCCTTCGGCCGTCGAACTCACGGTGAGGGACCCGCGTTTTTACAGCGACGTCGCATTCGGTGGTGTGCTCGGCGCCGGCGAATCGTACATCCACGAATACTGGGACTGCGACGACCTGACGTTGCTCGTGCGCATCCTGCTCAGGAACCGCGGCGTGTTGCAGGAGATGAACTCCGGTCTTGCCATCGTGACCCAACCCTTGCAAAAGCTTCTTCACTGGCTGAATCGGAATACTCGCAAGGGCAGCCGGCGTAACATCTCGGCGCACTACGACCTCGGCAACGACTTCTACGAACTCTGGCTCGACAGTCGCATGATGTACTCGAGTGCGGTATTCGAGCATGCGGACATGTCGCTCGATGCGGCCGGCGAGGCCAAGCTGGATCGCATCTGCCGCAAATTGAAGCTGTCGCCGTCCGACCGGGTTCTCGAAATCGGCACGGGCTGGGGCGGTTTTGCCATTCACGCGGCGCGGCACTACGGCTGCAGGGTGACGACGACGACCATTTCACGGCGGCAGTTCGAATATGCGCAGGCGGCGATCGAGGACGCGGGACTCGGCGACAGGATCGAGCTGCTGTGCCTCGACTACCGCGATCTCGAGGGCCGCTACGACAAGCTCGTGTCGATCGAGATGATCGAAGCCGTGGGCTGGCAGTACCAGGACGCGTTCTTCCGTAAGTGCAGCGCCCTGCTCGCGCCACACGGCGAGATGCTGCTGCAGGCGATTACGATAGCGGACCAGCATTACGAGCAGTACAAGTCGGGCGTCGATTTCATCAGGCGGTATATTTTCCCGGGCGGCTGCCTGTGCTCCGTCACCGCGATGACGCGATCGGTCACTCGGGCGACCGACATGCGGACCGTGCACCTCGAAGACATCGGTCCGCACTATGCGAAAACGCTCGAGCACTGGCGGGGTCGATTCCTCGGGGCGCTGGACGAGGTGCGGGGCCTTGGCTTTCCGGAGGAGTTCGTGCGCATGTGGAACTATTACCTGTGCTATTGCGAAGGCGCGTTCATCGAGCGCGCCACGGGCAACGTGCAAATGCACCTCGTCAAGCCCGGCGCCCGGGCCGACGTCGTCGGCTTCTGAGCCATGGCGATCCGGGAGCGTCTCATCGGTCAGCGCATCGACGGCAAGCGCTGCGAGGGTCTGCTCGCCTGGGACGACGGCCAGGAAGGTCCGCGGCCGGGCGTGCTCGTAGCGCCGACGATCCGCGGGCGCACGCCGTTCGAGGATGAGAAAGCCCGCGAGCTCGCGGCGATGGGCTACGCCGGGCTCGTGATCGACCTGTATGGCACGGACACGCGCGGCAGCGACATCGCGCAGTTCAGGAGCCTCATGAATGCGCTGCGGGGCGATCGGCCGAGCTTGCAGCGGCGGCTGCTCGCGTGGGTCGACGCCGGCCGCGCGCAGGACGAGGTGGATGCGTCTCGAATCGCCGCGATCGGCTTCTGCTTCGGCGGACTCTGCGTGCTCGACATCGCTCGCAGCGGTGCCGACGTCGCGGGTGCCGTGAGCTTCCACGGGCTTTTCGATCCGCCCGGGAACACGGCCGGAAACACGATCGGCGCGCGTATCCTGGCATTGCACGGCTGGGACGATCCGCTTGCGCCTCCCGAGCAGGTCCTGGCCCTGGCCGCGGAACTCACGTCGATGGGGGCCGACTGGCAAATACACGCCTATGGTAATACGCTGCATGCCTTTACGAATCCGGCCGCCGACGATCGCGAAGCAGGGACCGTTTACAACGCAGGTGCCGAGCGCCGTTCGTGGATGGCCATGCGTAATTTCCTGGCCGAGCTGTTCGCCGATCCCGACGTCCAGGCCGGGAAATAAATCGGGAAACGAGACGGCAGATCCGGCGGGTAGTGCCCGAGTGCAGGCGGCGAGCTTGCGCCCGGCACGACGAACGAGGGGGAGAACACGAAGTGAACAGGAATTGCGCCATGGCGCTCACGGCCACGTTGCTGACGTTCGCCGGTTGCGGCGGCGAAGATGCCGCCGATACGAGCAAGGGTGACGCTCGCAGTGTGAGTTCGCCCGTCGCGGTCGAGCTGAGTGGCGGCGATGCGTCCGCCGCGACGGCGGCTCTCGAGATCACGGGCGATTACCTCCGAAGCGTCATCGTGGAAATCTCCGACGACAGTTACGAGGGCCGCGGTCCCGGGAGTCCGGGCGACGAGAAAGCGCGGCGGTGGCTTGCCGCGGAAATGGCGCGGATCGGGCTCGAGCCGGGCGCGCCGGGCGGGACCTGGCAGCAAGCGTTCGACCTGGTCGGCGTCAATGCGAGCCAGCCCGACAGCTGGGAGTTTCGCGGTCACGGCAAGACGCTCCGCCTCGCGCAGTGGGACGAGTTCATCGCCGGTAGCGGCGTACAGGCGCCGCGTGCGAAAGTCGAGGATGCCGAACTCGTATTCGTCGGTTACGGAATACAGGCGCCGGAATACGGCTGGGACGATTACGCGAACGTCGACGTCCGCGGCAAGGTCGTCGTCATCATGAACAACGATCCCGACTGGGACCCCGATCTGTTCGGCGGCGAGACGCGGCTCTGGTACGGCCGCTGGGATTATAAGTACCTGACTGCGGCGCAGCAGGGCGCTGCCGGCGCGATCATCATCCACACGCAGCCGTCGGCGGGCTACCCTTTCCAGGTCGTGCAGACCTCCTGGACCGGGGAGCAGTTCGAACTGCCGGCCGGCGACGAGCCGCGCAGCCAGGTCGAGGGCTGGGTGACCGAGGATGCGGCGCGGCAACTCGTCGCCATGGCGGGCATGGATCTCGATCAGCTGCGCGAGAAAGCCTACAACCGCGATTTCGAACCCGTGCCGCTCGGCATCCGGACGTCGATCGAAATGGACGTCGCGCTGAATCGGGTGACCTCTGCCAACGTCCTCGGGCTGATCCGGGGCCGCGACGAGGCCCTCAACGACGAGGTCGTCATCTACACGGCGCATCACGATCATCTCGGAATCGGCACGCCGAACGATGACGGCGACGCGATATACAACGGCGCCAAGGACAACGCGGCGGGCGTGGCCCAGGTGCTCGCGATCGCGAAGGCGATCAAGGCGCTGCGGGAGCCGCCGCGCCGCTCGGTGCTCGTCGCGCTCGTCGGTGCCGAAGAGCAGGGGCTGCTCGGCTCGGAATGGTATGCGCGCAACCCGACGTTCCCGCCCGGCAAGATCGCGGCGAACATCAACTACGACGGCGGCAATATCTGGGGGCTCACGCACGACGTCACGTTCATCGGCCTTGGTAAGTCGACGATCGACGAAATCGTGATCAGGCTCGCCGAGGAACAGGGGCGCGTCGTCAATCCCGACCAGTTTCCCGACCGCGGCTTCTTCTACCGCTCCGACCAGATCAACTTCGCCCGCATCGGCGTGCCGGCGTTCTATCCCGACACCGGCACCGAGTTCGTCGACCGGCCCGAGGGCTGGGGGGTCGAGCGGATCG
>JBFGFX010000173.1:0-7978 GCA_041579335.1 Woeseiaceae bacterium | reverse complement strand
GCCTTCGTGCAGCTCTTTGAGCGCGGCGCCCTAGAGCCGCCGCTGCGGCGGGCGTGGATCGCCGGCCTCGAAACCGAGTCGCCTCACCGCCGCCTTGGTCGCCGGATACAGCGAGCGGCCGCCGCTCGTGAACAGATCGGTGAGCCGCCGCCCGATCTCCTGCAGCTCATTGGCCTCATCGAGGCGCCCCGCCGTGGCCGCGTGGTACAGATCGAGCCCACCCGGCAGCCACGCGTTCGGGAAGCAGTCGATGAAGCCGTCCGCGCCCGCGGCAAGCGCCGGCACGCCGAATATCGACGACGGCCCGCAGAACACCCGCAGCCGGTCTTTCACCGCGATCAACGTGGCGTAGAAGTTGTTCCAGTCTCCCGAGCTCTCCTTGATCGCGACGACATTGTCGAGCTCGGCCAGGCGCGACGCGAGCCCCGGCGTGATCGCGTTGATGGCGTTGCCCGGAATGTTGTAGAGCACGAGTGGAAACGACACGACGGAATCGACCTCCCGGAAGTGCTCGAAGATCTCCTCGTCGTTCAAGCGTATGAAGTACGGCGGCAGAATCACCGCGCCGTCGCAGCCGGCGTCCTGAGCGGCACGAGTCAGCGACACGGTCTCGGTAACGGTGATCGCGCCGGTCCCGGCCAACAAGGTGCCGCGGCCGCGTACCGCGCCGGCGCCGGTTCGATACAGCTCGCGGCGCTCGTCGAAACTCAATGCCCAGAATTCGCCGGTGCAGCCGCCGACCAGAATCCCGGTGGCGCCGGCGTCGAATAGCCTGTCGACGTTCGCCTGTATCGCGGCCGCGTCGATCCGATCCTGGTCGTCGAACGGCGTCACGATTGCCGGCATCGGGCCCCACCAGTCCACGCTGTCTCTGTTCATCGTCTGCCCTGCTCCCGTCGCATCGTCAATCTCGGTCGTCGTTCAGGCGGCGACCGTCGGACTCAGCGAAAACATGCATCCTGTCGATGCGCAGCGCAACCTTGACCACGTCGTCGGGTCGCAGGCCTGAGTCTGCTCCCATGCGGGCGACGATGTCGTTGCCGCGATAGTCGAACACGACGATCGCTTCGTGCCCCGTCGGTTCGACCACCATGACCCGGGCGGGCTCGCCTGCGTCGTCTAAGACTATGTCCTCGGGCCGAATGCCGATCCTCACGCGTCGTTCGTCGTCGTTGCCCGCGCTCTCGTCCGTCAGCGCCAGCGCGCCGATGCTCAAGATCAGATCGCCGCTCTGAAAAACCCGCTCGGGGCCCGCGCCGGCGAGCCGGCCGGTCATGAAATTCATCGACGGCGTGCCGATGAAGCCGGCGACGAAGTCGTTGCTCGGGCGTGCGTACACTTCTTCCGGCGGCGCAAACTGCTGCAGCCTCCCGTCACGGATGACCGCTATCCGTTCCGACATCGTCATCGCCTCGAGCTGGTCGTGGGTGACGTACATCATCGTGCGCCCGATGCGCCGGTGCAGCTGTATGAGCTCCGCGCGCATGTGGGCTCGAAGCTTGGCGTCGAGATTCGACAGCGGCTCGTCGAGCAGAAACACGGCCGGATCCCGCACCAGCGCCCGGCCCAGCGCAACTCGCTGCTGCTGGCCGCCGGAAAGCTGGCGCGGCTTCCGCTGCATGAGCTCCTCGAGCTTGAGGAGGGTCGCCACCCGGCGGACGCGCTCGGCGCGCTCCGTCTTCGGCACCCGATGCTTCTTGAGCGGGTATTCGATGTTGCCGGCCACCGTCATGTGCGGGTAGAGCGCATAGGTCTGGAAGACCAGCGCGATGTCGCGCTTCGACGGCGGCAGATCGTTGACGACCGAGCCGCCGATCGAGATCGATCCCTCGCTCGGCTGCTCGAGCCCCGCCACCATGCGCAGCAGCGTCGTCTTGCCGCAGCCGCTCGGCCCGAGGATGCTGACGAACTCCCCAGCGCCGATCTCGAGATCGAGCGCATCCACCGCGGACACGTTGCCGAAGCGCTTGCTGACTCCTTCGAACGTTATCCCCGTCATCGCCTCGACATCATCCTTTCACCGCACCGGCGCCAAAGCCGCGCGTGAGGAAGCGCTGCAGGAACACGAATATCACGATCAGCGGCACGCTCATCATGACCGAGGCCGCCATGAGCAGCGACCACTCGATGTTGAACGACGTAATCAGCATGTTCATGACGCCCGTCGTCAGCGGCCGCACCTCGTCGCTATTGACGAGCACGAGAGCGTACAGGTACTCGTTCCAAGCGAGGATCGAGGTAAAGATCGCGGTCGAGATGATTCCCGGAACGGCCTGCGGCAGAATGACGTCGACGAAAGCCTGCATGCGCGTCGCGCCGTCGACGAGCGCAGCCGCCTCGAGGTCCTCGGGGATCGCGGCCATGAACGAGCGCAGCAGCCACAGCGCGTAAGGCAGCGCGAAGGTCGTGTACGCGATGACCAGGCTCGCGAGCGTATTGACGAGCCCGACCCTGATCATCAGGAAGTAGAGCGGGATGATCAGCACGACCGACGGCAGCAGATAGGTGAACAACACGAGGCGTGCGAGACGTTCGCGCCCGGGATACGAGAAGCGCACCAGGCTGTGGGCGCCGAGCGTTGCGATTACTATCACGACGAGCGTCGTAGCGCCCGCGAGCCACAGCGAGTTCTCGAGGTAGGTCAGGAACGGCGTCTCGGCGAGCAGCCGCCGGTAATGATCGAGTGTGACCTCCCCGGGAAAGATGGTCGGCGGAATGACGAACAGCTCCGTCTGAGGCTTCAGCGAGGTCAGGATCATCCACAAGAGCGGCAACGCAATCAGCAGGACGACCGTCCACGCAAGCACGTTGAAGAGCACGCGCCGCCACAGCGGCTTACGGGGCGTCGCCACGGCCTCAGTCCCTCACCTTCCTGAGATACAGCGTCATGAACACGAGCATGATCAGCATCATCAGCACGGCCACCGCCGACGCGCCGCCCATCCGGTTGAGCGCGAACGCTTCCTTGTAGACCATGAGTGGCAGGGTCTGTGTCGCAATGATCGGCCCGCCGCCCGTCAGCAGGTAGATCAGATCGAACTCCTTGAAGTCCCAGATGGTCCGCAGCAAGACGATGACGACGAGCACCTCCTTCAGCTGGGGCAGAGTCACGTCCATGAATCGCGCGAACGCTCCCGCGCCATCGATCGTCGCGGCCTCGTAGAGCTCGTCGGGTATCGACTGCAGGCGCGCCAAAACGGCGATGACGACGAATGGAAAGTATTTCCATGCGCCGATGAAGATCAGGCTGATCATCGCATTCGGCATGGAACCCAGCCAGTCGACCGGCATGTCGATGATCCGCGCCCACATCAGCAGATGGTTCAGCACGCCGTACAGATCGTTGAACAACCAGCGCCAGACCAAGACGGCGACGACCGTCGACAGGAAGTAAGGGAACAGGACCAGACTCCTTGCCAACGAGCGAAACACCAGGTTTTGGTGCAGCATCAGCGCGACGAGGATGCCGAACAAAAGCTGCAGCGTCAGCGTGCCGGCCGTCCAGATGATGTTGTTCACGAGCGAGCGCCAGAACTCGCCCGAGCCGAGCAGCCGTGCGTAATTGTCGAGACCGACCCACTCGCCCTCCATCGTAGGCGTATAGATCGCGAACACGCTCAAGTACGTCGCGGAGACCAGCGGATAGACGATAACCGCAGAGAACACCAGCACCGTCGGTGCGATCAACAGCGCGCCGAGGATGCCGTATCGGGTCTCCAGTGTCGGACGAGCCCTTGCTGCGATTCTCTCCCCCGATTCGGTCATCGTCTCTTTATAGGCCTGGAAACCGCTACGATTTCATGATGGCTTCGATTTTAACCGCGGTATCGCCGAGCACCGACCGGGGGCGCTCGTCGTTCAACACGACCCGCTGCACCATCTCCGCCAGGATCCCGCTGTTGACGATGGCGCCGGCCTTGACGTTGGTCTCGTGCTCCACGGTCTCCCAGCCGAGATTGTGTCCGGCGGCGGCGGCGACCGACATCGTCTCGACCTCGGCACGGAATCGCCGCACGACGTCGTTGCTGCGATAGCGCTCGTCGTCCGCGATCGTCTTCAGCACGGGCAGGATGTGCCCCGGCGTCGCGTGCATCTGTCGCACGTAGCCGTCCGGCCGATAAAGCCAAGCCGCGAATCTTCGCGTCAGGTCGAGATTGCCGGCGTCGGCCGGGATGAACACGCTCGGGAAATCGTTGAACGTCCATGGTGGCACGTCGGCCGATATCGTCGGATAGGTCGTGCAGGTGACATGGTCGGCGAGGCGCGGATTCTGTTTACTGACGTTGATCAGCACGCGGCCGGCGTACAGGCCGGTCGCCGTGGCGCCGCTGACGAAGGCGCTCAGGCTCTCGCCCCAGCTGTAACTCGTCGCTCCCGGTGGGCAGAGCTCACGCATCGAGCGATAGAACTCGAGGGCGTTCTCGGCCTCGTCGCTGTCGATCGCCACCTCGAGCTCGGGCGACAGCACCTGGCCCCCGGCCTGATGGATGAAGCCTATGATCACGAGCGAGGTCATGCTGTTCCTGGCATAGGGCAGCGGCGCGCCGTAAACGCCCCTGCCCTGCATCTTGCGACACGCCGCCCGCAGCTCGTCCCAGGTAGCCGGCGCGCGTTCGATGCCCGCTTTTTGCATCAGGTCGGTTCTGAGCCAGAGCATGTTGGCGGCGGTATTGCCGATGCCGGCGGCGGCATGGATCCCCGGCTCCATCTCGTAGACGCGGTTCGCGCCCGCGTAGAACTTGTCTTCGCCCACCGCGCGAATGACGTCGTCGAAGGGCTCGAGCAGACCCGCGTGCCAGTAGTCCGCCACTGCGAACGACGGTAGGTGGGTGATCAGGTTCGGGACATTACCGCCCGCAAACGCGGCGGCGAGCTGAGCAGCGTAGCCCTCGTCCGACGTCCTCTCGAAGACGACCTTGACGCCGGGGTGCGCGGCCTCGAAGGTTTCGATCTGATACCGATAGGCGGCGAGCTGCTCGGGCGACGACTGCGTCGACCACCAGCGTATCGTGGTCTCGGCGCGCGCGAGCGGCAGTCTCAGCGCGCCGAGGCTTGCGCCGACGAGCGCGGCGCGCAGCACCGCGCGACGCGAAATGCGTTCCGGCCCGGAACGAAAACGATTGTGATCGGAACGACGGCTCATGAGTTGCCATGGTCGCGTAGACGAAGACTCGTGCGCGATACGGACAAACGTTCGATGATATTTACGCAAACGCAGTGGCAACGCAAGTTGACGGCCCGCCCGGTCCTCAGCCGGCCGTGACGCGCGCGGCGACGTTCGGCTGCACCGTGTCGCTGCTCGTGAAACGTGCGGGAGAGAAAGCGCCCAAGGGATAGTCCGGCCTGCGCCCGAACATCTTCTCGACCAAGAGCCGCGCGCAGTACGGCCCGAGCGTGTAGCCGGCGTCTCCGGGGATCGCGACGAACAGACCGGGGAGCGATTCGACTTCGCCAAGCACGCAAACGAGATCGACCATCGTGTTGATACCGGCCCAGGTGCGGGTCACGCGGAGCTCGCCCACCCTCGGCACCAGACGCCGTGCGAGACCTAAGTTGCCGAGCATGCTGTCCAGCCTGACTCTCGCGACTCCGCCTTCCGATGCCGGCTGCGCCGGCCAACCGCCGCCGATTAGAAGCTGGCCCGTCTCGAGCTGCTTCATCGTTAGCGCCTGGCCAGCATGCTGCAGCAGGTGGCGCATGAAAGGCTCGGTGGCGTCGGTGATGTTCATGTGCAGCGGCTCCGCTGCGGTCGGCAGGTGAACGCCGAGGCTGGCAGCGACTTGCCGCGAGCCGGCCCCGGCCGCGATCACGACGCGCCTGCAGCGAAAGTCTCCGGCACCGCTCGCGACGACAAAGCCGCGGGACGTCGCCTCGATTCGCTCGACGAAGGCACCGTCGTGAATCACGCCGCCCTCTTCGATAGCCTTGCCGCGAATGGCCGCGTTGGCGGTGAGCGGATTGATCTTCCCCTCCTTCGCGCAGTGCAGCCCGCCCGCCACGTCGCGACTTAGATACGGCGCGAGTTGCAGTACCTCTGCCCGTCCCAAGAGCGTCGTCTCGATACCGTGCTTGCGCTCCCGCGCACTCTTCTTGCCGAGGTTCTCGAGCTGTGCGCGGCTCTCCGCGATCATCAGTCCGCCGCCGACGTCGAAGTCGACGTCGGCGTCGAGCCGCTCGACGATCTCCGACCAATAGTCGATCGCCCGGGGATAGATCGCCACCGTCTCCTCGTAGGCAGCGACCCACTGCGGAAACACGCGTTCCATGCGGCTCTGCATCTGCCCGTGCAGGCTGCCCGCGTTCGCGATCGAGCCGGCATCGCGACCATCGTCGAGACAAATGACGGCCGCGCCCTCCTCGGCTGAGAACCAGGTCAGGCACAGACCGACGACGCCGCCGCCGACGACCACCGTGTCGAAGTCTTCATTGGGCGTGATGTTGCGCGTCGACATGCGCCTGCGGCATCCCCGTTACCGGTGTTTCATTTACACAACATAGCACGGCGGAGACGCCAAATCGTTATTACAGTCCTGTCGCGTTTATGATAACGTCGTTGCCGTTCAGCATCGGCCGAACGGTCGCTATTACTGACATTGCAGCTGACATCACAGGGGGAGTAACAATGAACGCATTCAGGTCCCTAGTATGCGGACTCGCGGTCGCGGTGGGCCTCAGCATGGCTCAAGCACCCGTGCAGATCGCGAACGCCCAAGAGGCGGACGAGATCGAGGAGATCCTCGTCACCGGCTCGCGCATTCGCCGCAATCCACTCAACGAGCCGACGGCCATCATGGAGCTCTCGGCCGCCGACATCAAAGAGACCGGCCACACGAATCTGGGTGACGCGCTGCAGAACTTGCCCATCACGGGCTCGGCGCCGAATTCGCAGTTCAACGTGCCCGGCAACTCGGGCTTCCCGCAGGACGGTGCCGGCATCGGCGCCGGAGCCGTACAGCTCTCGCTGCGCAATCTCGAGGCCAAACGCACGCTGGTGCTCGTCGACGGCAAGCACTGGATCGCCGGCGCATCGGCCTCCGGCGTGCCGAGCACGGTAGACTTAAACACGATCCCGGACAACGTCATCGAGCGGATCGAAATACTCCAGGACGGCGCCTCGGCCATCTACGGTTCCGACGCGATCGGCGGCGTGGTCAACATCATTACGAACCGAGACTTCGACGGCTTCAGGCTGGACGCACAGACGGGCGGTTATCTCAGCGACGGCGACGGCGAGTCGACGTCGTTCGGCCTCCTTTGGGGCGGCGGCACCGAGACGACGCATGTCGTGTTCAGCGCGAGCTACCGCGACGAGCGCGGCATCGAGACCGCGGACCGCAGGCGATCCGCGTTCCCGAATCCGAACGCGACCACCTGTGACGTGCCGGGCTCGTTCTGCTCGTCGTTCACGCCGCAGGGCCGCTTCATACTCGGTTCCGGGTTCGGTCTGTTCCGCAACGGCGTGCGCGACCCGAACTGCACACTCGACGATGAAGACTGCTCGATCGCCAGCATCACGCTGAACGACGGCGTGCTGAACGACGGTATGGGCAACATCCCGGATTTCGATCCGGACGAGCCGGGCTCGGCCGACTTCCACCCGTTCACGGGCGCAGATCGCTTCAATTACAACGGCCCGACGTTCAACTACCTGCGGACGCCGAACGAGCGCGTCAATCTGTTCGCGAGTGCGCGGCACGAGATCGCGCCGGACGTCAACCTCGTCGCCACGGCGTCGTACACGAATCGATCCTCGGCGACCAAGGCGGCGCCCGAGCCGCTTTGCCTCGGCAACGGCTGCGGCAACCGCATCAACGACCAGTTCTTCATCTCGGCGCTGAACCCGTTCAACCCGTTCGGCGTCGACCTGTCGGTCGCGAACGGCAACCTCGAGTTCTTCGGCCGGCGTCCGCTGGAATCCGGTGGCCGGCTGTTCTTCCAAGACGTGAACACGTACATGGTCACGCTCGGCCTCGAGGGC
>JBFGFX010000172.1:0-8007 GCA_041579335.1 Woeseiaceae bacterium | reverse complement strand
GACCCGGTGGTGCCGGCGTTCCAGCCGTTCAAGATCGGCGGGATGCGGGTCGAGAACCGTTTCCAACTCTCGGCGATGTGCCAATACTGTGCCGAGGAAGGCAACCCGACGGACTGGCATCTCGTGCACTACGGTCAGCGGGCGGTCGGTGGCGTCGGGCTCGTCAACTCCGAGATGCTGTGCGTCTCGCCGGAGGGGCGCATCACGCACGGCTGCGCGGGTTTATGGTCCGAGGCGCAAACGCGTAAATGGGGGCGCATCGTCGACTTCGTGCACGCAAACAGCCGGGCGAAGATCTGCGCCCAGATCGGCCACTCCGGCCGCAAGGGCGCAACCTGCCTGCCCTGGGACGGCGGCATCGACGAGCCGCTGCCCGACGGCGGCTGGGAGATCGTGGCGCCGTCGCCGCTGCCCTATCTCGAGCACAGCATCGTGCCGCGCGAGGCGACGCCGGCCGACTTGGATGACATCGTCGCGCAGTTCGCGGCGGCCGCGGCGAACGCGGACCGCGCCGGATTCGACATGGTCGAGCTGCATCTGGCGCACGGGTATCTCTTGTCGAGCTTCATCAGCCCGATCACGAACCGGCGCGGCGACGGGTTCGGCGGCGAGATCGCGGCCCGCATGAAGTTCCCGCTGCAGGTCGTGCGCGCGGTGCGCGACGTGCTGCCCGACGACAAGCCGTTGTCGGCGCGCATCTCGGCGACCGACTGGGCCGACGGAGGCCTGAGCGAAGAGGACATGCTCCGGATGGCCTCGATGCTGAAGGACGCCGGCGTCGATGTCTTGAACGTATCGACAGGCCAGGTCACGAAGGACGAGGATCCGATCTACGGCCGCATGTTCCAGGCGCCGTTCGCGGACCAGATTAGAAACGAGGTCGGCATCCCGACGATCGTCGCCGGCAACATCACCACGGCCGACCAGGCCAACACGTTGATCGCCGCGGGCCGCACAGACATGGTCGCGTTCGGCCGCACGATCATGAATCAGCCGCACTTCGTGCTGACGGCTGCCGCCCACTATGGCCACACCGGGCAGTATTGGCCTCCGCAATACCTGTCAGGAAAGACGCTGGCCGAAAGCCTTGCCGCGAAGCACAATGAGGAGATGCTGGAGCTCAGAACGGCGGCCAAGCCGCCGAACCCGGGCGAAGCGCTCGCGATCGCGAAAGCCCGCGGCGAAGTGCTCAAGGGCTGAGAGGAGGACCTTCCATGACGTACAGTAACGAGCAAATCGCGGAGCTGGTGCAGCCGACGCGCGTGCACCGCCGGGTTTATACCGACCCCGACATCTTCGACTTGGAGATGGAGCGCATATGGAGCGCGACCTGGATCTACATCGGTCACGAGAGCCAGGTCCCGGAGCCCGGCGACTACGTCACGCTGAGCTACGGCAAAGTTCCGGTCGTCATGGTGCGCGACAACAACAACGACGTGCACGTCTTGTACAACCGCTGCGGCCACAAAGGCGCGAAGCTCGTCGACAAGCCCTGCGGCAAGATCCCCGCCTTTCGCTGCTGCTATCACGGCTGGCGCTACCGGCTCGACGGGAAGCTCTTGGGCGTGCCGCACCTTCAAGGCTACGAGGGTACGGGCTTCGACAAGGACGACCCGCAGTACAGCATGCAGAAGCTAAGGTATGCGAGCTACCGCGGCTTCGTATTTGCGACCATGAATCCCGACGCCCCGGACCTCGCGGATTGGATGGGTGGCGCCGCGGACGTCATGGACAATCTCTGCGACCGGGCGCCCGAGGGCGAGGTCGAGGCGGCCGGCGGCGTGCTCCGCTACGAGCACGATTGCAACTGGAAGATGTTCATCGAGAACCTGAACGACACGATGCATCCGATGATCGTGCACCGCTCGGTCGTGGACTCCGCGCTGGATTACATCGGCACTTTGCCCGAGGACTCGCCGCGGCGCGACGAAGCGGAGATCATCCCGCCGTTCGGCGCCTCGTACGAGACCTTCGAAGAGACCGGCATCACCGGGTTTCCGTATGGCCACCATTACGACGGCGGCAAGACGAGCATCCACTCGGAATACACGCTGGATCCCGCATACAAAGCGGCAATGCTCGAAGCCTATGGCGAGGAGCGGATGCGCGAGATCCTGTCGTTCAATACGCACAACACGCTTTACTACCCGTCGCTGACGATCAAGTCGGCGATCCAGAACATCCGCGTCGTTCGTCCGGTGGCGTACAACAAGACCATCATCGAGACCTGGTCGTTCCGCCTGAAAGGCGCGCCCGATTCGATGCTGCGGCGCACGCTCTTGTATTCCCGGCTGATCAACTCCAACGGCTCGATGGTCGGGCCGGACGACCACACGGCCTACTTCCGCATGCAGCAGGGGCTCGTGTCGCAGGCATCCGACTGGATCGAGATGCATCGCAACTTCGGGCGAGACGAGGTGCTCGACGATCGGACCGTCGGCAAAGGCACCAGTGACCTCGACGTGCGCACGCAGTACGGTGCCTGGAAACACTACATGACCGAGGCGGCGTGAGATGGCCAGCGTGATCCCGAGCAACGAGACGATCCGCGATATCGAAGAGCTCTTGTACCGGGAAGCTTCCTATCTCGACAAGTCGGATCTGGACCGCTGGATCGAGCTGTACACGGAGGACGGCACCTATTGGATGCCCGCGATCGAGGATCAGGCGGATCCTCTAAACCACATATCGCTGTTTTACGACGATCGCGTGCTCATGGAAGTCCGGCGACGCAACTTCGTGCACCCGATGGCGGCGTCGAAGGACTACAAAGTGCGCGCCTCGCACATCATCTCGAACATCCGCGTCACGGAGCTCGACGAGGCGACCGGCGACTGCACCGTGTCGTCGAATTTCCACTGCTTCATGTACTACCGCAACGAGCAGACGCCGTACGCCGGCACCTACACGCACCAGCTCGTGCGCGACGGCGACGGCTACAAGATCCGTCAGAAGCGCGTCGACCTGATCAATTGCGACGCGCCGCTCGGCACGATCATCATCTATGTCTGACGCCCGGGTGACGTTGATGACGCGCTTCGCTGCAATCGGGCTGATTGTTGCACTGGCGTCGCCCGCGTTCGCTGACGACAAGCGGGCGCGGATCAACTACATGATCCAGTGCCAGGGTTGCCACCTGCCCGAAGCCACGGGGACGCCCGGCAAAGTGCCGCCAATGAAGGACTTCTTGGGCTTCTTCCTGCACTCGGAGGAGGGCAGGAGCTACATCATTCGGGTACCGGGCGTCACGTCGGCATCACTGCCGAACGATGAGCTCGCCGAGCTCATGAACTGGCTCTTAACGACCTACAGCGCCGAGGAGCTGCCCGACGACTTCGAGCCGTACAGTGCGGAGGAGCTGGGCGCGCGGCGACTCGACATCGTGGCGGACCCGGCGGCCCGCCGTCTCGAGATACTCGAGGAAATCGCGAAAGACTTGCCGGCGCTCAAAGCGCGCTTCGCCGAGGTCCATTATTAATCGTGGCAAAAGCCTCAATCCTGGGTGAGAAGTGAGTATCCCAATCATTCGTTCATGTAAAAACTGTATCCACTCATACGGTCGGGGCATTTTGCGCCGCACTCTGGTGATTTGCGCTGCTGCTTTGCTGCCGCTGGCGCCGGCACCGGACGCAGTGGGTCAGGAATCCCCGGTGCTGCTTCCGATATCGCTGGCTGACGTCCCGGCTCAGGCGGCCTCCGAAAGCGCACTGCTCGAGCAAACCGATACCTTGCTCGCGCGTACGCCCGTGCTCGATACGATCGAGAGTGCACTGGCGTTGCAGGAGCAGGCTGTTGCAAACCGCCTGATCGCGCTCAAGGCCGCGCTCGCTGCCGCTTCCTCGCGCGAGGCTATATCCGAAATCGAGGAAACGTGGCTCGAAATCGGCGGCATATTGGACGACTGGGAGAAGGAGCTACGCGCGCGGAGCAGTACTATCGAGCAGCAACTGGCACTAATCTCGGCGCGGAGCGAGGTCTGGAGAATGACCTTGCAACAGGCTCGCGAAGAGGAAGCGCCGGACGAGCTTGTGGCCTTGGTCCAGGATACAGCGGAGAGGCTCGCGAGCGCGCGGGCCTCGCTCGAGCAGATGCGGGATCGCGCGCTGGCGTTGCAGGGTAAGGTGGGCCGCTCGCGCACCAGCGTACAAGAAGGCCTCGACCGCACCTCCGCCGAGGAAACCGACCTTCTGAAGAACCTCCTGCGTCGCGAACGACCGCCGCTCTGGAGCGAGGCGATTGCGGGCGTGTCGGCCCGCGAACTAGGCGGACGCGCCGTGCGTGAAATCCGCGACTGGTGGTCGGAGATCCGTTCGCTGCTACGAAACGAGGCCGACCGCGTGGCATTCCAGTTTCTCCTGCTGCTCGGCCTTGCCCTCGTTCTGCGCGGCGCGCGCAAAGCAGCCCGCGCCTGGGCGGCCGCCGATCCGAGCGTGGCGGCCGGGATGTCTGTATTCGACAGACCGATAGCCCTAGCGGGACTGATCGTGCTGCTCCTGACACCGTGGCTATATGTTTCCACGCCTCCTGCGGTCGATGATGCCGTTGGCCTGCTGCTGGTGTTGCCCGTTCTGAGGCTGGTCCTGCCTCTGCTCGACAAACCCATTCGCCCCGCGCTCTACATGCTGGCGGCGCTCTATCTAATCGATCGCCTCCGCGACCTGGTGGAAGCGGCGCCTTTGGTTGCACGTTTCGTTTTCTTGTTCGAAATGCTCGCTGCCATTGCCATCGTGATATGGCTGGTGCGCTCGAACTCCCTGCATGGTAACAGTGATCCGGAATCCACCAGCCGCTGGCGGCGACGCGTACGCCTGGGACTGGACGTCGCTTTATTCCTGCTCGGTGTAGCCACGCTGGCTGCGATTTCCGGCTTTGTGCGCTTGGCGGTGCTTATCGGCTACGGCGTGCTCAACAGCGCGTACCTCGCGTTTTTGCTGGTGGCGCTGATCAGGGCAGCGGATGCGATTGTCGCGCTGATACTGCACAGTCGCTTCGCACAGATCTTCAACGTCATAGCAAGCAGAGCGCCTGCTCTGCGTGTTCGTCTGCGCGGACTTTTGACCATCATTGCCGTGATCACCTGGTTTGTCGTCACCCTTGATCTATTCGCGATGCGGGATTTCCTGATTGCGATAGCGAGTGGCGTTTTTTTCACCGAACTACGCGCCGGAGCCATTGCGATTTCGCTCGCCGACGTACTTGCTTTCAGCATCACGATTGTCGGCGCCTTCTTCCTTGCACGCCTGATTACCTTGATTCTGGATGAGGATGTCTACAGCCGGATGGAGCTTGGTCGCGGGGTCGCCTTTGCGATATCGGCGGTTGTGAAATACGGCATTATCACACTTGGTTTTCTTCTGGCCGTGGGCGCTATGGGCATGGGCATGGACAAGATCACGATCCTGCTCGGCGCGCTGGGTGTTGGCCTCGGCTTCGGATTGCAGAACGTCGTCAATAATTTCGTATCCGGCCTGATACTCATATTTGAACGGCCGATTCAGATCGGAGATTCGGTCGAAGTCGGATCGGTCAAGGGCACAGTCAGGCGTATGGGCATCCGTTCGAGCACGATAAGGAGCTTCGATGGCGCCGACATCACGATACCGAACGGCACGCTACTCTCGGATGCGCTGACGAACTGGACGATGAGCGACCGGACCCGCCGTATCGAGGTGAGCGTAGGTGTAGCCTACGGATCCAACCCCGACGAGGTGATCGAGATCTTGCGTAAGGCCCTCGATGGCCAGGAGGGTCTCCTGGAGAAACCCGAACCGCAGGTGCTGTTCACGGGATTCGGCGAGAGCAGCCTGGACTTCGTGCTCCGTGCCTGGGTGGCCGACAACGATGATTTCGTGAAGATCCGTAGCAGGGTTGCTCTGGCGGTAAACCGACTGCTCGAAGAGCGTGGAATAGAGATTCCGTTCCCGCAACGAGATCTGCATCTGCGCTCTGCCGCACCGGGCACGCTGCCGGGGACTACCTAATACCCGTGCCCGGCAGAGACGGCGCATGAAGGTAGCCCGGTTGCTTGTTCGCGCGTCGGGCTTCGCCGCTCTGTGGGCCATTCTCGGCGGCGGTGAAGGCTGGAGTATCGGCGTGCCGGTGATTTTCATTGCGGCTGCCGCGGCCCCCGTCGTGGCGCCCGCGAGCCGCTGGTCCCTCGCAGGGCTCGCCCGATTCGTTCCCTACTTTTTCTGGAACTCGCTGCGCGGCGGTGTCGACGTTGCCGCTCGGGCTCTGCATCCGGGGCTGCCGATCGACCCTGCCGTGCTGCGCTATGAGATGCGGCTCGAAAGTAGTGTCGCCCGGGTCCTGATGGCGAATACCGTGACTCTGCTGCCCGGGACCCTGAGCGCCGACCTGCAGGGAAATGTCCTCTCGGTTCATGTCCTCAATGTGTCCGGCGCTGTCACGGACATGCTGGAAACGCTCGAGCGGCGTGTCGGTGA
Source organism: Woeseiaceae bacterium (assembly GCA_041579335.1). Classification (GTDB taxonomy): domain Bacteria; phylum Pseudomonadota; class Gammaproteobacteria; order Steroidobacterales; family Woeseiaceae; genus JBFGFX01. Next base: position 1,561 of record JBFGFX010000172.1, on the reverse strand, counting down.
TCTCGTCCGGCACGATGCTGAAGCGAGGACACGGTGACGACCCTCTACTTGATCGTCGCCACCGCGCTGCTTTTCACGCTCGGCGGCGGCATGTACCAGGTATTCCGCGGACCCACACCGGGTGATCGCATCCTCGTTATCCAGCTGTTCGGAACGGCCGCCGTTGCGGTGCTGATTCTGATTGCGCAAGCGAAGAATGCCACGGCGCTCGTAGACGTCGCGCTCGTGCTTGCGCTGCTGGCCGCCATCACCATCGTCGCTTTCGTCCGGCGCGCCTGGACGGTGGAGGATATCGATGAGTCTCGCGACTGACCTGATCTCCGTCCTGCTACTGCTCGCGGGGACGGTCTTCTTCGTGGCCGGCACCGTCGGCCTGCTCCGGTTTCCCGATGTGTTTACGCGTATCCACGCCCTGACCAAAGCCGACAACGTCGGCCTCGGCCTCATCGTCTTCGCCCTCGTGCTACAGGCGGCCTCGGTATGGATAGCGCTAAAGCTCGTCCTGATCTGGGTGCTCATACTGTTGGCGTCATCCACGACCGGTCATCTGGTAGCCAGGGCCGCGCTGCGGATCGGTATTCGGCCGTGGACGAAACGATGACGGACGCAGGCTTCCTTCTCAATCTGTTGCTCGCGGCTTTGATTCTGTGGCTCGGCTGGGTCACGCTGACCACCGGGTCCTTGTTTCGTGCCATCGTGCTGTACGTCGCATTCGGCTTGTCCATGGGTCTGGCCTGGACCCGTTTGGATGCACCGGACGTTGCGCTGGCGGAGATCGCCGTGGGCGCCGGCCTGACGGGCGCTCTGTTCCTGGCGGCGGCCGGCGTGGTTAGTCGTTTTGGCGACGACGATGAGTGACGGACGAGCAGGGACCCTGCGACGGCTGTCGCATGCGGCGCTCGTTCTCCTCGTCACGCTGATTTTCGCCGGTCTCGCGCTGACGGTGATCGCCCTGCCGCCAGACGCTGCCGGCCTCTCGGACGACGTGAACACGGAGCTCGCTCGTAGCGGCATACGCAATCCGGTGTCCGCGACGCTGCTCGATTTCCGGAGCTACGACACGCTACTGGAGATAGCCGTTCTCCTGCTTGCCGTAGTGGCGATTCGGTCAATACGCCGCGGCGGCCTGCCGACGATTCGGACCGGCGACGAGATACTTGCGTTTTTCGGCCGCGTTCTGATCCCGGTCATGATCCTGATTGCGGGCTATCTGCTGATGGCCGGCCTCGACGCATCCGGCGGGGCGTTTCAGGCGGGCGCGATCCTGGCGGCCGCCGGCGTACTTCTAATCCTGGCCGGCCCGGGCGTGCCGCTGCGCGACGAAGCTCTACCGATTCGCATTGGCCTGGCAGTCGGTCTCTGCGCGTTTGTCGCCGTGGGTGTCGCAGGCATGCTGGTCGCGAACGCGTTCCTCGATTATCCGCAGCGCGGCGCCAGCGACGTCATGCTGTTACTCGAAGTCGGCGTGACCGTGTCCGTAGCGCTCGCGCTGGTCGACATGTTCGTCGGCGTCCTGCGCCGCCGCGAATCGGGGAGCACGACGCGCGCGACGGACAGGAAG
>JBFGFX010000171.1:0-8031 GCA_041579335.1 Woeseiaceae bacterium | reverse complement strand
GCCCATCGTGAAGGCAACGATGAACACCCCTAGCGACGCGAGCATCAGGATGATGCCCCACTCCTTGCCCGGCGTGCCGTCGGTGATCGCCTGTGGCGGATAGAGCGTCCAGCCCGCGCCGGTGGCCCCACCGGGGACGAAGAAGCTCGCCAAGAGGATGATCACGGACAGCAGGTACACCCAGTAGCTCAGCATGTTCATGAACGGGAAGACCATGTCCCGCGAGCCGCACATCAGCGGAATCAGATAGTTGCCGAAACCGCCCAGGAAAAGCGCCGTCAGCAGGTAGATCACCATAATCATGCCGTGCATCGTCACGAACTGGTAATAGCTCTCCGGGTTGATCAACGCGAAGTTGTCCGGGAACCCGAGCTGCAGGCGCATCAGCACCGACAGCACCATCGCGACGACGCCGACGAAGATCGCGGTCAGGCCGTACTGGATGGCAATGACCTTGTGGTCCTGGCTCCAGATGTATTTCGTGATGAACGTTTGCGGATCGTGGTGTTCGATTTCGTGATCACGATCGGCGATCGATACATAGGCCATAGCGGTCCCCTTACTGGTTCTTGCTCAATTCCGCGACTCGGGTCTCGGCAGGATTCGACGGTAGCGTGTTGATGTAGGCGACGACGTCGTCGATCATTTCGTCGGTGCTAAGCGTGCGGCCCATGAAGCTCATTTGCTTGCCGTAATAGTCCTTCGGGTGCTGGCCACGTATGCCGTCGCGGAACTTGACCAGCTGGCGCTGCAAATACCAGTCGGTCATGCCCGCCATGCGCGGCGCATTCATCGTTGCCAATCCCTGCGCTTGTGCGCCGTGGCAGTAGGCGCAGTACGCGTACGTGCGGCGGCCGCGATCTGCGTTGCCTTCGATCGTCTGCGGCGCGGCCGTGTCCGGCAGGGCGCGGATGTGCGCGATCACGTTCTCGATGGCCGCATCGTTGATCAGGGTTGCCGCCATCGGCGCCATCTGGCGGCCGTAGATATCGTCCTCGTGCACGCCGCGGATGCCGTTCTTGTAGTTCTTGAGCTGCTTGCGCAGGTACCAGTCCTCTTGACCCGCGAGCTTCGGCGCATTCAACGCCACCAGGCCTTCACCCTGCTGACCGTGACACGCGGCGCAGACCGCATATTGGGCGGCGCCGAGCGCGGCATTACCTTCCGGCCGGTCCAGGCTCTGGACGTAGGTCGGGTTGCTGGCCACCCACGATTCGTAGTCGGCTTGTGATTCGACGATGACGGCACCGCGCATCGTATGGTGGGCGATGCCGCAGAGCTCCTCGCACAGCACCTCGAAACGGCCGGTCTCGGTCGGCGTGAACCACATGTAGGTCTCCATGCCGGGGACCATGTCCATCTTCACGCGGAACTGCGCCACGGTGAAATTGTGCAGCACGTCCTTCGAGCGCAAGTTGATCTGCACCGGCACGTCGACCGGCAGGTGGAGCTCCGCATCGCTGACGAGGACGTCGTCCTGGCCGAGCGGATCGTCGGGATCCATGCCGAAGGGGTTATCGACAGACACCAACGCGTTGTCCACGTTGCCGAACTCGCCGTCGGCGCCGGGCAAGCGGTAGGACCAGTGCCACTGCTGGCCGATGGCCTCGACCTGCAGGGCGTCGTCGGGCACGTCGACGAACTTGGCCCAGACGAACAGCCCGGGCGCCAGCATGGCGGCGACCAGGATCGTCGTCACCACCGTCAGCACCGTCTCCAGCTTGGTGTTCTCCGGGTCATAGGCGGCCTTGGCGCCTTTCCGGTAACGGTATTTGTAGACGCAGTAGGCCATGAACAGGTTGACGGCGACGAACACGAACCCGGTCACCACGAACGTTATGTCGATCGTGAAATCGATCTGGCTCCAATTGGAGGCCAGCGGCGTGAACGTCCACGGGCTCAAGAAGTGAAAGATCAGGCTTCCGACAACCAGTACGATCAGCAACACTGCTATAGGCATACCTATCGCATCCTTTTAATTTATTGACCTTTGCGGATTTTGGCTGCGGCTCCGGGCGAGCCGTCGCTCGATGTAATGACCAGCACTTAGCCTACTTTAGAAATTCTGCGGCGCCATCCCCCAACGCGTTTCAGGATAGTGGATTCAAGCGCCGATTTCCACCAGCGGAAAGCCTGTTTCAGACAGCGAGACCTCGTCCGCAAGTAGCTGACGCAACGGCGAAAACTCGGCCGGTCGCGGCGGCCGCGAGAGGCCCGCGCCCGGGCGCCGCGGCGGTGCCGCAGTCAAAAAGTCGCTTTCAGGTCCGCCTCGAGGTTGTCGCGTGCTCTCTCGAAGTCGGCCTTGAGGTTTTCGAGCTCCTCCTCGAGCGGCTCCGTCAGCGCGGCCGTTTCCGCTCGCAGCGGGAACGCGCTCTGTAGTTGCCACAGCTCGTCGGGAACGACGCGCGCCATCGGCGCCTCGTCCGGCGCCTCCGGTGCCCGGACGTCGGCAAGGTTCAACAGCGCGATCCCGACGATCGCCGCAGCGACGCCGGTCAGACTCGCGAGCCACCATAACGAGAAGCCGTGGCCGCTGCCCTGAGCCGAGGCAGCGGGCCTCTCGGCAGCGCAGACGGACGCTCTCAGACGCCTGGACAGCTCGTCGGACACGTCGACGCGAATCTCGTCTGCGTCCTCGCGAAGTCGTTTTTCCAAGTTATCCATAGACTTCTCCTTCTGCGCCGGACGCGCTCGCTTGATTCAAGGCATCGCCGATGCGATTGCGCGCTCTGAGCAGAGTGACCTTGGTCCAAGACACCGAACGTTCCATCGCGGCGGCGATCTCTTTGATCGCCATGTCTTCGGCGTAGCGAAGCCAAAGCGCAGTGTACGCATCGGCCGACAGTATCCGCCTCGCCGTGAGCCACAGATTCTCCCGCTCGGAAGCCGCGATGCACGCTCTCAACGGATCCGCGCCCGGATCCGCGATTTCGCCGCCCGCCTCGGTGTGCGGGCCGCCGAGGCGCATCGCCTCGCGGATTCCGATGCGGTAGATCCAGGTGCTGAAGCGCCACCGCGGATCGAAGCTGTCCAAGTACCGATACGCGTTGACGAACGTGTCCTGCAACGCATCTTCCGCATCGGCGCGATTCGTACAACGGGCTAGCAAGAACTTGAGCAGGCGCTCCTGGTAGCGCTCGACCAGCTCGACAAACGCCGCCTCGGAGCCGCGCTTTGCAGCGTCGACCAGCTGTTCGTCCGACATCATGCCCGGGGTGGCGCGCGGTTCAGTGACGCAATATCGATGTAATCGACGCCGGGTCGACGACCGTGCTGACGGACAACACTTTCTCCGCGACATCGACCTTGGTGTTTCGCAATACGCGGGCGGCCGCCGGATCGATTTGCGAGTTGAACGCCTGCAGGCTGATCAAACCGCTGACGATGTTGCCGATCGATTGGGCCATCGCCGGATCGCTCGAAACCAGCTTGGCCTCGATCGCAATCATGCCGCCCCGATCCGAGACGAGCAGCGCGATCTGCTCGGTGTTTCGCAGGATATTCGAGTCCCAGTCGCCGTCATCGGCAAACTCACGGGTCCGCATTCCGGCCTGCACGAACTGCTTGTCGGCGGTCAACACGAACAATGCGTTTTTGTGCGCCTCCGCGCCGACAATGCGGCCGCCGCTGTCGATCATCGCTTTCAGGCGCTCCTCATCGGACGACGCTATGATCTTCCCCCCGACGTCGAACGTGAAAAAGGACGCGTCTTCGAGCGCCTCCAGCCCACGCTTCCCGGACTCGCCGTCGCCGGCAAGGTAGTAGGTCTTGCCGCGATGCTTGCGTTCGTCGAGCTTCCCCTGGTCCGCTGCGAGCGCGAGAACCCGGCTGCGCAGGTCGCTGCTCACCGCGCCTTCGACGACGATCACCGCGTCACGGCCCGTGTCGGAGAACGCCGTCACCCGATTGACTTCCTTATTGAGATCGATACCGAGCTCCTCGTTGACCTCGACGAAGACCTCGCCATCGAGCCAGTCGTAAAGCTCGCGCCCGGATTCCGTGGCGCGCATCTGCTCGAGATCGGCGTGCAGATACCACACCGTGCCGGCGGGCAGATCGTCGGCGGCAAGGTCGGCGGTCGCGGCGAGCGAGAGGCCGAGCAGCAGCGCGGCCAGAACGATTCGATGCAAGGTCATTGTCGATCCCTCAAGTGATTCTCGAGCGTTTGACTGCTTATAGTGCGGTTCGTGCGGATCGGTTACACGGTGCCGGGATTCCGCAGATACTCAACGATCATCGTCGCGATCGGACTGGGTAGACGATCTCGCCGCCGAGCACGGTCATAGCGACGCCGGTCCTGTGGATCTCGTACGGATCGACGTCGAATATGTTCCGCTCCAGGACGACGAAGTCCGCCAGCTTGCCCACCTCGAGCGAGCCGATTTCGTCTTCGAGGCGCAGCTGGTAGGCGGCATCGCAGGTGTAGCCGCGGATCAGGGCATCGATGCCGAGCCGCTCGGACTCCCGCGGCTGGACCGGGGCGTCGGGATTCCCCGGCTCCTGGCGCGTATGCCCGATCTCCATCTGCAGCAGCGGCGACATGCCGAGCATGCCGGCACCGCTGGCCGGGAAATCACTGCCCCAGGTCAGGCGGACGCCGAGATCCTTCAAGCTCTTGAAACGCCAGTAGCGATTGAACTGGTCCTCGCTCACGAACTGTTTGCCGTAGGTATCGTAGGACGCCCACAGCGGTGTGCTTTGCGCGATGACGTCGAGCTCGGCGAAGCGCGGCAGGTCCTGATCGGCGATGACCTGGATGTGGCAGATCGCGTAGCGCGAGGCGCTGTCGGGATGCGCGGCGCGCGCTGCTTCGATCGCGTTCAGTGACTCGTGCACGGCGCGTTCGCCGAGCGCGTGGATGTGAACATCGATGTCGCGAAGGGCGGCGCCCGTGATCAGCTCGGCCAGCTGCGCCTCGGTGTAGACCGTATCGCCGCTGTTACCGGGTTCGCCCTGATAGTCTTCGAACATCGCTGCGGTGCGTCCCTCGACCGTGCCGTCGTCCATGATCTTCAGCATGCGGTAGTGATAGCGATTGCCCTTCAAGTTGTCGCGCCACGCTTCGACTCGCTCCATCGCCACCGGTATGTCGTCCGGCCCTCCCGGACGGTAGGAACCGACGATTCGCACAGTCAGTTCGCGGTTCGATTCCAGCCGTGCGAGCACGCGTGCGAGCGATTCCTCGTAGCCGATCGCGCCCGCGTCGAACACGGAGGTCACGCCGTAGCTGTTCAGCGTCTCGATGACGTGCGCGGTGCCTTTGACGACGGCGTCCTCCGAGATGACGTCGAGCGCCTCCATGGCCATGCCGGCCGTGCCTTCGAGTAGGTAACCCGTGGCATTACCCTCGGCGTCGCGCTTGTAATAGCTGAAGCCGGGCACCGGATCGGGCGTGTCCTGGGTGACGTTCAGGCGCTGCAACGCCGCCGAATTTGCCCAGGCGCCGTGAAAACCCTCATCCATGATCAGCACCGGCCGATCCGCAACGACCGCGTCGATGAGCTCTCGGGTCGGCCCGGCCGGCCCGAACGTGCTGGCGAGGAAACCGTAGCCGAAGATCACCGGGAGCTCCGGATTGGCGGCGGCATAGGCCTCGATCGCGGCAACCCACTCCTCGATCGTACCGCCGGTCTCGAGCGAGAGCGCGAGGGCATAGGCGCCGCCGGCGACCGGGTGCATGTGCGTGTCGATGAACCCGGGCAAGAGCATCTGGCCATCGAGATCGTAGCGCGCGGTGGCGCTACCGGCGAGAGCCAGTGCGCCGGCGCTGTCGCCGACATAGACGATCTCGTCGCCGTCGATCGCTACGGCCTCGGCCCACGGCTTCGACACGTCGAGCGTGTACGCTCTCGCGTTGTAAAAAACAGCCGTAACGCCGGGCTCGTCGGGCGTCGAGCAGGCCGCGAGTACCGCGCCAAGCGCGGTGAGCGTCGTGACTAGTTGCCGCGTAGTCTCCAAACCGCGCATGGCGTTCACGCCTCGAACGTCGTCCTGCCGCCTAAGACCGTGCGGACGACTCGGATGTCGACGATGGCATCGGGGTCGACTTGGTGCGGATCCTTCTCCAGGATCACGAAGTCCGCGAGCTTGCCCGGCGTCAGCGATCCTTTGATGTCCTCCTCGAACGAGGCATAGGCGCCGTGCATCGTGCAGATCTGCATCGCCTCGGTCACCGAGATGCGCTGGCTCGGACCCCAGACTCGGCCGCGCACATCCTTCCGAGTCACCATGCTCTGGATCGCCATCATCGGCTCGTAGGGTCCCGGCGTGTAGTCCGACGCGGGCGCCACGGGAATGCCGGCATCGAGAAAACTGCGATGCGCGAACATCGACTCCATCTTCTCGGCGCCGTAGTCCACCCACTTGTTGCCGTGGTAATGCGCGTAGGTGTAGAACGGCGCGGGCACGACGCCCGCGGCCTTGATGCGCGCGAGCAGATCGGCGTTGATCAGGGAGCAGTGCTCGATCCGGTGCCGCGGATTCGGTCCCCGATGATCTTTCAAGACCCGCTCGTAGGCCTTGAGCACCATGTCGATCGTCAGGTCGCCGTTGGCGTGGATCCCGACCCGGAAGCCGTGCGCGACGGCGTCGTCGACCGCGGCGTCGATCTCCTCCTGCGTCATCGTCAGGATCCCGTGATCGTCGGTGCCCTCGTAGGGCGTGCTCATGTACATCGTGCGTTCCGACGCCGAACCGTCCGCGGAGAATTTCACGGCGCCGATGCGGATCATGTCGTCGCCGAACCCGGACCAGATGCCCGCGGTCTTCAGACCTTCGTACACTTTGCCGTTGCCGCCCGGCATGAAGGACAGGCGGAAGAAGAGCTCGCCGGCGTCGCGCGCATCCTGATAGGCGACCAGGTCGTCGTAGCTGCCATAGGCTTCGGTGGTCGAGGTGAGCCCGGCGGCCGCCATGTTCCGCGACGAGATCGTTGCGGACTGTTGCCGCACGCTGCGATCCATCACGGGCCAGGTGCCGACCTCAAAGAATACCTCTCGGGCGTGCTCGGCCACCTTGCCTGTGAGCTCGCCGTCCTCGCGGAAGAACCGCCCGCCCTCGGGATCGGGCGTCTCGTTCGTCACGCCGGCCAGCTCGAACGCCATCGAGTTGACGACCCCGGTGTGGCCGCCGCGATGGCCGACGTAGACGGGATGGTCCGACACCGCGTCATCGATGTCGTGGCGATTGAGCGGCCGCTCGTCCTCGAACTTGGTGTCGTCGTACATCACGCCGCGCACCCAGTGACCGGGCGGCGTCTGCGCAGCCTTGCCGGCCAGCGCGTCTTTGACGTCGTCGATGCGGCGCAGATTGACGTTGACGCCGACCGCCTCTTCCGCGAACAGCGGATGACTGTGGGCGTCGATGAATCCCGGCGTCACGGTCAGACCGCGAGCGTCGATGCGCACAGTGCCGGGTTTCGCGAGAGCGTCGATCTGGTCGTTGCCGCCGACCGCAAGGATGCGATCGCCGTGCACGGCGATCGCTTCGGCGACCGGGTTATCCGGGTCCATCGTCAACACCGTGCCGCCCGTGACGACGATGTCGGCTCGTGCCGGCGCCTGATCGGCCTTTGCCTCGGAGACGAGCAGCGATGTCCCAAGACCGAGCGGCACCGCGGTCGATACGGTTCCCAGAAATCTCCTACGTGTAACGTGGCTCATCGGACCCTCCTCCGAAGCTTGTGATTATTGAAGGCCGGAGCCGTCCTCCGAATAGATTACCCAGATTTTCGTGTAGCCGTCCGTATCCCAGACGCCCGTCCACTCCTTCGGGATGGTGACGGCCTCGCCGGCGCCGATCACCTGCACCGTGCCGTCCGACGAGGTCAAGGTGACGCCGCCCTCTAGGAAATACATGAACTCGTCGACGCCGTAAGGCTCGGCGATCTCGAAGCGGACCTTGCCGGAGCGGTACATGCCGGAGCCGAACCTCTTGTCGCTGCTCATGAGCGAGGTCACGTCGAGCGTGGTGTTGCCGTTGTCGTGCTCGGTCTTTAGCATGTCCGGGCGCTCGAAGATCTTTCCGGCGATG
>JBFGFX010000170.1:0-8043 GCA_041579335.1 Woeseiaceae bacterium | reverse complement strand
TCGAGGGCGGGCTCGAGCGCCTCGTCATAGCTGCACAGCGCCGTGAGCGTCTGGCAGGCGTTGGCGATCAGGCCCTGCGCGGTCGGTCCTTCCCCGTCGTACGCGTCGCAGAGCACCTGGCCGAGCCCCTCGGAGAGCCGCGACAGATGCTTCAGTTTCTGCTGCTCCGCCTCCAGCGCCTCGAACTCGCCGGCCTCGAGATGCAGCGCGTCGAGCTCGCCGACCTGGAATTCCAGCAGCTCGAGCCGCGATTCGCGGTCCGCTTCGAGCGCTTCGAGCTCGCGCAGTTCTTCTTCGAGCTGCTGCCAGCCCGAGAACGCGTCCTCCGTGTCGATGCGCTCCGACCCGAGCTTGCCGAAATGATCCAACAGGTCTCGCTGCACGTCTGGGCGTCCGAGCGACTGATGAAAATGTTGGCCGTGGATATCGACCAGCATCTCGCCGAGGGCCTTCAAATTCTGCAGCGACACGGCGTTGCCGTTGATGAATGCCCGCGAGCGGCCGTCCGCTCCGATGACGCGGCGCAGCAGACATTCGTCGTCGAGATCGAGCGCTTGCTCTATCAGCCATTGGCGGGCCGCCGGTTGCCCGGCGACGTCGAACTCGGCGACGAATTCGGCGCGTCTCGTGCCGGCGCGCACCAGCCCGCTGCCGCCGCGCTCGCCGAGCACCAGGCCGAGCGCGTCGACCAGAATCGACTTGCCGGCGCCGGTCTCACCGGTCAAGACAGTCATGCCCTCGTCGAGATCGATATCGACCTCGTCGATGATGGCGAAATTGCGAACCTGAAGGCTGCGCAGCATCGGCACAATCCCTAGTCGTCGTCCGCGTCGGGGTCTCGGACGCGGCTGTCTCTGCCCCAGTGCAGCTTGGTGCGCAGTATTTCATAAAAGTCGTAGCCCGGCGGATGGATCAAGGTGATACGCGTGTCCGACTGGCGGATCAGCAGGCGGTCGTCCGGCGTCAGGCCGCCGATCGAGTGGCCGTCGAGCACGACCTCGGCCTTGGTGTCGGCCCGCGCGAGCAGTCGGACTTCGATCTCGAGGCCGGCCGGGATGACGATCGGGCGGTCGCTCAGCGTATGCGGGCAGATCGGCACGACCACGACGGCGTCCATGCCGGGCTCGATGATCGGACCGCCGCAGCTCAACGCGTACGCGGTCGAGCCGGTCGGCGTCGCGACGATCAGGCCGTCGCCGGAGTGGGTGTTGACGTAACGTCCCGAGATGGTGGTCCGGAAGTCCAACATGCGGCCGGTCTCGCGCCGCTGCAGCACGATGTCGTTGAGCGCGGTAGAGGTCTCGGCGCTGCCGTCCGCGGCGGTGATCTCGGCCTCGATCAGGAGCCTCGCCTCTTGACTGAACCGGCCTTCCAGTATCCGCCCGACGCCCTGCAGCATCTCATCGGGCGTGATGTCGGCTAGGAACCCAAGGCGTCCACGATTGACGCCGAGCAGCGGCACGCCGTGGCTCTGGGCGACACCTGCCGCGTACAGCATCGTGCCGTCGCCGCCTACCGCAATGATGAGATCGGCTCGCGCGGCAATCCGGTCCTCGCTCATGCGGTCGGCTGGCAGCTCGGCGGGCGCGTCCTCTGCTGCGATGACATGCACACCGGCTTCTGTCAAATAACCGGCCAACAGGGCCATCGGCTCGGCGACGCGACGATCCTGGCTGCGGCCAAGAATTGCGACGGTTCTGAAGCGGCCACTCATGACGTGTCAGGAAACTCTCGGAACTGTGACCGCTCCAAGGGAAGGCAGCGGCCGGCAAGTGCGATTGTTGCAGACCCTTGACCGCCCGCCAACCCGTTGTTAGCGTCACCCGGCAACCCTAACACACTGAGTAAAAGCTCGATTTTGCAATTCTTCGCGAATGACTGCGGAAGCGACAAACACGGTTCCCACTGAGCGCGCCCAGTATCTTCTAAGGGTGCTGATCCAACGCTATATTCGCGAGGGCGTCCCGGTCGGTTCGCGCACCCTGTCGAGGGATTCCGGGCTCGAGCTCAGTCCGGCGACGATCCGCAACGTCATGTCCGACCTGGAGGACATGGGACTCCTGTCGGCGCCGCATACCTCGGCTGGCCGGATACCGACGCCGCGCGGCTATCGCGTTTTCGTGGACAGCCTGATGCGCTACAAAGCGCCAAAGGACAGGGACATCAGGGAACTGCAGAGCGAGATCGGCGAGCCCACTGACGACAGCAGCAGCAACATCGCTCACAAAGTGTCCGACATGCTGTCGCGAGTGACCCGTCTCGCGGGGGTCGTGTCGGTGCCGAAGGTGCATCAAGCGACGCTGCGCCAGATCGAGTTCCTACCGCTGTCCGATAACCGCGTGCTGGCGATACTCGTGATCAACGACCGCGAAGTGCAAAACCGGATCCTGCACACCGAGCAGGCGCACACCGAAAGCGAGCTGCTACACGCCGCGAACTTCATCAACGAACACTACGCCGGGCACGATCTCGCCGAGATTCGCATGCGCCTGATCGACGACCTCGAGAAGACCCGCGACTCGATGAACCAGGCGATGCTCGACATCGTCTCCGTGGCGCAGTCGGCGATGGAGGGAGCGTCGTCCACGCGGCCCGATTACGTGGTCGCGGGCGAGCGCAACCTGCTGGATTTCGACGAGCTCTCCGATATCGATACGCTCAGGCGCCTGTTCGACGCGTTCTCACAGAAACGCGTCATCATCGACCTGCTGGACCGCAGTATCAACGCGAGCGGCGTGCAGATCTTCATCGGCGAGGAATCCGGCTATCAGATTCTGGACGACTGCAGCGTCGTCACCGCGCCGTATCACATCGACGACAACATGATCGGTGTGCTCGGCGTCATCGGGCCGACGCGCATGGCCTACGACCGGGTCGTGCCGATCGTCGACGTCACCGCCCGCCTCCTGAGCGCCGCGTTCGAATCCGGCGACTGAGGCTCGTGCGCGCGAGCGGTGCGCGGGCTCGCGAGCCTTGATATTTGGCACCAAATCCCCAAACTCCGTGCATCCTTTAAAACGGCGGCCGCAGCACGTGCCGGCCGCCGAGCGGTTGAACGGAAGAGGCAAACGATGAACGGACGGGCCGATTACGACGGCGACGAGCCTAAAAGTAAGGAGCTGACTGCGCAGGACGAGTCGGCCGCGAACGGCGCCGAAGCGGAGCTGGCGGCGGCAGACGGTGAACGGCCGGCAGCGTCGGAACAGGAGTCCGTGGACGATCTCAAGGCCAAGGCCGAAGAGAACTGGGACAGGTATCTGCGCGCGGCGGCCGAGCTCGATAACGTGCGCAAACGGGCCGCGCGCGACGTCGAGAAGGCGCGGCGATTCGCCCTCGAACGCTTCGCCCGCGAGCTCCTCGAGGTGCGCGATAGCCTCGAGATGGGGCTCGAGGCGAGCGACGAGGCGGGCGTGGAGGCGCTTCTAGCGGGCAGCCGGGCCACGCTCAAGCTGCTGACCACGACGATGGAGCAGTTCGGCGTGGCGGAAGTCGATCCCCTCGGCGAGCCGTTCGATCCGGAGCTGCACGAGGCCATGTCCATGCAGCCGTCCGCCGACGTCGAGTCTGGCTCGGTCCTGACCGTGTATCAGAAAGGCTACACTCTGAACGGCCGCCTGCTGCGGCCGGCGCGCGTCGTGGTGGCCCAGGCGCTGCCCGACGCCGGCGACGAGAACGAATAAACTCGCATGACGGCGCCCGCCTGCGCTTGAAAGCCCTCGCCGAGGCCCCACGTACGAACCAGTTTTGAGACTTTCCACCAAATTAGAGAATCTGGAGATCAGTCAGCATGGGTAAAGTGATCGGTATCGACCTGGGAACGACCAACTCCTGTGTCGCCGTCATGGAAGGCGACAAGCCCAAGGTCATCGAAAACAGTGAAGGCGACCGGACCACGCCGTCGATCGTCGCGTTCGGCAAGGAGGGCGAGGTTCTGGTCGGTCAGGCTGCCAAGCGGCAGGCCGTGACCAATCCGACCAATACGCTGTTTGCCGTCAAGCGCCTGATCGGCCGTCGCTACGAAGACGACGTCGTGCAACGTGACATCAACATGGTGCCGTACAAGATCGTGAAGGCGGACAACGGCGACGCCTGGGTCGAAGCCAACGGTAAAGCCATGGCGCCGCCGGAGATCTCGGCGCGGGTGCTGATGAAAATGAAGAAGACTGCCGAGGATTACCTCGGCGAGCCGGTGACCGAGGCGGTCGTCACGGTGCCGGCCTACTTCAACGACTCGCAGCGCCAGGCCACCAAGGACGCCGGCAAGATCGCCGGGCTCGACGTCAAGCGCATCATCAACGAGCCGACCGCGGCTGCGCTGGCCTACGGCATGGACAAGAAGCGCGGCGACAAGAAGATCGCCGTGTTCGATCTCGGCGGCGGCACATTCGACATCTCGATCATCGAGATCGCCGAAGTGGACGGCGAGCATCAGTTCGAAGTCTTGGCTACGAACGGCGACACGTTCCTGGGCGGCGAAGACTTCGATCTCAGGGTCATCGAGTACCTGACGCAGGAGTTCGAGCGTGAGAGCGGTGTCGACATCACTCACGACCCGCTCGCGATGCAGCGGCTCAAAGAGGCTGCCGAGAAGGCCAAGATCGAGCTCTCGACGGGCCAGCAGACCGAGGTGAACCTGCCGTATATCACCGCCGACGCCAGCGGGCCGAAGCACCTGAACATCAAGCTGACGCGGGCGAAGCTGGAATCGCTGGTCGAAGAGCTCATCGAGAAGACCATCGGGCCGTGCAAGACCGCGCTGAAGGATGCGGGCCTCAAGGTCAGCGACGTCGACGACGTCATCCTGGTCGGCGGACAGACGCGTATGCCGAAGGTGCAGCAAGAGGTGCAGGACTTTTTCGGCAAGGAGCCGCGCCGGGACGTCAATCCGGACGAAGCGGTCGCGCTGGGCGCGGCGATTCAGGGCGGCGTGCTGGCCGGTGACGTCAAAGACGTGCTGCTGCTCGACGTCACGCCGCTGTCGCTCGGCATCGAGACTCTGGGCGGCGTCATGACCAAGCTGATCGAAAAGAACACGACGATCCCGGCCAATGCGCAGCAGGTATTCTCGACCGCCGACGACAATCAGACGGCGGTGACGATCCACGTCCTGCAGGGCGAGCGCGAGCGCGCGCAGGACAACAAGTCGCTCGGTCGGTTCGACCTGGCGGACATTCCGCCTGCGCCGCGCGGTATGCCGCAGATCGAGGTGACCTTCGACATCGACGCGAACGGTATCTTGAACGTCTCGGCCAAGGACAAGGCCACCGGCAAGAGCCAGAACATCGTGATCAAGGCGTCGAGCGGCCTGTCCGACGAGGAGATCGAGCGCATGGTGTCGGACGCCGAAAGCCACGCCGAGGAGGACCGCAAGTTCCGCGAGGTCGTCGATGCGCGCAACCAGGCCGATAGTCTGATCCACGCCGCCGAGAAGTCGCTCGAAGAGCTCGGCGAAAAGGCGAGCGGTGAAGAACGGCATACGGTCGAAACGGCGATTGCCGATCTCAAAGCGGTACTGGACGATGGCGACAAGGCGACGATAGAGGCCAAGACCAAAGCGCTGTCGGAGGCATTTTCACCGTTGGCGCAGAGGCTCTATGCCGAGCAGGCGGGCGCTGGCGCCGACGCGGCGGCGGAAGGCGCGGCCGGCGACGACGAGGGTGTCGTCGATGCCGAGTTCGAAGAGGTCGACGGCGACGACAAGAGCAAACAGGCCTGAGCAGCAGGGACGCTCAGGCAGCGGATAGAGTGCGGGCGCCCGTTTAGGGCGCCCGGCCGTTAGCGGCGGGTTCTCGATATGGCAAAACGCGACTTCTATGACGTGCTAGGCGTTTCGCGCACCGCCTCCGGCGACGAGATCAAGAAGGCGTATCGTCGTCTCGCAATGAAGTATCACCCCGACCGCAACAAAGACGACGCCGACGCCGAGAGCAAGTTCAAAGAAGCCAAGGAGGCCTACGAGGCGCTTTCCGACCCTGACAAGCGCGCCACCTACGATCAGTTCGGTCATGACGGGCTTCGCGGCGCCGCTGCAGGCGGTCCCGGCGGCTTCAGCGCCGAGGGCTTCAGCGATATCTTCGGCGACGTGTTCGGCGATATCTTCGGTGCCGGCCGGCGCAGCCGTACGCAGATGTTCCGCGGCGCGGACTTGGGCTACGAGCTGCGCCTCGACCTGGAACGTGCCGTCAGCGGCGATTCGGTCACGATAGAGGTACCCACGCAGGTAGGCTGCGACGAGTGCAAGGGTAGCGGGGCGGCGAAAGGCTCGGAGCCGGTCAAGTGCACCACCTGCGGCGGCGCCGGACAGGTTAGAGTCCAGCAGGGCTTCTTCTCGATTCAGCAGACCTGCCCGGTCTGCAAAGGCGCCGGTACGATCATCGCCAACCCGTGTGGGGTGTGCAGCGGCCGTGGCCGGGTTGCCAAGACCAAGACGCTTTCGGTCAAGGTGCCGGCGGGGGTCGACGACGGCGATCGTATCCGCCTTGCCGGCGAAGGCGAAGCCGGCCGCAACGGCGGACCGCCCGGCGACCTGTACGTGGAGATTCGCGTCAATCCGCACAAGATCTTCGAACGTGAGGGTGCGGACCTGTCCTGCGACGTGCCGATCAGCGTCGCGACCGCGGCGCTCGGCGGCGAAGTCGAGCTGCCGACCCTGGACGGCCACGTCTCCTTGAAGATCCCGGCGGGCACTCAGTCGGGCAAGGTGTTCCGCCTGCGCGGCAAGGGCGTAACGACGGTCCGCGACGCGCACAGGGGCGACCTGTTCGTCCGTGTGATGATCGAAACGCCGGTGAACCTCACCGACGAGCAGCAGAAGCTCCTGCGGCGGTTCGACGAGCTGCTCAAAGCGGGCGGCAAAAAGCACAGTCCGCGTGCCGGCGGCTGGCTCGAAACGGTGAAGCGATTCTTCGAGCGCATCAGCCAGTAGGGACCCGTGCCCGCGAGTTGTGCGTCGGGAATCTTTACACGTTCGCCGCCACGCGGCTGTCCGGCTTCTAAAAAACGACCAGAATCCTCGACGTTAGCCTCGCGGCACGAATCTTGCCTCCAGTTAAAGAGTGGTGTGCCGCTTTACGCGGAGGACAAGACGAATGAGAAAAACTACTTCTGTAGCAAGCGCTCTGGCCGGTATCGCTCTTTTGCTGGCCAACAGCGCCGCGCTGGCCGTACCGGTCGGATTCACGGTGCACGGCGTCATCACCGACGCGGATGCCGGGAATGCTTTCGGCCTCGATGTCGGCGACCTCGTGACGGCGAGCGGCGTTTTCGACTCCGACCAGGTCGACGACACCGACCCCGCTTTCGCGTTCGTGGGTTTCGGCCTCGGCACGGGAAACACGATGACCGTCGTTCTCGGCGCGATCACGTTGAACGAAACCAATGACGTCGACTTCCTCGATGGCTTGTTCCCGACGCTCGTTACGAGCTTCGGGGACTTTCTCGGCATCGACCTGATTGCCGAGATCGGCGTGAACGGAGCCCCGGTCGACTTCGGCTCCTTCGACCTCTTCGACGGCTTCGACGCGGACGGGGCGTTCATCGAAGGCGAATGGATCGTCGACTCGTTCAAAGCCAGGGTGCTGCCGGAACCCGCCAGCCTGTCGATCTTCGGACTCGGACTGGTCCTGATAGGGCTGCTGCGGCGGCGGCGCTTCGGTCGCTGATCCTTTCGGCTCTGCCCTCGCGAAAGCCGCGGGACGATCGCGGCATTCGGCCGCGGGCGACAGCCTGTTCTGAAGGGCGGCCGGTGCGCGAAAAGGGCATTGAATCTGGCGCCGGTGCACCGGCTCCAGTAAACTAAGCCGGGCCGCCGGTTTGCCGGCGGATCCAGGAGCGGAAGGTGTCATGTCCTTCCGCTTTTGTGCATCTACTCGATACGCATTCGCCATTGGGATTTTGGGCAACCCAACGATCGATGAAGTCCTTTGAGCACCGAGGATAGCTGTTGACTACGCCGGCAATTTTGGCTCTGGAAGACGGAACGGTATTCCACGGCGTGTCCGTCGGACATGACGGCAAGACCATTGGCGAGGTCGTCTTCAACAC
>JBFGFX010000169.1:0-8057 GCA_041579335.1 Woeseiaceae bacterium | reverse complement strand
GAACGGGATGAAGCGTCTGCTGACGGCGTACGTGGAGCTCGTGGCAACGTCACCGGAGTTTCGTGGCCGAGGATTCGCTACGCGTCTGATGGAGCGCGTTCGTTCCCGGTTGCATGGGTTCGAGATCGCTGCGCTATCTTCCACGGGCACGACCTTATATGACCGACTGGGTTGGGAGGACTGGTGCGGCGATCTGTACATTCGGACGGTCGATGGGCTTCAGCCGACGCCCGCCGAGCGAATCAAGATCTTGAGGTTGCCGAAAACGCCACGAGACTTGGACTTAGCCACCGACCTGTCGGCCGAGTGGCGGCCGGGCGAGCTCTGGTGACGGGAAGCCCATTCATCCTAGAATTGACTTTTAAATATAACTATAATTTATTGTAATTAAATTAAAGTTTTTCCTCTACTGCGCCGCGATAGAACCTTTATCTGCGGCCGCGTCACTGACAGTAGGCCTAGTCACCACACTGAATCTAAGGGGAAGGCCTATGAGCGATAGACACGTTTTTGCAGGCCCGGTCCGGCGAGCGCTTATCGCGGCCGTTGTATTCCTGCCGTGCGCGGCGTACGCGGGTTCCGAGGCCGAGGTCGACCTCGACACGCCGAGACCGATCGAGGCGGAGATCGAGTTCGACGACGATGGCTCGACGCTGCGGGTGACGGGTGAAGCCCAAGGGCTGACGCCGGGCGACGTCTACATCTCGCTGGTCTACGATATCGGCTCGGTGGCGACCGGACCGGAAGCTTGCGAGCCGACGATCTTCGACGGCAACGATCCGAACAACATCCTGGCAACGATGTTTTTGGGTGTCTGGACAGTCGACGGCGGCGGTAACGGGACCCTGTCGGCGATCAACACGAACGGCGGCGCCGACTACGTGCCGCTCTCCAAAATCGGCACCGTCTCGATACGCAACGTGGCCATCAACAACGGCTTCGGGCCGCACGCCGTGGTCGCCTGCGGCGCCGTGGATCGCGATGACGACGAGGATAGCGATAGCGATGACGACGATTGACGGCTAGCCAGCTTCGATCCGCTTTGGACCCCGCTTCGGCGGGGTCTTCTCTCTTTGGGGGAGACGACCCAGCGCTAGTACATTCGATTTTGTTCTATCGTCTTATGTGCTTCCGGGAGTAGCCGCGGTAATGTAGCTTCGATGCGAAGACGGTCATTTCTCGGCGCGACGCTCGGCACGCTGGTTACCCCAATCGCCGGGTGTGCTTCATCCGTGCGCCGCGCCGCCGTCAACAAAACGATCCTCGTGCTCGGTGGCACGAATTACGTCGGTCCCGCGATCGTCGAGCGGGCTACCGCTCGAGGTCACGAGGTCACGCTCTTCAACCGGGGGATCACGCGGCCTCACCTGTTTCCTGAGCTCGAAAAGCTCCGCGGCGACCGCCGGCTCGACGGCAGCGATCTGGCCGCGCTCGCGGGGGCACGTCGCTGGGACGCGGTGATCGACGTCTGGCCCGCAGAGTCCGGTCTGGTCGAGCAGACGGCGCGGCTGCTGGCAGACCGCACGGATTATTACTTCTTCTGCTCGAGCATCGCCGTCTACACCGATTTCGGTCGCGCCGGCCTCGACGAAACGTCGCCGACACACGACAACGATCCCGGCTGGTACGGCGGTGAAAAGGCGCTCGCTGAGGGAATCGTCGAACGCACGTATCCGGGCGCGTTCGGGGTTTCGCGCTGTCACGCGATCCTGGGTCCGCGCGACGATGGAGCGTCGTTTCACTACTGGCTGCGACGATTGGCGCTCAACGATGACGTCCTCGCCCCCGGCTCGGGCGGAGACCCGGTCCAGTACGTGGACGTTCGCGACGTTGCTCGGTGGATCATCGACTGCGTCGAACGGCGCCGCCTCGGCACCCACAACCTGTGCGGTCCCGTCGAGCCGCGGACGATGCGGTCCTTTCTCGAAGGATCGCGTAACGCCATTGGCAGCCGCGCTCGTCTAGTGTGGGTGGATGCGGATTTCCTGCGCGCTGAGCAGGGCGTCGCGTCGTTCTCGGACATGCCGCTCTGGGCGCCCCTGGATGAGGATGCGGGGTTCTATCAGATCGACGGCGGCAGGGCGGTCGCTGCGGGTCTCAAGTACCGGCCATTGGCCGAAACGGCACGCGACGCGTGGCGATGGTATCAATCGCACTTCTTCCGAGAGACCGTGTTTCCGCTTGCCGGGCTGGGACTGTCGAGGGACAGGGAGCTCGAAGTGCTGGCCGCCTGGCGCGCGCGGAGCGGTGCCGCCTGAGAACAACCGGCTCGATTGCACGGCCAAGCGTCGCTATCCTTTGGCCGGGTTTTGCCAGGGCTAGCCGTGATGGGACGGATGCGCCGCGGTCGAATTGCCGGGCTCGTGCTCGGACTTGTCGTATTGGCGCTCGCTGGCGCCATCGCCTATCTGCGTTTCGACAAAGAGCACGTGTTCTTCGACGTGCGAGGCGAATACGGTCGCGCCGCGACGCTCGACGCGTGGTCGAGCTCGCAGTCGAAGACGCGCCTGATCCGGCTGCGCAATCGGGACGGAGAGGTCGTGACCGATGCATTTCTGCGGCGGCCGCTGCAGTTGGATCCAACCTACCGCATCGTCGTCATCTATGCTGGCGCGAAGACCCGCGACAGGATCCTCACGCTCGTTCCCGAGCAAGCCGATCTCGTGCTCGTCAGCGTCCAATATCCGTACCGGTCGCCGGAGACGCCGGGCGAATACCTTCGCTGGCCGGGCGCAATCCGTGCAGCGGCATTCCGGACCGTGGCAGGCGGCATGCTGGCGCTGGATTTCTTGCGCGCCGACGAGGGTCTCGACCTCCGCCGGGTCACGGTCGTCGGCGTCAGCGTCGGCGTGCCGTTCGCTACGATGCACGGTGCGCTCGACGAGCGAGTGCCGACGGTGATGTTGATCCATGGCGGAGGGGATCTCGCCGCGCAGGTCCGAGCCACCCACGAGCCCCGCTGGCTGGCGGTGCCTGCCGGCATGCTGGCATCGGTGCTGTTTTATTCCTTCGAGCCCTTGCGGTACGTCGATCGCATCGCCCCGCGGCGGCTGGTCATGGTTGCCGCCCGCGGCGAGACGATGTTGCCGGCTGGCACGGTCGAGGCGCTGTACGCGAAAGCGCGAGAGCCCAAAAAGCTCATCTGGACCGAGTCGGACCACGTGCGCTCCAGGGACACGGACGTCGTGGCGCAGATCATCGAGCAGATCGATCGCTATCTGGCTTCCGGCGGTTCGGTGCCATGATCGCGCCTCCGACCGCCGTGTTCGCAGCTCGAGTGCTCGCAGTTGCTGCTCTCGGCTGCTCGATGGTCGCCTGCAGCACGGCCGACAAGCTGCCGAGCGCTCGAGCGATTGCCGACGAGGCGCGCCGGCTCATGGCGCGCGAAGACGTCAAAGGCATGGCGCTGGCGGTCATCGAGGACGCCCGGGTAGCGCATGTCGCCGCATTCGGGCACCGCAACGTCGAACGCGATCTGCCGCTCGAGACCGACACGATCATGTACGGCGCGTCCTTTACGAAAACCGCCTTCGCGTACATGGTGCTGCAACTCGTCGACGAGGAGCGATTCGACCTGGACCGGCCGCTGCACGAGTATCTGCCTTGGCCCATTCCCGCTTACGACGAGTACGCCGACCTCGAGGGCGACGATCGATGGCGGCTGCTGACCGGCCGCCACGTCTTGACGCACTCAACCGGATTCCACAATTTCCGCTGGCTCGAGGACGACGGCAAGCTGCGCTTTCACTTTACGCCCGGTGAGCGTTACGGGTACTCCGGCGAGGGATTCTATCTGTTGCAGTTCACGCTGGAAGAAGGCCTGGGTGTGGACGTGAAGACCGAGATGCAGCGGCGCATCTTCGATCGATTCGGCAT
The DNA here is from genome assembly GCA_041579335.1 of Woeseiaceae bacterium. GTDB lineage: Bacteria > Pseudomonadota > Gammaproteobacteria > Steroidobacterales > Woeseiaceae > JBFGFX01. The sequence continues at coordinate 4,181 of JBFGFX010000169.1, read as the reverse complement.
GCCGAACACGAGCATGCAGTGGCGGCCCGATTTCGCGGCCAACCTCGCCGACGGCTACGCGATGGACGGCTCGTTCGAGCCGCACGATGAAAGGACCAACGTCAGCGCCGCGGGCTCGATGGATACCACGATCGAGGACCAGGGCAACATGTGGGCCGGTATCCTGGCAGGGCAGGGCCTGTCCGCAAACTCTCGAGCGGAGCTCGTGCGCGGCCAGCTCCCAATCTCGACCGCGCACCAGTTCCCGTCGCTGATCACCGAGACCGATCCGCGCGGCGCAGAAATCGGGCTGTCGGCCGGACTCGGGCTCGTCACGTTCGGGGAAGGCTGGGGCAAGACCTGGTTCAAAGGCGGCCACAATCCGTGGACCGGCAACATGGCCGTCTGCCAGGAGGCGCGGCGGCGTTGCATCGTGATGCTCGCGAACAGCGTGCGCGCGGAGTTGATCTATCCCGAGGTCGTCGCCTTCGTGCTCGGAGAGACCGGCATGCCGTGGTGGTGGGAGTACGGATTCGAGTGACGCTCACGCCGCCGGTCCATGGGCATGGCTCAAGACCGTATGATTGCCGCTGCTTGTATACTGATCCGGCGGGGCCGGGCAAAGTGATCGGCTGCGAGGCGCAAAAAGGGGCGGTGCAATGAAGCGTGTGGTGGTATTTCTGGTGGGGGTGCTGGTCCTGGCGGCCGCGTGGTTTTTTGTTTCTCCCTTGTTCATCGATAGGGCGGTGGATGAGGAGTTTCTGACCGAAGACGGCAGTGTCGATCTCGACAAGCTTACGGCGATGCCGTCGATCGAGCGCGAGTCGAAGAGGCAGCGCATCATGAATGCGGCGGCTGCCGCGCCCGACCACACCATGACCGAGTCGATGCCGTCCGGGGTGCTGCGCGTCCTCGCACAGGGGCGATTCGTCGACGCGGACATCGTGCACAAAGGCAGCGGCCGGGCGACCTTGTACGAGCTGCCCGACGGCAGCCACGTCGTGCGCTTCGAAGATTTCCGGACCACGAACGGACCGGCGCTGGTCGTGTACATGGCAAAACACCCGTCGCCGACGAGCGCGTCCGACGTCACCGATGAGGGCTACCTGAGCCTCGGCAAACTCAAGGGTAATGTCGGCAATCAGAACTATCAGGTGCCGCGCGGTACCGACGTCTCGGAGTACAACAGCGTCGTGATCTGGTGCGAGCTGTTCAACGTCCTGTTTTCGCCGGCCGCACTGACGCGCCCGTGAGGCGAGCAGCTTGCCGGAGATAGAGGACATGCCCAAATACCTAATATCCATTGTGCTCTTCGGGACCGCAACGATCGCCTGTTCATGGGAGCTCGATGACCACCGGCTGGTGGATCTAACCCACGCGTACAACGTGAACACGGTGTACTGGCCCACCTCGCCGTCAAAGTTCGAGCTGACCGAGCTAGCCTATGGCGAGACGCCGGCCGGCTATTTCTACTCAGCCTACTCGCTGTGCACACCGGAACACGGCGGCACGCATCTGGATGCGCCGATCCACTTTTCGTCCACCGGGGTGGCGGCGCACGCGATCCCGCTCGACGACCTGATTGCACCGGGCGCGGTGATCGACGTGACGGCCAAAGCCGCCTCGAATCCGAACTATCGGCTCAGCGTCGAGGACGTGCTCGCACACGAGCGGGATCACGGCCGCATCGACACAGGGACGATCGTGTTGCTTCGCACCGGCTGGAGCGACCGCTGGCCGGACGCCAAGGCGTATCTCGGCGACGATACGCCCGGCGACGCGTCGAAGCTCTCATTCCCGAGCTTCGGCGACGCGGCGGCCCGGCTGCTCGTCGAGGAGCGGGGCGCCGCCGTGCTCGGCGTGGACACCGCGTCGATCGACTACGGGCCATCCGTAGGTTTTACCGTGCATCGCATCGCCGCTGCTCGAAACGTCGCGGGGTTGGAGAATCTGACCAATCTCGATGCCTTGCCGCCGTCGGGGTTCACGGTGGTCGCGCTGCCGATCAAAGTGGAAGGCGGGTCGGGCGGTCCGGTACGAGTGGTCGCGCTGGTGCCGCGCGACTAGTCGTCGTCCGGAAGCGCCGGCACAACGAAGCTCAAATCGTAGGCCACCATCAGATCGACGAGCCTTCTCAGGGTCATCGACTGCTCGAGCGGGAACATGCCGGTGACGCTCTTGACGAAGATCTGCACGAGGTCGGGGCTCGACCATAGGCGCTCGAGCGGATCTTGCCGATCCGCGCCGCCTGCCTGCGCCCGGACGAGTCGCCGATACTCGTTGCGTGCCTTCTTGAGGTAGTCGCTACGCAGCTTGGCCACCCAGTCGGACGCGAGGCGTTCGGCTTTGTCCGCAATGACCGAGTCGCTCAGACCGAATCCGTGTTGTCTCCGGTCGAAGGCGCTCAGTATCTCCATGCGCACCCGTTGCACCCACTCTTCGGCCTCGCGTTCGCGCCTGAGGGTGCGATTCATGAAACTCTCTTCCGTCGATCGAGCCACCTTTATCGCCAGCCGCTTCGTCATCAGTGCGATCCGGTCGCGTAGCGAGGGGTGGTCCTTGAGGATGTCCTCGTACTCCAGCACCCGGGCGAATTCGTGAACGAGGGTTTCGACATCTTCGTCACGGAGCTTTCGGCCCGTTTTCCTGTGGCGCACGATGGCACGCGCAAACTCCTCGTTGGCCCAGATCGCCGCCGTCTCGACGTCGAACGCGGCAAGGATCGGCAGGACCGCCGACATCCCGTTGTGCGCCAGCGCGCGGTGCTCAGCGAGCTCGTCGAATATCTGCCGAGTCTCGCCCGTCCCGGGCTGCTCTTCACTCGCGCGCAACGCGTCGCGGGGAGAAGGATCGTTGGTCGAATCGCGCAATGTCAGGCCTCGGGCGCCCGCAAGCCCGGGTTCGGATTCGTCGACAGGCCCGTTGCACGATGGTGGGTCCGGACAGGACTCGGCGCTCCGGCAATCTGTCTCCGGAAGCGCTATATCGCTGGCTGTGTCCCTTGACGATGCGCGCGGACGCGCCGTGTCCTTTGTATCACGGCGACGTCACGCGCCTGCAATACCGCAGTGAATGCCTGGCGATCGCTCCATCAGCATCAGTGCCGCCCATCGGTCGTCCGTTGACCCGAACAGCTGCTGGCGCCACCTGTCGGGCCGGTGCGTGCGGCGGATCAGGACTTGCAGTGCATGCGAGCGGGGAATCCGCTCGCGCCTTGAACGCCGGCTCGATACTCGGCCCGGCAGCGTTGTTATTGTTCCGACAAAGTATGCCGAAATGAGCCGTCCTTTACCATCGCGGCCGGCCCCGCGAGGCCGCTACCGGCGGCTACTCGGCGGGCATGAAGATACGTGCCGGATGCTCCAGCAGCTCCTTGACGAGCTGAATCATCGCCGCGGCGTCGTAGCCGTCGACGAAGCGATGGTCGAACGACGAAGACAGATTCATCATTAAACGAATTGCCACCTGACCGTCGAGAACCATCGGTCGCTCCACCGCGCGATTGACGCCGATGATCGCGACCTCCGGCTGATTGATCACCGGCGTCGAGACGATGCCGCCGAGCCTGCCCAGGCTCGTCAGCGTGATCGTCGATCCCGTCAGCTCGTCGCGTTTGATCGTGCTGTTGCGCGCCGCCTCGGATACCCGGACGATCTCGGCTGCGAGGTCGTCGAGCGAGCGCTGCTCGGCGTGCCGCACGACCGGGACTTTGAGGCCGTCTTTGGTCTGCGTGGCAATCCCGAGATGCACCGACGCGTGCCGCACCAGGACGTCGCGTTCCTTGTTGAACGTAGTGTTGCACTGCGGGAATTCGCGCAGCGCCTTGACCAACGCAGCGCCGATGAACGGCAGCAGCGTCAGGCGAGCGGCGTCGCGCGCGTCGTTCAAGTGCCTGCGCAACGCCTCGAGCTCCGTGACGTCGATCTCCTCGACGTAGGAGAAGTGCGGGATCTCGCGCTTCGCGTTGCTCATGCGCTCGGCGATCAGGCGCCTCAAACCAATCACTTTGACTTCGGTGGTCGTGTCGGCAGCGTCGATGGCCGCTGCCGTGGTACGGGCCGGTGCCCGCTCCTGGAGATACCGATCCAGGTCCTGGGGCAGGATGCGGCCACCCGAGCCGCTGCCCGGCACCTGGGTCAGGTCGATCCCGGCCTGTTTCGCGCGCCGCCGGATCGCCGGCGAGGTGATGACCTTGGCGTGGT
>JBFGFX010000168.1:0-8058 GCA_041579335.1 Woeseiaceae bacterium | reverse complement strand
GTGCTGGCCTATTTGGCGATGGGCATGGATTGGCTCGAGCATATCGTGTTCACGTTTCCCGAGCTCCTCCTCGTGGTTCTCGCGGCGGTCATGTTGATCGGTCGCTACACAGGCTACCGCCTGACCGAGCTGCGCCGCTTCAAAGTGCTCGCCGCGGAATAGGACGTGATGATCGGGATAGCGAGGAAACTGAGGGCGGCAGGCGTGCTCGGCCTCAACGAAAGGAACGCCGAGTACATCGCGCGCCTGAATCCGCGCCGGCTCTATCCGCGCGTCGACGACAAAACGATGACTAAGCGACTGGCGCTCGAGGCCGGGATGGCCGTGCCCGAGCTGTACGGGACGATCTCGCATCAGGCGGACGTGCGTCGGATCGGGGAGATCGTCGGTGAGCGTGACAGCTTCGTGATCAAGCCGGCGCATGGCAGCGGTGGCGACGGCATCGTGGTAATCACGGGCCGTAGCAGGCGCAAGCGAGATTGCTATCGCCAGGCGAGCGGGCTACTCATCACCGAATCCGAGCTGCGCCACCACATCAGCAACATCGTCGGCGGCCAGTACAGCCTGAGCGGCAACCCCGACACGGCTCTCGTCGAGTATTGCGTGCAGTTCGATCCGTTATTCGCGGACGTAAGCTACCAGGGCGTGCCCGACATTCGCGTAATCGTGTATCGCGGTTATCCCTTGATGGCGATGGTACGTCTGCCGACGCGCAATTCTGGCGGCAAGGCGAACCTCCATCAAGGCGCCGTCGGCGCCGGCGTCGATCTGCGCACGGGCACGACCCTGACCGGCGTGCTGCACAACGATGTGGTCGACGAGCACCCGGACACGGGCGCGCTGTTTGCCGGCCTCAGGATTCCGCACTGGGGCTTCATCCTGGAATCGGCGGCTCGGGGTTACGAGGTCACCGGGCTCGGCTACCTCGGCGTCGACATCGTGATCGATCGCTATCTCGGTCCGCTGATACTCGAGATGAATGCCAGGCCCGGGCTCAACATCCAGATTGCCAACGGCGGTGGACTTGCGCACCGCATCCGGCGGATCGATGCGATCCGGGACGCGGGGGCGACGCCGCCTGAACGCGCGGAGGTCGCGCGCGTCGAGTTCACGGTCGAATTGCCGGCCGCGCCCACCGAGCTCGAGCCGGCCGACTACTGGGTTGCCGACGATCGGCGGTAGACTGTGCACACGGCCAGAAGGGGTGCAACGATGATCGCGCGGGATACGAAGGTGTGGTGCATCGCTCGCCGGAACTCTTGACTAGGAGGCGTAGCCGTGTCAATCAAAGCCATGCGACGTAGATTCCGCGCCAACGCGCTCCTCGCCGGCGCGTGCCTGCTCATTGGTCTGCAGGTCTCCGGTCACCACTCCTTCACTGCGGAGTTCACCGCAGAAAAGACCGCGACCTTGACCGGCGTGGTGACGCAGGTTTGGTTTCGCAACCCCCACGTGCGCTACCTGTTTCGCGTCACCAACGAGGCCGGCGAAGAAGAGATCTGGGACGCCAGGGGCTCGCCGGTGGTTTGGCTCGCACGGAAAGGCTGGACGAAAGATACGATCGCGGTCGGCGATACCGTGACGTTTTACGGATTCTTGGGGCGCGACGGCCGCAAGATGCTATCGATCATGACGGTGACGTTGGCGGACGGAACCGAGCTGGTCGATCGCGCGCCGGAGTGAGTGAGCCGAGGTAACTGAGCTATGAACAACGCGTCGATTCTCCGACTGGCCATCATCGTCTGGACTCTCGCGGTTCCCGCGCATTCGGCGGCGGCCGGCTTCGAGGGAGATTGGCTGATTTCGCTGAAGGACGACAAACGCACCCTGGTCGGCCGGCTGGAACTGGAGCGCGGCGCCGACGGCGGCTGGATCGGGCACCTGGAGGGCGGACCGGCGCGAGTCGAGATCGAAGGCGATGGCATCGTGGTCGTAGCGGACAGCCGCGACGTCCGCGGATTCGTCTTCGATCGTAGGCTCGTCGGCCGACTGCAGGATGACGCAATCTTCGGCACCTACACGCAGGAAGGCGCGGCCGCGCAAAAAGAGCAGGGTGGCCCGTGGCGAGCCGAGCGCGCTCCGCCCCGCGACGCACCGCCGCTGCCTCCCGACCCGGTCGACATCATCGGAACCTGGACGGCGACCCAGGAGCTCGATTTTCGCAAGTACTCGATGGCGCTGACGCCGGCAGGCAAAGCATGGCTGGAACAGTATCTGCCCTACTACGATCAGCCCGACGTGCGCTGCGCGTCGATCGGACTTCCCGCGCGCACGACCTACTCGTTCCCTTTCGAGATCATCGCGTCGGTCAATCGATTGACGTTTATTTACGAGTACCAGTCGAGAGTCAGGCGAATCTGGATGGACGGCCGCAGGCCGAGCGATCTGATGCCCGCTTCACGCATGGGACATTCGAACGGCCGCTGGGAGGGCCGCACGCTGATCATCGAGACGACTATGCTCGAAAAGACCGTGCGCGATTTTCGCGGCGAGCTGATCTCGGAAAATGCGCGCATCGAGGAACGCTATTCGCTCAGCGAGGACGGCAACACTTTGAGCGCGGTAATCACGGTGCACGATTCCGACAACTACGAGCGGCCCCCGGTGCGGCGCCGCCAGTGGAAGCGCGACGACGAGGCCGAGATCTTCCCGTATACCTGTGATCCCGACTCGTTCTACCTGACGATGTACGAGGACGGCGAGATGGAAATGTATCTCGAGCGCGCCGATCGTCGCTTCTAAGCAACCCTCGAGGCCGATCGCTCTTGCACGAGGTCACCCTGTCCCCGGAATTCAAAGCGGCGCTCTGCGAGCGTCGAGGCGGACGCGCTCGCCTGTTCGATGATCTCGATCCGAGCAGCACGGCGTTGTTGGTCATCGACATGCAGAACGTGTTCGTCGCGCCCGGGGCCCCGCTCGAGGTGCCGCTTGCACGCGGTATCGTGCCGAACATCAATCGATTGGCCGCACGGCTGCGATCTCTCGGCGCCACGCTGGTCTGGATACGCTCCACGTTCACGGGTCAAGGACGGTCCAGCTGGCCGCTGTATTTCTCCCATTTTGCGCCGGGGGCCGGCGGCACGGAGCTGCGCGCGAACTTCTTCCCGGGTGCGCAGGGGCACGCCTTCTGGCGCGAGCTCGATCGTCACGGCGACGACTTGATCGTCGACAAAGACCGCTTCAGCGCGTTCGTCGAGGGTGCGAGCGACGCGGAACGAAGGCTGGTGGAGCTCGGTATCGACACGCTCGTCATCACCGGCACGCTGACCAATCTATGCTGCGAGTCGACGGCGCGCGACGCCATGATGCGCGATTTCAAATGCATCATGGTCGAAGACGCGAACGCCGCGCGGACCGACGAGGACCACCTCGCCAGCTTAAAGAACATCGCCAGCGTCTTCGGCGAGGTCATGACGACGCAGGAGGTCATCGACCGGTTCGACAATCGATAGCTACGACGAATTGCCTGGCTGGTCCACTTTTATCGCAGGCGGCGACGGCGTAGGATGGACCCCGCAGGTGCGAATAAGGGGGAGAATAATGGCGAACACCGTCGCTGATTTGCCGCGGGTGGCTGGTAACGGGCTGCTCGATCGGCGCTTTTTCATGAAGACGCTCGCACTCGGGGCCGCTGGCGCGGCGCCGGGATTGGCCTTTGCTCAACCGGTCGGGGAGGGTCAGCCCGAATGGGTGCTCGCGCCCGGCGCGACCACCGACGACTACGGCACGCGATCCCGCTTCGAAGCCGAACGCACCAAGCGCTTTACCGTGCCGCCGGGCGGCTGGGGCAGCACCGGCCGATCGATCGCCGCATTCACACCGCACCATCTCATGCACGGTACGATCACGCCCGCCGGCCTGCACTTCGAGATCAATCACCACGGCATTCCGGACATCGATCCGGAACGTCATGAGCTTGTGATCCACGGCATGGTCAAGCGCCCGATCAAGCTGACCGTCGATGCTCTGGCGAACTATCCGACCGAGACGCACTGCTATTTTCTCGAATGCTCCGGCAACAGCCTGCGTCTGTGGGGCGACGAGCCGATTCAGGCCAGGCTCGACATCACCCACGGCCTGCTGTCGGCAAGCGAGTGGACCGGCGTGCCGCTGTCCCTCTTGCTCGATGAGGCAGGTGTTGAAGGGGGTGCCGCCTGGATCATCGCCGAAGGCGGAGACTCCGGCGCGATGAGCCGCAGCGTGCCGCTCGATGCGGCGCTCGACGACTCGATGATCGCGTTCTTTCAGAACGGCGAGCGGCTGCGGCCCGGGCAGGGGTATCCGATGCGGCTGCTCAATCCGGGCCAGGAAGGCAACACGAACGTCAAGTGGATTCGTTCCATTCGCGTCACCGACAAACCCGCGATGACGCGTTTCGAGACATCCACCTATTCCGACCTGATGCCCGACGGCAAGGCGCTGCAGTTCTCGCTCGCGATGGAGGTCAAGTCCGTAATCACGCGACCGTCGAATGCCGATATCCTGCCGAAACGCGGCGTCTATGAAATCACCGGACTTGCCTGGTCGGGCAGCGGCAAGATCACACGCGTCGACGTTTCCGCTGACGGCGGCAAGACTTGGGCGGAGGCGGCTCTGCAGGAGCCGGTGTTGAGCAAGATGCTGACGCGATTCCGCATCCCCTGGCAATGGGACGGCGGACCCGCGGTGCTGCAGAGCCGGGCGGTGGACGAAACGGGACGAGTGCAGCCGACTCGCCGCGCGCTCATCGCGGCCCGCGGCAAGGCCGGCCGCTACCATTTCAACGGCATCCACAGCTGGGGTGTCGGCGAAGACGGGAGCCTTACGCATGTGTACGCGTAGGCTGATCGCCGGCACGCTCGCAGCCGCCGCGAGCGTTGCCATGGTAAGCTCGGCGGCCGATTCGAGCTTCAGCGAAGCGGCTACTGCCGAAGACATCGAGCGCGTCTATTGGACCGTTCAGCCGGACGGTGAAAACCTGCCCGAGGGCTCGGGGACGGCCGAGCGCGGCGCGCCGCTCTACGCCGCCTACTGCGCATCCTGTCACGGGGCCGACGGCGAGGGCGGTCTCGCCAACAAGCTCGTCGGCGGGCACGGCACGCTCGCGAGCGCGGCGCCGGACAAGACGCTCGGTAGCTTCTGGCCGTACGCGACGACCGTGTTCGACTACATTCGGCGCTCGATGCCCTACCTCGAGCCGATGTCCCTGAGCAACGACGACTACTACGCGATTACCGCGTTCCTGTTGAACAAGAACGACATCATCGCGGCCGATACGGTCATCGACAAGGATACGCTGCCGGACGTGGTGATGCCGAACCGCGATGGCTTCATCAACGCATATCCGACCATTCCGCGGCGGTATGACTACCTCGAATGACCGCGGGCTCGACGGGGCGTGCCGTGAGGCGAGCGGCGCCGCTGGGAACTCCGCGTGACGATCCAAGACTGGGGCGCCATCGGCGAGATGATCGGCGGATTCGCGGTGCTTGCCTCGCTCGTCTACCTCGCGGTGCAGATCCGGCAGAACACGCGCCAGATCACCCGTAGCGTCGAAGCTACCCAGCTCGAAGCGTTCGAACGCAGCGTCGCGTCGGGCAACCGCTTTCGCGAGTTGCTGATTCTCAACCCCGATCTGGCCAGCCTGTTCCTGCGCGGCCTCGAAAGCATCCGCGGCATGGACCGCGGGGAGATGTTCCGCTTCAATCTGCTGATGCGCAACGTGTTCTCCGAGTTTCATGGCGCCTACGTCCGCCACCAGGCCTGGAGTACCGATCCCGACTCGTTCGTCGGCCAGCGGGTCCTCGATGCGATGCTTGGCAACAAAGGCGTGCGCGAATGGCTCGCGACCACGGACGCGGATTGGCGGCCGGAATTCAAGGCCTTCGTCAAAAAGCGCGTCGCCGCGATCGAACAGGAGCAGAATTCGTAGGAGCCCGCCCGTACCGGGCGACGGGCAACGCCGACAAGGTCGCCCGTCGGGACGGGCTCCTACGAATCCTCGTCGGCGGCTTCCTGGCGAGCCTTGACCTCTTCTGCGAGCCACAGATTCATGCGCGTCTCCAAGACCTCTAGGGGCAGCGCACCGCCGCCCAAGAGCGCGTCGTGAAACGCGCGGATGTCGAAGTCGTCGCCGAGTGACTGCTCGGCTCTCTGACGCAGCTCCAAGATCTTCAGTTGACCGATCTTGTAGGCGAGTGCCTGACCCGGCCAGGCGATATACCGGTCGATCTCGTTGATGATGTCGAGCTCGGTCTTGGCCGCATTGTCTTTGAAGAAGTCGATCGCCTGCTGCCGAGTCCAGCCCCTGTAGTGCATGCCCGTGTCGACCACGAGGCGGACGGCGCGCCACATCTCGTAAGTCAACGCGCCGAAGCGCGAGTAAGGGTTCTTGTACAAGCCGAGATCGTAGCCCAGGCTTTCGCTGTACAGGCCCCAGCCTTCGGTGAACGCCGTGAAACCGGAAAAACGCCGAAACGCCGGCATGTCGGGCAGCTCCATCTGCAGCGCGATCTGCAGGTGGTGCCCGGGCACCGCCTCGTGCACCGACAGCACTTCCATCTCGTACTTCGGCCGCACGTCCGGGCGATACAGATTGACGTAGTAATAGCCCGGCCGGCTGCCGTCGGCCGCCGGCCGGCTGTAGTAGGCCGTGGTCGTGTCCGGCGCGATGTTGTCGGGAATGGGGCGCAGGCCGTAGGGCATGCGCGGCAGCCTGCCGAACAGCTTGACGAGCTCCGGATCAATGCGCTTGCAGATCGCCAGGTACGCATCGAACAACTCCTCGGCCGTGTCGTAGTAGAACTGCGAATCGCTGCGCAAGAAGTCGAGAAACTCGTGGAAGCTGCCGTCGAATTCGAGCTCGTCGATGATGAGCTGCATCTCTGAGCGAATGCGGGCGACCTCGTCTAGACCGAGCCTATGGACCTCGTCCGGCGTCATCGACGTCGTCGTGAACACTCGTACCCTGTGTTCGTAGAATGCCTCGCCGTCCGGCAGCTCGGACGCACCGATGCTGTCGCGGCTTGCGGGTAGATAGGTGCCGGTGAAGTAACGACTGAATTCGCGGTAGGCGGGTACGATCGACTCCTCGATCGTCGTTTTCGCTTGCTCCCGCAGGCGTTCCTGTTCGCCCTCGGGTATCGTTCCGGGCATCTCCGCGAACGCCTTGAAATAGGGGCTCTCTTCGGCGGTCTCGACCAGCTGTGCATCGATCTGCGGCGGGATCCTCTCCATGAGGATCTTGGGCGGCATGTAGCCCGCTTTGCGTCCGGCTTCCTGCAGCGCCATCGCCTGTCGGAGAACCTCCTCGACGCGCGCCATGCGCTGAAGCCAATCCTCGTAATCCCCGACGCTCTGCAGTCTCAAGCCCTCGGCGGTGGTTTCGAGCGATTGCACGCCGCCGCGCTGATTGATCGGCATCAGGTAGTCGCGGAATTGATGCGCGTCGACGTCGTTTTCGAGCTCGCGGCGCAACAGGTCGTAGTTCAGGCGGCCGTCCGGCGACAGCCGCTCCGGATCGATTGCCTGGAGCCGCCGCAACAGTTCGCGGCGCTGTTCATGGCGACGCTCGTACGCGTCGATGCTGAGATCGGTCCAGCGATCGTTGTAGCGTCGATCGCCGAGGCGGGAGGCGAATACCGGGTATTCGGCGAGCTGCCACTCCCAGGCCTCGTCGAGCAGAGCGGCGAACTCGTCGTCGGGCGCCGCCAATGCGCCCGCCGCGAGGAGTGCCGCGAGAAGTGTAATCAGAGTGGCGCGAGTCGATCGTTGCAGCATGGTTGTCTCCGCAGTGCAGGCGCGCATTGTTGCGGTCCCGGGCGCGGCTGGCAACCACACAGCGACTTGGCTATGATTGCGGGCACTAATCGATAGCGTGCACAGAAGAGACCCCCGGTTCGTGAGGGGGCGCCGAAGGCGCAACGTGCTCGGAAACGCTCAGGCAAAAGGACTGTGATCGCTGATTAGCTCTGGAGAGCGGCCGCGAGGCGGCCCACCGAAGGGGTATAGGCGGACCGGCCGCGGTCGAAGCGGCGGACGCAGGATCTCTCAGGTACTTGGACAGAGGGGCGACCCGGC
>JBFGFX010000167.1:0-8059 GCA_041579335.1 Woeseiaceae bacterium | reverse complement strand
GCAACCTCGCCGATGCGTGGCAGATGCGGAGCTGGCAGGCGACCGAGGCCAGGCTGACCAGCGGGGGCTACACGAGCCACGCCGGCGACGATTCGACGACCTATGAGGCGTACGCCACCTATACGTATACGGTTGGAGGCCGATCGTACAGCAACGATCGGGTCGGGATCGCCGGCGGCGCCGACAATGTTGGCAGCTACCAGCTCGACACGGGCCGGCGGCTCGGCGCCGCTTTCGGCAACGGTCAACCGATCGTGGTCTACGTCAATCCAGCGGAACCGGCAGAATCGATCATCGACCGAAATCTCCGCTGGAGTCTGATCGGCTTCAAATCGATCTTTCTTTTGGTCTTCGGCGGCGTCGGTCTCGGCCTGCTGATCTACGTGTTTCGATCACCGAAGAAAAAAGACCCATCAGACCCGGCCTACCGCGACGCGCCGTGGCTCGTCAACGACAAATGGCAGACGCCGACGATACGCTCGAACTCGAAATCGACGATGTACGTCACCTGGGGCTTCGCGGCATTTTGGAACCTGATATCGGCGCCGTTGCCTTTCGTGGTTTATGTAGAGGTTCTCGAGAAGGAGAACAACCTGGCGCTGATCGGGTTGCTGTTCCCGCTAGTCGGGCTGGTTCTGATTACCTGGGCGATACGGCAGACGAGAGAGTGGAGGCGATTCGGCCCGACGCCGGTCACCCTCGATCCATACCCGGGATCAATCGGCGGTCACGTCGGCGGCACAATCGACGTCCGGGCGCCGTACGATTCCGCCGCCCGCTTCAAACTCACGTTGACCGGCGTCAATAGCTACGTGTCGGGGAGCGGCAAGAATCGCAGTCGCAGGGAGAAAGCCGTTTGGCAGGACACGCAATATGCGCATGCCGAACCTCGCGTCGATGGAACTCGGGTGACCTTCCGGTTCGGCGTTCCCGCCGGCCAGCCTGAGTCGGACGCCGAGCAGAGCGGTGATCGCTACCATCTCTGGCGGCTAAATCTGAAGGCCGAACTGCCCGGCGCAGACCTCAACAGAGACTTCGAGATTCCGGTTTACGCGACCGGTGCCGTGTCGACCGCGTTGCCTGAACGCATTGTCGAAAGCGTGCGCGTGGAGCAGGACAAGATCGACGAGCAGTCGGTCAAAGAAAGAATGCAGATCGACTACAGCGCCGCAGGCCGTTCGATTCGCTATCCGATGGGGCGCAATGTGACCTCGGCGCTCGGCGCCTTCGTCGTCGGTGCGCTGTTCGCGGGCGCAGGCTGGTTTATCGTCGCAAAGGAGAATGAAACGCTCTTCGGCGTGATCTTCGGCGGCGTAGGTGCCCTGATCGCCCTGGGTGCGTTATACCTGGCGCTCAACTCTCTACAGGTCTACCGGGAAGGGTCGCATCTCAAGGCCGTGCGTCGAGTGTTGGGCATCCCGGTCAGCCGCAAGAGCGTCCGCGGCGACGATGTCGTGCGTATTTCCAAAGACAGCAAGATGCAGACTCAGTCCGGACGCACGCACGTGATGCACTACTCGATCTACGTGCACGATGGCGCCGGGCAGAAAGTCTGCGTCGGCGAAGGCTTCAAAGGAGCAGGCGAGGCCGATGCGGCGATCCGCTTGATCACACGCGAGTTCTCGCTGTCGCCGCGCGACGGTTTGCACACGGACGCGGCCGACGACGGGTTCGACGCACTGGCGGCCGATTGAACGGCTATCCTTCGTTCGCGGCGCTGGAAAATACAACAGATCCGGCCCGATTGGCTTCGTGTAGTATCGTCCAGAACGATCCGACTGATCGCGCAAGATCCCCGTGTTCCCGATTCGCGACGACAACCCGCACTTTCTCACTCCGTATGCGACCTACGCGATCATCGCGTTGAACGTGCTCGCCTGGGCCGCGCTGCAGGGCCTCGGCGCGGAGCCGATGCTCTCGGGCTCGGTGTGCCGGCTCGGCCTGATTCCGGGCGAGCTGCTTCAGACCGTGCCGGCCGGCACGCGCCTGCCGCTCGGGCCGCAGACGGCCTGCGTGCTGGGTGACGGCGGCTCCTGGTATACGCTCGTGACGTCGATGTTCATGCACGGCGGATGGTTTCACATCATCGGCAACATGTGGTTTCTGTGGATCTTCGGCAACAACGTCGAGGATGCGATGGGTCACGCGCGCTTCGTCGTTTTTTACCTCTTGTGTGGATTCGCCGCGGCGGGCCTGCAGATCGCGACCGATCCCGCTTCGGCGATCCCGATGGTCGGGGCGTCGGGCGCCATCGGCGGCGTGATGGGCGCGTACGTGCTTCTGTATCCGCGCGTCCATGTGCATCTCTTGCTCGTGCTCGGCTTTTACATTACGACCGTGGCGGTGCCGGCTGTCTTCATGCTCGGCTACTGGTTTTTGCTGCAGCTCCTGGGCGGCTTCACCGCCCTCGGCAGCCGCGGGGGCGGCGTCGCGTTCTGGGCGCACATTGGCGGTTTCGCCGCGGGTATCGTGCTCATCCCGTTGTTCCGTAACGCGAAACTGCTGCGGCGCCATCCCTATCACGGCTGGCGCCAGAAACGTCCGCCGACCAGAAGCTGGCACAAGGTCGACCGCGATCGATAGCGATGATCCGTCGGGATCGATTGCCCATCGCCCGCGTCGAGGCGATATACTGACCTTGCACCCTCGGCCCACCCACACGGAATCCCCATGTCGAGATTATGTGTAGTTGCAAGCGTCTGCGTGATCGTCGGGGCGTGCGCGTCAGCCGATCCGAGCGGCGGCCTGTCCGGGGAGCCGGTCGCTTCCAATTTCCCGCGCGAACGATCCCGGTGTCCGCCGGGTGAGGTGTTGGCCTGCGAAGTGAAATCGCCGAATCGGGTCAGCGACGGCCGGTACGGTTTTCGCAAGCGCTCGAACAAGCATTGCAGCTGCCAACCCGAGCGCGACGTCGTCGTTTTCGACGAGGGCGTTTTGCCAAGCGATCAGCGCTGATAACGTCGGGCGAAAAGCACGTATCAAGGGCCGCCTTCGAGGCGGCTTCGCGTTTGCCTAGCGTCCGCGCCTTCGTCTCGAACGGCAATTAACAGGAACGCGAGCACCCGATGAGTACTTCGACAGAATCACAGTCCCTATCGAAGCAGAATCTGCTGCAGCGGATCATGAGCGGCAATCTCGTCCTGCAGATTGCGGTCGGCATTCTGCTCGGCATCCTGCTGTACACGGTGTCACCAAGCGCCGCACAGACCGCGATGGTCCTCGGCAACCTGTTCGTCAGCGCGCTGCGCGCGGTGGCGCCCGTGCTGGTGTTCGTTCTCGTCGCCTCCGCAATCGCCAATCAGGGAACGGCGGGTCAGGCCGACCTACGTCCGATCGTCGTCTTCTATCTGGTCGGCACTTTTCTCGCGGCCTTTCTCGCCGTCATGATGAGCACGCTGTTTCCGACCACGCTCTCGCTTCAGGTCACCGATGTGGCGCTGGATCCACCGCAGGGCATCGGCGAGGTGCTCGGCCAGCTCGTTGCAAAGATCGTCGACAATCCCGTCAATGCGCTGATCAGCAGCAACTTCATCGGCATCCTCGTGTGGGGCGTCGCACTGGGCGTCGGCTTGCGGCACGCCGCCGACGCGACCAAGACCATGTTCTCCGACATCGCAGAGATCATCATAAAGATGGTGAAGATCGTGATCCGCTTCGCCCCGATCGGGATCTTCGGGTTGGTCGCCGGCAACCTGGCGGAATCCGGTCTCGCGACGCTGGCCAGCTACGCACGCATCCTCACGGTGCTGATCTCGGCGATGCTGATCATGGCGCTGGTCATCAATCCGCTGCTCGTGTGGGTGCGAACGCGTCGCAATCCGTATCCGATTGTGCTGACGGCGCTGCGCGAGAGTGGCATCACGGCGTTCTTTACCCGCAGCTCCGCCGCAAACGTGCCGGTCAACTTGGCGCTCTGCGAACGGCTCGGTCTCGACAAGAACACCTATGCCGTGTCGATTCCGCTCGGCGCGACGATCAACATGGGCGGTGCTGCGATCACGATCACCGTGCTCACGCTCGCTGCGGTGCACACGCTCGGCATCAGCGTAGACTTGCCCACCGCGCTATTGTTGAGTGTCGTTGCCGCGCTCTCCGCATGTGGCGCGTCCGGCGTAGCCGGCGGCTCGCTGCTCCTTATTCCGTTGAGCTGCAGCCTGTTCGGCATCCCGGCGGATATTGCGCTACAGGTCGTTGCCGTCGGTTTCGTCATCAGCGTGCTGCAGGATTCGGCCGAGACGGCGCTCAATAGCTCCACCGACGTCGTCTTCACGGCCGCCGTCAGCGGCCAAAAGCGGCCGGCATAAAGCCCGCCGCCCGGCGCGAAAGCGAGCTGCCGGACTCAGGAGCGGCTATAGGTCAGTGCCGTAATCTGCTCGGAAATCAGCCCTATCAGGAAGATGATCACGGACGCGCTCAAGACGAGCAGGCTCATGTTCGTGAATCGCCCGGTCATTAGATAGGTATAGACGTAGTAGCCGATGCCCGTCCCGAAGAAAAGCGCGCTGATCGGCAAAAAGATCTTGAGCGGCGAATAGAGCGTCGCGATCTTGAAGATGATGACGAAGAACCGCAGCCCATCACGGATCGGACGGATGTGGCTCTTGCCCTGACGGCGCGCCATCGTCATCGGCACGAAGCTTATCGGGTAGCCGGAACGCAGGAACGCCATCGTGATGGTAGTCGGATAGGAGAAGCCGTTGGGTAGCAAATAGAGGAAACGCTTGAAGAGTCTGGCCTTGACCACCCGAAAGCCGGACGTCAGGTCCAGGATTCGCTGGCCGCTCATCGCGGACGCCAGCTCGTTATAAAAACCGTTTGCGAAGAATCGTCCGATGCTGGCGTGGCTGCCGGAATCGCGGGCGCCGACAGCCATGTCGAAACCCGCATCGATACGCTCGATCAGGCGTTCGAGCTCTTCGGGCGAATGTTGACCGTCGGCGTCCATGAATGCGATGAGCTTACCTTTGGCTACCCGCGCACCGCTCTTTATGGAGGCGCCGTTGCCGAGGCTCACCGGATGGCTGATCACTTTGGCGCCGGCCTGCTTCGCCAGCGCAGCGGTGTCGTCGTCGGAGCCGTCGTCCACGACGATGATCTCGGCATCCGCAAAAGCGCGTTTCGCCCTCGCCACTACGTCCTCGATCGCGGCCGCCTCGTTCTTGGCCGGCATTACGATCGACAAAGGAACCGTTGCAGGATCAGTGCTCATCGTATCGGAATCCTCACATCGAATCGGCCGGATCGGACTGCGCCTCGATCGCGTCGACGTAGCGGCCCAAGTTGTCCAGGTCGTACGACCAGAGAAATCGTCTCACCGGGTGCCACGGCGCCGCGGCGCGCGCGGCGCGAATGACCCGGCGGGCGCCGTCGAAGTCTTCGATCGCGACATGCGAGGTGGCCCTCATTACGGCGATGTCAACGGACGGACTGATCGACGACGCTCGTTCCAGATGTCTGAGTGCCGAGGACATATCGCCTTTTGCACGGTGAATCTTCGCCATCAGTCCGTGGTGGATCTTAGTGTATCCGGTGTTTTCGCGGTAGCGTGGATTGCTGTGCAGCGCGTCCGCCAAACGTCGGACGGTGTCGGCGTCGACGCCTTTGCAGTCGACCGTGGACACCGTGGTCAAGAGCTCGGACAGCATCCTACCGGCCGTCAGCGAGAAGCCGACTTCGGGAAGGGATCGGTCGAGGCGGGCGACTCGGTTGGTGTGATCCGCGTCCGCTGCGAGCAGGCAGGCGAGGTTCAGATCCTGAATCAAGAGATAACCGTGCCGCGGGTTGGCCGCGACGAACTGATGCAGCGTCGCGAGCGCCTCGTCGATCGCCGATGCGGCCAATTGTCGCGTCGCTAGACCCGTTGCGGCGCGTACCGACTGCGGCGACTGCCGGTACCAGTGCTCGGCGTAATCCTCCGGATGACCCCAGCGCGTCGTCAGACTGAACAACGCCGCCGCGAGCACGAGCGCGTACACGCTCAGACCGCCGTACGCTGCGCGCTTGAAGCCCTCCGGCACCATCCGTGGAATCGAGCAGACGGCATAAACCGGACCGATGAGCGGCAGATAGTTGCGATGGTCGAAGTACAGCTCGAGCGGCAGCGTCGTCGATTCGAGCAGATGTCCGGCAAGAAACCAGAGCACGGCCAGTGCGCCGAGCGGATAGCGGCGCCGGTAAAGCAGCGCGGCAGAAGTCCCGACGACCCATGCGAGGATCGCCAAGAGCGTCAACGGCTCGAGCGCCGAGCGCGACACCGGATAACCGTCGTTGTAGGGTGCTATGAGGCCCGGCGCCGGCACGAACGCCTTGAAAACATAGGCCCACAGAATGCGGGCCTCGGTGAACAGACGCTCCCACGAGGTAAAGTCGCGCACCAGCACCGACTCGGTGCCGTACGGCGTGCGGTAGACGAGATAACCGACGACGAGCACCGTCGGGAGCCATAGAAAGACTGCGGCGAAGGCGTACCAAGTGCGCGGCGTCACGGCGCTCGGCCGCCCGAGGACGGTCGCCTCGAGCACGAGCACGAGTGTCGGCATGAGCGCGCCGTTTTCCTTCGTGAGCGCCGCGAGCAGCGTCGCGACAACGAGCGAAGAAGCCATGCCGACCAGTGCCCGGCGCTTCTTGGTGGCCAGCGCCTGACGCGCCTGCAGGTAGCCTAAGAGACCCAACAGCACGAAGGTCGTGGACAGCGTCGTCATACGCTGCACGACCACGAGTGACGACGACGCCAGAATCGGCATCAGCATCCAGACGGCCGCAGCGGCCAGCGCGACGAAGGCCGCATCGCGCCATGCGATGCCCCGCGCAAGCGACAGCTTCAGAAGGACTGCCGCTAGCAGCGCGGCGTTGGCCAGGTGGATCAGAATGTTGACGATGAAGAACGATCGCGGGCCGTCGGCCCATGCGTCTGCCTGCGGTAGGAACGTCGCGAGAGCGATCGGTCGGCCGAGGGGCCCGGCGGTGCCCGAGAAGACGAAGCGAAGCGCCGAGATGCGATCGTCGACGGATGCGAGCGGGCTGAGGTTCGGCAGGTCGTCGAGCGCGAAACTGCCCGACAGCGCCGGCGCGTAGGCGAGCCATCCGGCGATCATGATGCCGATCAGCAGCCCCGTAGCAATACGACGGTCGCGTTGCGCGCTATCGGTCATCGACGAGTGCCCTTAAGCCCTCTTGCCACATAAACGGAATCGGCCGAGTCAATCACAGTTCCCGGTACGACGAATGCCGATTGGTGCTCAAATGCAGGATCCAAGCGCCCTGACGGACAGGAGTAGCCGCAGACGGCGCGAGTATACCGTAAGCATCGCGGCGGCGTTGCCGGCGCCCGCTCGAGGCGGCGGAGCTATATAATCGTCCGCTTGAACTGCGGGTTCTGCGTATGTTTCGCCCGTCGGAATCCGACTACCGTTTCTGCCGGGCCACGGGCGCTCGGCGCTCGTTCATTAACGGCACGTTTCGCAGAGTTGCATATGACGCTATATCGAGGTGTACGAAGGACTTCCCTGCTGGTGATCGCTGCGGCGGCGCTCGCCGCCGGCTGCGCCCAGGCTCCGGCGCGCGTCAGCGCCGAGGTGTTCGTGTGCTGCGAAGCGGAGTTTGAACGCTTCGAGACCTATCAGGTGAGCATGATCGACGTCCCGGGCTTCCTCGAGCCGTATCTCTACGGCGGACTCGCACCGGTATTGGATCAGAAAGGTCTTAGGACGACGCTCGATCGGCCCGATCTGATGGTCAACATCATGTTCAACCAGATCTACCTGACCGAGGACGCCGAGGAAAAGGATCCGTTCGGTGAAAGCGTCGATCCCGCCGCCGCGACACGCTTCATGGCGGCGGTCACGATAGACGTGATCGATAACGACTCCGAGCACATCGTTTGGTCAGGGCGGCTGAGCCGCATCCACCATGACCCGCTCGGCCAGCCGCGCGGCAACGACCACAAGATGCAGGGCATCATCGACGGCTTTCGCGAGCTGTTCGAGGATTATCCGATCCGGCTCGCGGATACCAACGCGGAGATGTAGCCGGTCGCGTTATCGCGTTATCGGGGTGGGGG
>JBFGFX010000166.1:0-8088 GCA_041579335.1 Woeseiaceae bacterium | reverse complement strand
GCTCCTGCACAATCTGCACTCCTGCCATCCACGGCGGTCGGAGGGGCTCCTACGAACGCGGGTCGCCCGTCAGGACGGGCTCCTACGGTTCCGTTCGGGCCAACAGCAGCAGCGATGAGAGCGAGTAGGCCGCGGTAAGCGCGATCGCCGTCACGGGCGACAAGGTAACGAGGCCGTCCCACACCATGCCGAGCGTCATGAGCGGCATCACGACGACGAGCCGCAGCGTCTCGACGCGCCGGGCGTTACCGCGTCCCTCGTTCAAGAGGCCGAACGCGTACAGCGCCGCCCACAGCGCGAGGCAGGGGACGAGCGCGGCGCGCACGCCCTCCACCGCGACCAACACGCCGATCCACAGCACGGCGACCACGGCGAGCGCGACTTGCACGGTCAGATAGCGTTTCACTCCGCGAGGTATCGACGGGTCGTACTTCTCGAACCGCGCCAGGTCGACGCGCTTCTTCGGGTGCCGGAGGGCCACGTCGTCCGGGCGCCAGCCGGTACGCCGAAACCAGATGCCGAGCTTGTCGCGCCAGCGGTGCGTGCGCACCGCGTCGAACCAGAGGTAGTCGTACACTTGTAGATTGGCCCAGAACGGATTCCAGTTCGCGAGCGGCTTGCGCACGCCGAAGACGACCGGCTCCTCGTCCCGTTCCTCCTGGAAGGTGCCGAACAGCCGGTCCCACAGGATCAGGATGCCGCCGTAGTTCTTGTCGATGTAGATGTCGTTCTGCGCGTGATGCACGCGGTGGTTGGACGGCGTGACGAGGACGCGGTCGAGCCAGCCGAGCCTACCGATGTGCTGCGTGTGGACCCAGAACTGATAGATCAGATCGATCGCGTTGACGGTCGCGACCACCTCGAGCGGCAGGCCGAAGATGAACAGCGGCGTGTAGAAAATCCAGTTGAACAGGAAGCCGGTGCTCGTTTGCCTCAGCGCCGTCGAGAGGTTGTAGTCCTCGCTCTGGTGGTGCACCGCGTGCGACGCCCAAAGTATCGAGATCTCGTGGCCCAAGCGGTGCGACCAGTAGTAGCAGAAGTCCCAGGCGATGAGCGCGAGCAGCCAGAGCGCGAGCCCGCGCGGCGAGGCGTCGAACCAGGAAAGCTCGATGTCGAAGATCGCGAAGTTCTGCAGCGCGAAACCGTACAGGTAGAGCGGCAGGAACTTCGTGAAATAGCCGACCGTCGTGCTCAGGGTGCCGGCGCTCAAGCTGTTGATCGCGTCGTTCGTGCGGTAGTGGCCGGTGCCGCGCCAACGGTCGATCGCCAGCTCGCCTAAGAGCGCGAGCAGGAAAAACGGTACCGCGAGCGCGATGAGATCCATCGGCTCAGCCCCCCGGCACGAACGCCCGCACAACGGCCGAGCCGGCGTAGAAACACGCAAATCCGCCGACCAGCGTCGCGACGAGATAGGAAAAGGCGAGCAGCCCGTCGTTGCGCTGCATCATCGTGCTGAGCTCGAGTACCAGCGCCGACAGCGTCGTGAAAGCGCCGCAAAAACCGACGCCGAACAAGAGCCGGTTGTGATCGGTGATGACGCCGCCGTCGGCAAACCAGGTGACCCGCATCATGAGCTGCACGATGATGCCCATGATCAGGCAGCCTGCCAGGTTCGAGATCAGCGTTCCCACGGGCACGGCGCTGCTGAATCGCAGCGTGATCATCGTCAGGCCGAAGCGCGCCATCGCCCCGGCCGCACCCCCGACGCCGACGATCAGGAATGCCAACGCGGTCGCTTGCACCGAGGATCCTAGCCGGCGAGCCGCGCCCGCGCGTCGCAGTAATCCTGCACTAACCGATCGACGAGCTCGGCAACCGTCGGAATATCGTGCACGGTACCGACGCCCTGCCCGGCGCTCCAGATGTCTCGCCACGCTTTGGCCTTGGCGCCAGCGCTCGCGAAGTCCATCGTCGCCTTGTCGCCTTCGGGTAGCGCGTCCGGATCGAGCCCGACCTTGATGATGCTGTCGCGCAGGTAGCTGCCGTGAACGCCCGAGAAAAGAGAGGTGTAGACGATGTCTTTCGCAGTGCTATCGACGATCATCCGCTTGTACTTAGGCGGCGCAGTGGCTTCCTCGGTCGCGATGAAGCGGGTACCGAAATAGGCGAGATCGGCACCCATCGCCTGCGCCGCCAGCGCGTCGTTGCCGCGGCTCATGGCGCCGGATAAGATGATGGTCCCGTCGTAGAACTCGCGCAGCTCCTTGACAAGCGCGAACGGACTCAAGGTGCCGGCATGGCCGCCGGCGCCGGCGCACACGGTGATGATGCCGTCCACACCCTGCTCGATCGCTTTCTCGGCGTGCCGGACGCTAATGACGTCGTGGAACACGAGCCCGCCGTAGCCGTGCACCGCGTCGACGACCTCGGCCGGCGGCCTCAAGCTCGTGATGATTATCGGCACCTCGTGCTTGACGCACAGTTCGAGGTCGTGCTGCAGGCGGTCGTTGCTCTGGTGAACGATCTGATTGACCGCATACGGTGCGACGCGCCGGTCGGGATGCTCCGCTCTGAATTGCTCGAGCTCGGTCGCGATCTCGGTCAGCCACTCGTCGAGCAGCTCGGGCGGGCGGGCGTTCAGCGCGGGGAACGCGCCGACGATGCCCGCCTTGCACTGGGCTTTGACGAGATCCGGACCGGAGACGATGAACATCGGCGCGCCGATGATCGGGATACGCAACGAGTCCTTTAGCAGTGCGGGCAGCGGCAAACGAAGTCCTTTACGCGAGCATGAAGCTGGCTTCGCAGTCGGCGACCAGGTCGCCGCCGTCGCGCAGCCGCGCTTCGCCTTTGAGCACGACGAGCCGGCGCCGTTCGCTCTCGATCCATCCTTTTAGCTCGATCGTCTGGCCCACCTCGAGCGGCCGCCGGTAGCGCACCTCGCAGCGCGCCGTATGCGCTTTCTTCCGTTGCAGATACAGGACGTTCGCCATCACGTCGTCGAGTGCGGCGTAGATGATGCCGCCGTGTACCGTATTCTCGTAGCCGACGTGGTTCTCGTTCGCGGTGAACGCCGCCCGGCAGCTGCCGTCGTCGTGTAGCGCGAAGCGGATCCGGAGGCCGATCGGATTCTCCGTTCCGCAGGCGAAACACATGGTCGCGTCTTCCATCCGGATCTCGTCGCTCACGGCTCTCCCCTCAGGGCACCTGCTGATCGATCACGATGCTCAAGCTTCGCGTCTTGCTGGTATCGATTCTGCCTAAGCCGAACCAGTCGCCGGGTTGCGCAATCGGCTGTCCGCTGGACGAGGCTCGGGCGACGATCTCGAGCTCGTCGAAGCCGCTCAAGAGCCTTCCCGGGATCATCGCATCCGAATCGGATAGCGTCACCTCGCTCGGCAGCTCGGCGGCGCGCCGCCGCACCGCCGCGATCGGTGGCGACGGCTGCGCCGGATCACGCGCGATGATGAAGACGGTTGCCGCCGGATCGACCGCGCCGCCGGCCGACTGACCCAGCGCGACGTTGATCGTAAGCGGAGCCGTTCCACCGGCGTCGGGCGCCGGGGTCTCGGCCGGCGGCGGGCTCTCGGCAGGTGCCGAGCTCACGCCGCGCCACTCCGCGATCCTCTGCTCGAGGATGCCGCGGATCTCCGGCGGCGGCGAGGTCGCGAGAAGCGTCTCCCAGCGGCTGGCCGCGAGCAGCCGGTCGCCGCGCTCCGCCGCCGCGAAGCCCGAGTAGAACAGCGCTTTAGGATTGCCCGGCGCAATCGCGAGCGCGTTCTCGAACAGCTGCCCGGCGCGCGTCGTCAGCGCCCGGCTGTCGTTCAGGAACACCGCCTCGCCCAAGTCCGCGAGCGTTTGCGCATCGCTCGAGTCTTCGAGCGCTACGGCGCGCTCGAACGCGGCGATCGCCTCGGGGTAGCGCCGCATGACGGCGTAGGATCGGCCGAGCATCTTCCAGCCCGCCAGGTCGTCCGGGTCGTCTTCCAGGCGGCTCGCGAGCGAGGCCACCATGTCCTCGACGCTCGGCGGGCCCGGCGGCACGAAGCGTGCGTCCGGCTGGCCGATTTGCTGATAGAGGAGCGCCGAGCCGGCCAGGACGGCGACGGCGACCGCGATCGCGCGCGCGCTCAAGGCCCGTTCCGCGCGATACAAAGGCATCAGCACGGCGGCGAGTGCCGCCAGCAGCATGACGCCGAAAGCCGCCCAGAGCATGATCAGCCGGCGACCTGATCCGATTCGTCGTCGATCGGCAGCGCCATGCGGCCGCGGATGATGCGCGCGACGACGACACCGCCGACGCCGATCAACAACAGCGGCGCGAGCCACAGGAGCAGGGTGTCGCCGCTCATTGGTGGGCGGTACAGGACGAAGTCGCCGTAGCGGGCCACCAGGAAATCCGCGATCTCTGCGTCGGTCTTGCCCTCCTCCATCAGGCGGCGGATCTCACGGCGCAGGTCCGTCGCCAGGAAGGCGTTGGAGTCCTTGATGGTCTGATTCTGGCAGACCAGGCAGCGCACCTCGTCGATCAGGTTTTCGTAGCGCGCCTGCATCTCGGGGTCGTCGAAGGCGGCGCCCGTGTCGATGGCGCCGGCGCTTGTGGACAGGAGCAGAGCCAGCAGTGTCAGTGCGAGTCTCATCGAGCACCTCCGCGCGCGGCCTCGATGCGCGGCAGGAATTCCTCCTGCCAGACGCGTTCGTTCATCGGACTGATGTGCTTGTACAGCACGGTGCCGTCCGCCGCAATGAGAAACGTTTCAGGCGCTCCGTAGACGCCCCAGTCGATGCCGACACGGCCGTCGCCGTCGAACGCGGTCGCGATGTACGGGTCGCCGAGCTGCTCGAGCCAGTTCAGGGCCAGGTCGCGCTGGTCGCGCCAATTGAGGCCGAAGATGGGCACCTCGCCGCGGGCCGCGAGCTCCATCAGATAGTCGTGCTCGGCGCGGCAGCCGACGCACCAGGTCGCCCACACGTTGACCAACGCGAGCCTGCCGGCGTAGGTCTTGCTGCCGACCGTCTGCGTCGGGTCGACGAGCGACGGCAGCTCGAACTGCGGCGCCTGCCGCTCCAAGAGCGGCGACGGAATCTCGTTCTTGTTCCGACCGAGGCCGACCACGAACACCGGAATCATGATCGCGAACGCGATGATCGGCAGCAGGAAACGCCACATCAGGCCGGCTTTCCTTCGATCGCGATCGAGGACTTCTGCTCGGCGGCGCTCGCTCGCAGCCGGTAGCGGCGGTCGCTGGCGGCGATGATCCCGCCGAGCGCCATGATCAGGCAGCCGAGCCAGATGAACCGGATCAGCGGCTTGTACTGCAGCCGCACGCTCCAGGCGTTGTTGCCGAGCGAATCGCCGAGCGCGATGAACAGATCACGATTCCAGGCGGCCGCGATGCCCGCCTCGGTCATCGGGTTCTGCTGCACCAGATAGGTGCGCTCCTGCGGCCTGAGCTGGCCGATGAAGCGGCCGTCCTTCGAGATGTCGATCTCGCCTTCGATGGCGCGATAGTTCGGTCCGTCGACGTTGCGCAGACCGCGAAGCTCGAATTCGAAGCCGGCGACCTCGACCGTCTGCCCCGGCACCATGCTGCGGTCCGCCTCGACGCTGAATGCCGAAACGATCGTGACCCCGAGCGTGAACACGCCGACGCCGAAATGCGCGACGCTCATGCCGACCGCGGCGCGGGTCAGGCCGGGCGTGCCCGGCTGACGCCGCATGGAACGCACGATCGGCAGGAGCGCCGCGATCATGATCCACACCGCGGCGATCGAGCCGGCGGTCACGAGCAGGCCGAAGCGGCCGTAGAACACGGTCGGGATCGCGGCACCGACGACGACCGCCGCCACGGCCACGATGCGCAAAGGCGCGAGCAGCGTGCCGGACGGCTGGCTACGCCAGGCCGTGTGCATGCCGACGCCGATCAGGAACAGGAGCGGCAGCATCGGCAGCGCGAACGCGATCTCGAACCACGGCGGGCCGATGGACACCTTGCCCATGCCGAGCACGTCCGACAGCAGCGGATACAGCGTGCCGATCAGGATCAACGTGGTCGCGATGACGAGTAGCACGTTGTTTAGGAGCAGGAACGTCTCGCGCGACAGCGGCTTGAAGCCCGCGCTCGAATCCAGGCTCGGCGCGCGCCAGGCGTAGAGCCCCAGCGCACCGCCGATGACGACGCCCAAGAACGCGAGGATGAAGATGCCGCGGGTCGGGTCGGTCGCAAACGCGTGTACGGACACGAGGATGCCCGAGCGCACCAGGAACGTGCCGAGCAGGCTCAGCGAGAACGCCGAGATGGCCAGGAGCAGGGTCCAGCTCTTGAACAGGCCGCGTTTCTCGGTGACGGCGAGCGAATGGATCAGCGCGGTGCCGGCCAGCCACGGCATGAACGAGGCGTTCTCGACCGGATCCCAGAACCACCACCCTCCCCAGCCGAGCTCGTAGTAGGCCCACCAGCTGCCGAGCGCGATACCGACGGTCAAAAACAGCCAGGCCCAGGTTGTCCACGGCCGGGTCCAGCGGGCCCACTGCTGATCCAGGTTGCCCGACAGCATCGCCGCGACCGCGAACGCGAACGCCACCGAGAAGCCGACGTAGCCGGTATAGAGGATCGGCGGGTGGATTGCCAAGCCGGGATCCTGCAGCAGCGGATTCAGGTCGGCGCCGTCCGCCGGCGCGGGAATCAGCCGCACGAACGGGTTCGAGGTCAGCAGCGTGAACAGCAGAAAGCCGCAGCTCAAGAGCCCCAAGACGCCGATCACGCGCGCGGCAAACGCCTCGGGCAAGCCCCGGCTGTAGCGGCCGACCGCGACGGTCCAGACCGCCATCAAGAGGATCCATAGGACCAGCGATCCCTCGTGCGCGCCCCAGATCGCAGAAAACTTGTACACCGTCGGCAGCGCGAGGTGCGAGTGGTTGGCGACGTATTCGACCGTGAAGTCGCTGGTTAAGAACGCCCACGCGAGGCAGGCGAACGCGAATGCGACGAACGTGAGCTGGCCGATCGCGGTAGGGCGCGCGAGCGCCATCAGCGCGGCGTCTCCACGATGCGCGCCGACGAGCGGCAAGACGCCCTGGCAGAGCGCGAGCGCAAGCGCGAGGATCAGCGCGAAATGACCGATCTCTGGAATCATTGCTCGTTGACCGCGGTCGCAGCCGCCTTCTCCGCCGCGTGTTTCGCCAGCGAGTCGGCGACCTCCGGCGGCATGTAGTTCTCATCGTGCTTGGCGAGCACGGTATCCGCCTCGAACGCGCCGGCGCCGTTCAGACGGCCGTGCGCGATGATGCCCTGACCTTCGCGAAACAGGTCGGGGAGCACGCCGGCGTAGAAGACGTCGAGATTGTTCTTCGTGTCCGTGAGCGTGAACTTGACCTCGAGCTCGCCGGGTTCGCGCTCGACGCTGCCGGCGACGACGAGGCCGCCGACCCGGAAGTTGCGATCCGCCGGCGCCTTGCCCTCGACGACGTCGGAGATGTCGACGAAGAACATCATGTTCTCTTGAAAGGCTCGCAGGGTGAGCGCCGTCGCGATGACGACGCCGAGGGCCGCGAGGCCGACCGCGAGCATGCGTTGCTGTCTTGGTTTCATTCGTGCGTCTCCATCGCTTTCAGGCGCGCTTCGATCCGCTTGTAGATGCGCGCCTGACGGGACCGCGCCTGCACCACGCAGGCAATCATGACGATGAGTGTCAACGCGAACGAGCTCCACACGTACGCACCGTACTTACCCATTGTCAGCGCTTCCATCATTGAGCCTCTCCCAGCACCAGACTGCGCACCCAGCGCGAGCGGCGCTCCCGTTCGAGGACCTCGGTGCGCACCCGCGCCAAGAGCACCGCACCGAAGAACAATGTAAAGCCGAAAATGTTCGCCAAGAGCGGATACAGCATCTCCGGCTCGATCGCAGGACCGCCCTCGCGTATCAGTGTCGGCCCCTGATGCAGCGAGCTCCACCACTCGACCGAGAAGTGGATGATCGGCACGTTGACGGCGCCGACCAGCGCCAACACGGCGCTCGCCTTGTCGGCCTTGGCCACGTCGTCGATCGCCGCCCGCAGCGCCATGTAGCCGATATACAGGAACAGCATAATGAGCTCCGAGGTGAGTCTTGGATCGCCCCACTCCCACCAGGTTCCCCACATCGG
>JBFGFX010000165.1:0-8124 GCA_041579335.1 Woeseiaceae bacterium | reverse complement strand
CTTCACGCAATGTGGAAAAACCGGCGTGCATCTCGGCGCTGATGGACCGGGCGTGAGCCCTCGCCAGCGGGTCGTCGGGCCACAGGCCTTTCTCGGGCCAGCGTTCCGCGACGGTTTCGGCGATCGCCAGCGTGTCCCAGACCGGATGGCCATCGAGCAGCAAGATCGGTACGCGCCCGGCCGGCGACAGCTTGGACACCTCGGCTGCAAACTCGGGGGTGTCCATCGGGATCCTGAGCTCCTCGAACTCGATGCCCGCTTCCGCGAGCAAGAGCCAGGCCCTGAGCGACCAGGAAGAGTAGTTCTTGTTGCCGATTACGAGTGTCGTCGTCATGGTTTATTGCCGTGGCGGCGTAAGCAGCTCGGCCCCTATGGTAATCGATTCGCGGCCCAAAACATCAGCCGGCTGGCGTTCCGCGTTCGATTGACCGATCGCGGCGTCGTGCGTAGCCTTGCCAAGCATCGTCGAGCCACTAAAAGCCATGGCCATTCGCATTGCATTGAATCTTACCAAGCGCGACCTCGGCTACTTCCGCGATGCCGTCAAACGCGCGCGTGCAGCGGTCCGGGATGCCGAGGAGGAGGACATCGTCGACGCGATCAGCGCCGTGATCGCGGACATCAAGAACAAGGGGCCGCTGCCGGACTTCATCGCCGGTCGGCTGCCGGATCTCGAGAGCCTCATCCGAATGCTGAGCGACGAGGACTGGCGCCTACCCAGACGAGAACGGAACCGACTACTGGCGACGTTCGTGTACTTCGTCGATCCCGAGGATCTCATTCCCGACGATATTCCGGGCATCGGCTACCTCGACGACGTGATCATGATCGAGCTGCTCATGCGTGAGATGCGCCACGTCAGCGACGCCTACGGCGATTTCTGCCGTTTCCGCACCACCCTGCGGCGATCTGCGCAGAACGCAGACGATGCCGCGGCCCGCGATCGCCGCCTCGCGCGCCGGCGACTCGACCTGCAAGAGCGCATGCGCCGGCGACAACAAGCGGACCGGGAACGAGGACGGATCTCACCGCTGTTCTAGCAGACCCTTCTCCGTACCCGGTGCCTAATACCTCATGAGGACGGAGCCCCACGTAAACCCGCCGCCGAACGCCTCCATCAACACCAGCTGACCGCGCTCGATGCGGCCGTCGCGGATGCCGACGTCGAGCGCCATCGGCACCGACGCAGCCGACGTGTTGCCGTGATCCTGCACCGTCAGAATGACCTTCTCCATCGGCAGATCGAGTCGCTTGGCGGTGGCCTGGATGATGCGCAGGTTGGCCTGATGCGGCACGAGCCAATCGAGGTCGCTCTTGTCGATGCCGTTCGCCTTCAGCGCCTCTTCGGCGACGCTGCCGAGCGTCTTGACCGCCACCTTGAACACCTCGTTGCCGCTCATGATGATCTTCGAGTCACCGAGACCCGCTTTGGCGAGGTCCTTGGACGGGCCCACGGGATAATAGAGCAGATCGCGATACTGGCCGTCGGCGCCGAGATGGCAGGAGATGATGCCGGGCTCGTCGGCCGGTTTGACGATCACCGCGCCCGCGCCGTCGCCGAACAGCACGCAGGTGCTGCGATCGGTCCAATCGATCAGCTTCGTGATGATCTCCGCGCCGATGACTAGCGCGCATTTCGCGTCGCCCAAGCGAACGTATTTGTCTGCGGTCGCGAGCGCGTAGATGAAGCCGGTGCACGCAGCCTCGATACTGAACGCGGGACAGCCGTGAATGTCGAGCCGCTCCTGCACGAGTGTCGCTATGTTCGGGAATACGAGATCGGGGCTGGTCGTGCCCACTACGATCAGGTCGATGTCGCGTATCTCGATATCCGCGTCCTCGATCGCACGCTTCGCCGCCTCGACGCACAGATCCGACGTCGTCTCGTGCTCTTCGGCCACATGCCGACGCTCGACACCGGTGCGCGTGCGTATCCATTCATCGCTCGTATCGACCATCTTCTCGAGATCCGCATTGGTCATGATGCGAGCGGGCAGATGGCGTCCGGTTCCGGCGATTCTCGAGTACTTCATGCGGCTTCCCGTTGCAGCAGATTGCCGATCTGTAGCGGCACCTGATTCTTGACCTCGACCAGGGCAGTTTCGATGGCGTGTTGGAACGCATGCGAATCGGCGCTGCCGTGACTCTTTATAACGA
Organism: Woeseiaceae bacterium; assembly: GCA_041579335.1. GTDB lineage: Bacteria > Pseudomonadota > Gammaproteobacteria > Steroidobacterales > Woeseiaceae > JBFGFX01. Next base: position 5,967 of record JBFGFX010000165.1, on the reverse strand, counting down.
TACCATTAAGCCCGACCAAAGAGGCACCGTTATAGTTGCGCGAGTCCATCTCGCCGCGCAGCCGATTGAGGACCTGAGCCGCGAGCAGAGCCTGCAGCTTCGCGCCGAGGCTGCGGCTGAACGCCCGATGCAGATAGTGACGCGCGAGGCCGACCGTGCCTTCCATCGTCTTCAACGCGACGTTACCGGTGAAGCCGTCGGTGACCACGACGTCGGCTTTGCCCGAGAAGATCTCGTTGCCTTCGATGAAACCGATGTAGTTGAGTCCGCTCTGCGACAACAGCGTCGCCGCGTCTTTGACGAGATCGTGCCCTTTGGTGTCCTCGACGCCGATGTTCAGCAACGCGACCCGCGGCCTATCGAGCGAGCGAATATCGCCGGTCACGATCGAACCCATGAGCGCGAACTGAAACAGCTGTTCCGGATCATTGACCGTGTTCGCGCCAAGATCGAGCATGTGAACCGTGCCACCGATCGCGGGCAGCTCGGCGATGATCGCAGGCCGGTCGATGCCGGGCAGCATCTTCAGCACGAACTTGGCGATCGCCATCAGCGCGCCGGTGTTGCCGGCGCTCACGCAGGCCTGCGCCCGTCCTTCCTTGACCAGATCGATCGCGACGCGCATCGACGAGTCCTTCTTTCGGCGCAACGCGTCGACCGGTGGCTCCGACATCTCGACGATCTCCGAACAACCGTGTATCGAGAGGCGCGGCTCGTCGCCGACGATACCGGTGACGTAGCGTACGAGGGTCTCATCGTCGCCGACCAGGATGAGGCGCAGGTTCGGATGACGATCGAGGCACAGTTTTGCGCCGCGCACGACCACCTCGGCGCCCAAGTCGCCGCTCATGGCGTCCAGCGAGATGACGGCTTCTTTTGCCACGAGCGATGGCGCGCAAGAGTGGCCCGAGCGCGCCGGAATCGACGCCTATTCGTCGTCGTCGATGGGTTGCTCGATGACCTGCTTGCCCCGATAGAAACCGTCGGGAGTCACGCGGTGTCTGAGATGCGTCTCGCCTGAGGTGGGATCCACCGATACGGTCGGCGTTTTGAGCTTATCGTGCGAACGGCGCATACCGCGCCGAGCGGGTGTCCTGCGACTTTTTTGAACAGCCATTACTTGTCTCCACCGGAAGGCACACCAATGCCTACCTTAGCAAATCGGCCGGCGCGTCGCGCCTCGAGCCTGTTTCATTTCAATTCGTCGAGTCGATCTTTCAGTCCTGCGAACGGCCGGACTCTGTCGCCGCGGCCCTGGCCCTCGTTGCCGACTCGCGCCGCAAGCGGCCCGCAAAGCGCCGCTCGCGGATGCGCGGCCGACAGCGGCAGCGCCATGATCAGCGCCTCTTCCGCGAGGTCGAGCGGCGTGAGCTCGTCTTCGGCGAGCTCCCAAACCTCGTGATCGTCGAAGCCCTGCGCGTCTCGCCCCGCCTCGAGCAACACGAGCTTGAGCGCCACCTCGAGCGGCAACCGCAACGGCTCGAGGCAACGCTGACACACTGCGTCCAGTGTTACGGATACCGTACCAGTCACGGCCGGCAGGGTCTCGCGCTGGTCGGCGAAACCGAACTCGAGCGACAGGGTCACGGGTGTGCGGCGCCAGCAGGCCGGCCGATCGGCCGCGCTCAGGATCGCGAGGTCTTTTTCGACGATCCCGGCAAGCCGCCGGAACTCCGCTAAATCTCCCTTAAAATCAATTACTTGACGGCTCTCCGCGAACGCTCTCGGGGAGCCACGGTCACGCAGAGAATGAGCCATGGCGCGCGCATGATAAGGACCGGTGACGCTCAAGTCAAAGCGCTTCGACGGCCGGAAATTCCAAGCAAATCAGGCGAGAAGCGCAGGCCGCCGGGCGGCTCCCGAGCGCCGCCGGGCTGGCGACGCCCGCGAGCTAACCGGTAGACTCGTCGATCCGCTTTAATGCATTGATCCGAATGCAGAATCCGTCCGCACCGCCGATCGTCCTCGCCTCCTCTTCGCGCTATCGACGCGGGCTATTGGACCGCTTCTTAGACGACTTCGAGAGCGTGACGCCGGACGTCGACGAGACGCCGGTGCCGGGCATGACGCCGCGAGAGTTGGCGGGGAGCCTGGCGCGGCGCAAGGCCGAGGCGGTCTCGAGCAGCCATCGCGATGCCCTGATCATCGGCGCCGACCAGCTCGCGGTGCTGGATCAGCGCATACTCGGCAAGCCCGGCGATCATCAGTCCGCGATCGAGCAGCTCTTGGCGGCATCGGGCAAGACGGTGCATTTCTTGACCGCCGTGTGCATTCTCGATCCGGCGAGCCGTCGTCGTTACGAGCACGTCGACGACACGGTGGTGCGCTTCCGCCGCTTCGACCGCCGGCTCGCCGAGGCATACCTGCGGCACGACGAGCCTTACGACTGTGCCGGCAGCTTCCGCATCGAGGGAGCGGGATTCGTCCTCTTCGAAGCGGTGCAGACCGACGATCCGACGGCCCTGATCGGGATGCCCATGATCTGGACTGCGGCTCGCCTGCAGGAGCTCGGCTACCTACTGCCGTGACGTTTGTAGAGGCGCGCCGCCGAATCAGCGCGGCAGGTCCTCAAGGAAGCGATCCAACTCGGGCGCGAGCGGCGCCGTGAAATGCCGCTCGTTGCCGTCACCGTCCGGAAACGCGATTGACTGCGCGTGCAGGAACAGTCGCCGCAATCCCGAGCGGGCCAGGCGGCGATTCACCTCGGCGTCGCCATAGCGCTCGTCGCCTGCGATCGGGTGACCGACATGGCTTAGATGAACGCGGATCTGGTGCGTGCGGCCGGTCAGCGGCTGGCACTGCAGCAGGCTCAAATCCCGGTAGCGGCGCGCGAGGCGAAAACGAGTCACGGCGGCTTTGCCGTCGACACTCACGATGACGTAGCGTTCGCCGCCGCGTCGATGGCGCACCAGAAGCGGCGCTTCGACCACGCGCTCGCCGTACTGCCAATCGCCGACCACGAGCGCCAGATAGTTTTTTTCGACCTTGCCCTCGCGGAATAGCGCGTGCAGCGCCTTCAACGCGCTGCGGCGCTTGGCGAGCACCAGACACCCCGAGGTCTCCCGATCGAGCCGGTGCACGAGCGACAGGTGCGAAAGCTCCGGCCGCGCGGCCCTGAGCAGCTCGATGACGCCGTGGCTCACGCCGCTGCCGCCGTGAACCGCGACGCCGCTAGGCTTGTTGACGACCAAGAGCTCGCGGTCCTCGAACACGATGCTCGCTTCCAGCGCGCCGACCGCTGAGCGTGCCGGCGCGGCCCCGTGGGACCGCCGGCTCGCCGGCGGCACCCGGACCTCGTCGCCGGCCTCGAGCCGATAGTCCGCCTTCACGCGGCCGCCGTTGACGCGCACCTCGCCGCGGCGAAGCATTCGGTACACGCGGCTCCTCGGCACGCCCTTGAGCTCGCGGCGCAGGAAGTTATCGATGCGCTGGCCGGCCAGCTCGTCCGGCACCCTGACCTTCTGCACGCCGGTCCGTACCTGCGGCGGCGATTCGGCGGACTTTGGCTGCTTGTTCAGTGGCTTAATCGCGAGGTAATTGACCGGATTCCAGGTACGGATCCGGAATGCTGTGCTATATTACCGCCGTGCGAGGCCATTGATAGCATTCAAGGCCCGCGACTCCGATTCTGCGCGGCTGGCAGGTGACGCCGGGCGCGCGTTTTGATTTACATCTTTTCTGCCCTCTCTAACCAGGAGCGCAGAAATCCAATTGGCAGCGAGCGGAACGAATCCGAAGATTGCCGAGGCGGCAACGCCGCAGGGATTGATGATCAAGTTTGTGCTGGGCTGGATACTCTGGCATCTGGCTCTTCCCAAGTGTAGCGAGCGCGCATCCGACGCCCGGCGTCGACGCGCAGCTGCGCGTGCTCCCTGCGCCGCCGGCCCAAGCGGTTCCCGTCCCTCCCACTCGCTGCCCTCAGACCAGCAAAAAGTAGGGCAACATGAAACGAATGCTATTCAATGCAACTCAGCACGAGGAGTTGCGCGTGGCGATGGTCGATGGCCAGCGCCTCTACGACCTGAACATCGAGCTACCCGCCAGCGAGCGTAAGAAAGCCAATATCTACAAAGGCACCATCACCCGCATCGAGCCGAGCCTAGAAGCGGCGTTCGTGAATTACGGCGCCGAGCGACACGGGTTTCTGCCGCTCAAGGAAATCTCCAGCGAGTACTTCCTGACCGATGCCTCGTCGGGCGGCAAACCGAACATCCGCGAGGTGCTCAAAGAAGGTCAGGACATCGTCGTCCAAATCGACAAGGAAGAGCGCGGCAACAAAGGCGCCGCGCTGACGACGTTCGTCAGCCTCGCCGGCCGTTTCATCGTCTTGAAGCCGAACAAGTCGCGATCGGGCGGCGTATCCCGGCGGATCGTCGGCGAAGACCGCGACCTGGCGCGAAAATCGCTCAAGGAGATTACCGTTCCGGAAGGCATGAGCGTCATCCTGCGCACGGCAGGCATCGACCGCAGCGCGGAAGAGCTCGAGTGGGATCTCAACAACCTGCTCGGCATCTGGGAAGCCATCAAGATGGTCGTGGTTCAGCGCCCTTCGCCGTTTCTGATCTATCGTGAAAGCGACGCCGTCGTGCGCGCGCTGCGTGACTACCTCACGAACGAGATCGGCGAGATCCTGATCGACGATGACGCCGCCTACAACGATGCGCGCGAGTTCATCGAGCAGGTCATGCCGCACAATCTGCGCAAGCTTAAGCACTATGTCGATCCGGTGCCGCTGTTCACGCGGTATCAGATCGAATCGCAGATCGAGTCGGCGTTCGCCCATCAGGTCACGCTGCCGTCCGGTGGCAGCATGGTAATCGATCACACGGAGGCGCTCGTTTCGATCGACATCAACTCGGCTCGCGCAACCAAGGGCGGCGACATCGAGGCGACCGCGCTACAAACGAATCTCGAAGCGGCCGACGAGATCGGCCGGCAGCTCAGGCTGCGCGACCTGGGCGGTCTCATCGTCATCGACTTCATCGACATGGGCCCGCAGAAACATCAACGCGAAGTCGAAACCCGGTTGCGAGAAGCCGTTCGGCAGGACCGCGCCCGCGTGCAGATCGGCAAGATCAGCCGTTTCGGGCTGTTGGAGATGTCGCGGCAGCGGCTTAGGCCTTCGCTCGGTGAGTCGAACTATCTGACCTGCCCGCGATGCTCAGGCGTCGGCAACATCCGCAGCGTCGAGTCGCTGGCGCTCGCCATTCTGCGCATCGTCGGCGAGGAAGCGCGCAAAGAGCGGACGGCGAAGGTCATCGCGCAGCTTCCGGTCGAAGTCGCGACCTACCTCTTGAACGAGAAACGAGACTGGGTGCAGAACGTCGAGTCCCGCCACGATACTCAGGTCATCCTGGTCGCCAACTCGATGCTCGAAACGCCTCACTATCAGGTGCGTCGGGTCCGCGACGACCAGCTCGAGCTGCCGGAGAACGTGGGCGCCAGCTACGAGCTCGCCGAGCCCGAGGAGGAGCAGATCATTCCGCAGGCGGTGCAGTCGCCGAAGCCGGAGACTCCCGCGATCGCCTCGGTCGTGCAAGGGGCACCGGCGCCGAAGCGCAAATCGCCGCAGAAGACGAAAAAGAAAGGGCCGGGAATCCTGGCCCGAATCGTCGGCCTGTTCTCGACGGAGGAGGACCGGACAAAAACGAAGAAACGCGCTGCGGGACGCAAGCCGCGCAAGAAAGCCGACGGCCGAGCCCGCGGCGGGCAACGCGCGCGGCGGCGCCCGGACGGCAAGAAGAGCGGCGACGGCCGCAAGCCGTCGCGCGGCAAAAAAGCGGCCAAGAAACAAGGCAAGTCCGACGCCAAAGAGAAAAGCAAGCGCGCCGCCGCCGACGAGCCAAAGCCCAAAAAAGCGAAAAAGAAGCCGCAGCAGGCGCCGCGCAAGACTGCCACGGACGACAAAGCGGCCGACGCGCGCGCATCCAGCGGACGTCGCCGCAGTCGCGGTGGCCGCCGGCGCCG
>JBFGFX010000164.1:0-8130 GCA_041579335.1 Woeseiaceae bacterium | reverse complement strand
GTGTCCTTGTACCGGTCTATCGCCAATGCCAGGCGCGGTTCCAACGCGGCAACGGCGATTGCCGAGCACTGCGGGCAACTGCTGGACGTCATACGTCATCCGCAGGGCGGGCGATTTCTTTCACATGGAACGCTGACCGGCATTCAGCTTGCGCTGGCGATGGACCGATATCTGGTGGAAACGCCGGCATGGGGCTCAATCCGCGGCATCGTGGACTGGCTAGGGCGGTAGTCGCTACACTGTGTCCATCGGACTGAATGCACGATGCGGAGATTCGCATGGCCGGCGGATTCGCCAAAGACGGGGCGGTACAGGAGCAGATCGATGCGACGGTCGAGGACGCGATCAAGCGTGCCCGCGAGAGGCTGCCGCGCGGTGAGAGCCGCGCGCATTGTGAAGAATGCGGCCAGGCGATTCCGAAGGCGCGGCGCGAGGCGGTGCCCGGCGTGCGCCTGTGCGTTTCCTGCCAGTCGGGACGGGACGCCGAGGAAAAGCCAGTCAGCGGCTATAACCGCCGCGGCAGCAAAGACAGTCAGCTGCGCTAGTTGAATACGGCACTCAGACGTCGCTCTTCACCACCTTCGGCAGTAATGGGTTCAGGTGCATCAGCCGGTCGTAGACCGAGGTGCCGGATGCGCTCGCGAGCGCGTTCGGATGGACATCGGCATGATCCGGACCCATCAGGATCGCCTCGTCGCCGATGGACGCGGTCTTCTCCTCGCCCAGCTCGATGATCGTATGGCTCGCGCTGACTGCTCCGATGACCGGATAGGTATTGCCGTTGACGAGCACGCGCGAGCCCTCGACCGCCTTGCGCGGCAGGCCGTCCGTATGGCCTGCCGGGATGGTCGCGATCCACGTTGCACGTTCGGCGATGTAGTTCCTGCCGTAGCTGACGCTGTCGCCTTTGCGTAGCCTCTCGACGCGAACGATCCGCGCTTTGAGCCGCATTGCCGGCTCAAGGTGCGCGATTGCCGATTCGGCCTCCGCGTCCGACGGATAGGCGCCGAAGAGAGCGATGCCAGGACGCACCATGTCGAGGTGTGCTTCCTTGAAACCGAACACCGCGTGCGACGATGCGGCATGCAAGGTGCCGAGCTCTACGCCGGCGTCGGTTGCTTTTTTGCTGAGGTCACGAAATCGGGTGAGCTGCACGCGATCAAACTCGCTCTCCTCGGTAAAGCCCATGAAGGTGCCGTGCACGGTCAGGTCCAGTTCGGCAAATGACTGCAGCACGGGCAGCGCGCGGTGATACGGGATCCCCATGCGGCTCATGCCGGTGTCGAGATAGATGTGGGCATGCGCCCGTTTGCGGGCTTTCGCCGCGGCCTGCACCATGCGCCGCCCGGAATCGTCCGTGCACAGGCTGAGCTCGATGCCGCGGCGGATCAGCTCGGGGCCGTCCGCATCGGCGAACAGGCTCATCAGCAGTATCGGTTTGCGGATGCCGGCATCTCGCAGCGCGATGGCCTCCGCGGCCTTTACGACCGCGAACCCGGCGATCGCGGTCATGGGCTCCAACAGCGGCGCGACCTCGGTCAAGCCGAGCCCGTAGGCGTTGTTCTTGATGACGGCGAGGATCGGCCGCCCGCCCGCGAGGCGCGAGATCGTGGCGACATTGTGTTCGAAGGCGGCCGGATCGATCTCGAGCCACGGATCGAAGCGATCGGCATCGACACGCTGTGCGAATGCCGGTGCGCCGAGCTGCGCGAGGAACGGGGCAGCGGCGGCCCCGGCGAGTAATTTGCGTCTCGAAATCGACATGGGTCGCTCCTCTCGCTTGTCGACGGTGCCGAGCTCAGTCGGGCGGCCTCGCCGCGTCAATGCACCGAACGTTCTGTCTCGGCGGGAGGCGGCGCGACGATCTGCTCCGCGATAACTTCTTCTTCGGTCGACTCATCCGCTTTGCCGGCGGGCACCGTCGACGGCTCCGGCGCTTCGGACGTAGCTGCCGCGTCGGCTTCGGCTTGTGCCTGCGGCGCCGTCTCCTCGACGAACGGGTGGTCCCCGACGACTTCCGGCGGGATCTCCGCTTCATCCATTGTCTCGACGGTTACCGCGGGAGCGGCGTCGGCGGCAAAGCCGAGCACTGCATAGGATTGAGACGAGTCGCACAGTGATTCGGCGCCCTGAGCCATGTGTTTGTACAACGACTGGTATTGTTGGCCGAGTGACCTGAAATGTGCCGCGGTTTCGCTGAAATGGTTGCTGACGTCGCGTCGATAGTCGTCCAGCTCTTTCTGGATGCTGCTGGCTTTGCTTGCTTCGCGTAGGCTTTGACTGCGCGCGAACCAATAACCCAGGCCCAAGCCAAGCCCGAATAACAGGATCCCAGCACCGACAAGAAAGATAAGACTCATAGATGTCTCCCAAGTTGGATGAATGCTCGAGCGGGCATCCCTTATGGTAAGCGATTTGCGCCGAGTCGTCCCGGTCGTATTGTCGGGGGTTCTGGCAATCCTGCGGTCAGACAAAGGATCAAGATCGTGTAGTCTGCGAAAAAGACTGACAGCACCTTCGGCATCCTGGTAGTGATGTCGAAGTCCATCCCGTCAGCCGAGCTCGAGCACCACTGAGACAGTATTGCCCGACGCTTTCAGGCCTGCATGGCCGGCGGCTTCGGAATCAGCACCGGTGTCCTGCGCTTGTATTCCTCGTAATCGTCCTGGCCGCCCCACCGCTTGTCGGCCTTCTCTTCCAACATCGGCACACCGCTGACTTTGATCAGCAGAAACGCGACAAACACGGGCGAGATCAGCGTGGCCCACTGCCAGCCCTGCAGCACCGGTGCCGCCACGATCGCCATGCCCGTCCACAGCACGATCTCGCCGAAATAATTCGGGTGGCGCGACCAGGCCCACAGGCCGACGTCGATGAATTTTCCCTCGTTGCCCGGGTCGTCCTTGAATCGGGACTTCTGCCGGTCCGCGACGATCTCGATGAGCATGCCGATCGCCCACACGACGATGCCGGCGATCCCCACGGGCCCGAGCGGCTCATGAACACCACCGGTGATGACGGCCAGCGCGGCCGCCGCGGTCAGGAGTACCCACAGGCCTTGTACGGTCCAGGCCATGAAGAACCGGCGTGGCTGTTTCTTGATGTCGTCGAAGCGACTATCCCCGCCGGCTTTCGAGATGCGCATGAACAGGAACGTTGCGAGCCGGAGCGACCAGACCATGACCATGGCGGCGGCCAAGGTCGCACGTAGATCGAGTTCGCCGGACAGGAGCACGGCAACCGCCGTCACGGTGAGGTACGTGATTCCGCCGACCAGGTCATAGTAGCGCTCCGTCTGCGTCAGCGCCGAGGGAATGAAGGCCAGCCAGTTGATCGCGAACGCAAGCGCACCACACAGCGCAAATACTGGCACGGTTCCAACGCGGTTGCCGCCGTCGCTGCCTGCCCACGACATGGCTGCGCCGACCGCGATTGCGATAAAGATAGCGGCCACGATTTGTGTGTTACTGCGCTCGGCCATGTCGGCTCCTTCGGGTTTCGTTGGTCCGGTTTCCCTTAGCATGCGCGCACTCGGATGGGGCAGCGCGCGGCTAGATGCCTAGGATACAGCCTGGCGAAGCGCCAGATACACATCGAAAAAAACTGTTACGTCCACGAGCCTAATTAGGCAGCGGGACACGACCGAGCCGCGTCGTCGCGGCAGTCCTTCGTCAGGGCGAGCCCTCGCGCATTAATCGACCGATAGCGGCGCCCGGATCACCGTACCAGGGGTTCAGATCGCGCGCTCGCCAATATGCCTTCTCGGCTCGATCGGTTTCCCCGGCGCGCTCCGCTGCCCTCGCGATGTGTACCCAGAGCGGCGACGATTCAAGATGCATGCGAGCGCAGACTTCGTACAGTCGTCCCGCCTTCGTCCGCTCGCCGCCGTAATAATGACGATAGCCGAGGAAAATGCAGTTGTCGGCCGTGATCAGCGGTTCGTCGGCCAGCTCCGGCGGGATGGCTTCCACAATCGACGCCGCTTCGTCCACGTTACCGTCGACCAGTGCCTGCTCGAATCGACGAGCCAACGGCAACAGCATCGATTGCCGATCGCGAAGCTGCACTTCCAGAGCGTCGAGACTGTCGCTATCGAACCAGCGCCCGTTGATCACTACTCCGCGGATGTCGCGGGTCGATCGAATATCGTCTAGCGGATTACCGCCGATCAGCAACAGGCTCGCGGTGAATCCCGGCTTGACTTCTCCCCACGGCCGCCGGTCGCCGTCAATCATGTGCAGGTATTCGCCGATATTGACGGTCGCCGATTGGATAGCGGCGAGCTCGGTCAGTCCTGCGCGGACGAGCGCCTCGAGCTCCTGGTGCACACTGTAGCCGGGAACCGCGCCGCCGAAGCCGGCATCGGTTCCGAGTAACAGCAGGACATCCTCTTCGTGCAGCCGAACGGTCAGCGCTCGTACGAGCTCGACCAGACTCGCTATCTGTTCTTTGAAGCTCAAAGGATCGTCGCGATTCGCGAACCAGCCTTGGCGCGCATCGAAGGACATTCGCATGGCGGCCGGCACGGTTCGCATCCAGTCGGTCTCGAGATACCCGTCGAGATCGGTCACCTGCGGCCCGATGTTCTCAAGATAGCCGATCATCGGCGTCACGACGGCGCCCGCGTGCGCCAGCAATTCAGCGATATCGGTCACGGCTCCGACGTCGTAACGCCGCGCCTCCTCGTCGAATGCCTCGAAGGTGAGCTCCTCGCCGTGCGCGAAGAAGCGCTGGCCGGCATCGATGGCGCCTCGGACGCCCGTTTCGCGAGACACGTGACCGGTCGTGATCAGCCCCTCCGATTCAGCGCTCGCGATCACGGCTTTGAGCGTCTCCGCATCCATCTGCTGATACACCTTGACCGCGTCGTAACCCTGCTCGGCGATCCAGGCAACGACATGCGAGGCGTCGTCCGCCGTCACCGACACGAACAGCGGATTGGTCGGCTCGATCCCGTCCAAGGTCGGACCGACAGTCAGAATCTCCGGGCCGACCGACCGGCCGGCCTTCACGTCCTCGCGCAGCGCGACATGGATCGGGTTGCCGGACATGTTGACGACGAGCCCGACACCATGGTGGATGTAGTTCGAGAGCTCGGAGCGCGATTGCAAGTGAACGTGCGCGTCGGCGAGCGCCGGAAGGACGTAGGCGTCACCGCCATCGATCACGCTGTCCGCGGCAAAAGCGCTCGAGCGCTCGCTGCCGACGAGCTCAAAAATCAGCCCGTCATCGACAACAATCGCCTGATCGGTCGCGACGCTTCCGGTCTGGACGTCGATGATCCGGACGTTGTGAATCAGCAAGTCCGCTGGGATCTCGCGTTCGCACGCGGCGGCGAGCAGCACGCCGAGCAGCACTGCGGGCAGACGAAGCCGCCCGCAGAACGACGAGTGGATGGTGGTTGAGCGACGCGTCTCGTTGTAACCAGGCCCCATGCGCACGCTTATGCCATGTTTGCGGGCTTACCGCAAAACCATCACTCGCAGTCGTGCTGCTCGCCCTGCTCCTGATTAACTGCGCGTCACTCCTCCGTTGTAGCTGCGCTTCGCTCGGCCACGATGCGCGGGCCCTCAATCGGCTCGAACAGGATGTACGGCGTTTGCGGCTCCGCGCCGGGCTCGACGGCGGCCGGCATGCGCTCACCGCGCATCCCCAGTGACCGAATAAAGCGATATACGGCTCGCGCATCCGCTTCACTCATCCTGTTGACGTTCATCCACGGCATCGGCGGGCGCGCGACACGCGATTTGAGCAGCGCCACCCAGGCGTCTTCCGTCAGCTCGTGCGCGACACGGCGCAGGTTCGACGCATAGGTCGTGCCCCAGGGCCCGCGCCAGCCCATGGGGATACCGGTCAGCCACTCCTCCTCGGGCACCTTGCCCTCGGTCTCGGCCCAGTTCGGGGTATGACAGTCGTTGCATCCGCCGATGGCAACGATGTAGCGTCCGGCGTCGATTGCGGATCCGGCAGTCACGGACGGCTCGACTTTCGAGGACGATGAGTCCGTGCCGTCGGCGCCCGCGGTGGTCTGACACGCGACGGCGAGCATCGTCGTCGCGACTGCCCTGCACAGGACCTGGTTGTTCAAGAGCGTGCGCATCTCAATCACTCCTTCTATCTGCAGTGAAAGAACTATTCTTCGAGCGCGGAATCGGCCGGGTCGCGCAACACGGCGATGGCGAGCGCGGTGACGAGCAACGATTCCCGCTCTCCTTGTTCGAGGTCGTCGGCGAGATACAGGGTCGGGTTCCAGTCCGTCAGCTCGACCGCGCCCACGATGCTGTCCCCGGACCGAATCACGTAGCCCACGGGCGGCTGAGAAGAAAGCCGCGAGCCTTTGTAGGTGTGCACGGATTCGAACGTCATTCGGTGCGAGCCGATCACCGCTTCACCGCTGCGGCGATCCTTCGCGAGGAATCGCTCTTTCATATTCTCCGGTTTCGGCTGACCCATCACGAAGCTCGCATCCTGTAACGTGCCCGCACGGCGAAAGTCGCAGCGGTAGCTCATCTTCTTCGGATCGAACGTGACGACGCCGACGGTCGCGGCGCCTTTCGCCATCCGGCATTCTGTCTCGAGCGGCTCCATTGCGCCGACCTCCCGGAACGTAAAGGACGACTTGCCTTTGCTGGAGACATACAGGGGGTCGAAAATGCCGAGCCGCGATTCGCTGCGGCTGAAGTCGCCACGATAGTTGCCGATCGTGTAGCTGCCCTTGTTCCAGCCGCCGAACCCCTGCGCCGCGACACGCGTCGCGCGCTGTTCGAATTCGGCGGGGAGCTCCATGCGTGCCGTTTCCGGGGCTGCCGGCACAGCGCCGGCAAACAGCAGCATTGTGAAGATAATCGCGTCAGACTGTCTGCTTTTCATTGTCGGTCTCCTTCCTGAAGTACCACCACAGCAGATATACCGCAGGTAACGCGGCAAACGGCAGGATGAAAGTCGTGTGGGCCGCGAACAATGCGATCACGGGATTCCTCGAACGCCTGTGGACCAGATACGCGAGGATCAAGCAAGAAATCGGCGTCGTGTAGGCAACGGCTACCGCGGCATAGCCGGCAAAGCCCGTGTCCAGATACTCGCGGAGCGAGTGGACCGCATCGGACCAGAACACGACGATCTCCGCGAGCAGGAACGCGGCGAGTGCAAGATACACGCCTATGAGAATCTTCCGATGCGGCATGCGCGGCTCCGGGAGTCTTGTCTCTTTTTCTTGACCCACTTCCTAGGCCACGAACGGCGCCAGGACCAACACCGGTATCCCGGGCGAGCGAATCATACGCCGGCCGTTGGCGCCGTCAATCACTATAAGTATAGGCAATTCAGCGGGTTGCGGAGGTCTTCCGGTGGCTTCGTTGGATCGTTGCCCAGTCCGACGGATACGGTTTACGATCTGATCCCGTTTTCACCGATACTAAAGGCACTGACATGGATGCGATCGAACCCCTATTCACAGCAACGGCAACGGCCAAAGGCGGGCGCAACGGTCACACCGAGGCGAGCGACGGCTCCGTGGCGGCGGATCTTTCGGTACCCACGGCCATGGGCGGAGCCGGCAAGGCCGGCACGACGACACCGGAGCACCTGTTTGCTGCGGGTTACGCGGCCTGCTTCGGCGGTGCGCTCGATTTCGTTGCCTCGAAGAAGAAAAAGGATGCGACCGGTGCGATCGTGACCTGCGCCGTCAGCATAGGGCCGCGCGAGAAAGGCGGTTTCGGCCTGGCCGTCAAGCTACGCGTCGAGCATACGTCTTTGCCGCAGCAGGAGCTGCAGGCGTTCGCCGACGAGGCACACGAGCAAATATGTCCCTATTCACACGCGACGCGCAATAACGTGGACGTGCAGCTGGAAGTGATCGGGAGCTGATCCGCGCTGTGCCGGCGGCTACCGTGACTCCGCAGCGGCGCCGAATTCCTCGGCCTATGCGCCGGTGTCACGTTGTCGCTAGCGAGGGGAGTAATCGATCAGGCCGTCAGGTAAAGAATCAGGATCGTGTAGCCGGTGAACACGACCGACAGCCACACGAACCACTGCGGCCTCAGCATCATCAGTACCATCAGGCCGCCACCGAGAATCGGAAATCCGTACGACGGCAGCGGAGGGTTGTCGAACATTGTCAGGTTCACGTAC
>JBFGFX010000163.1:0-8181 GCA_041579335.1 Woeseiaceae bacterium | reverse complement strand
CCTTGCCGATCACTAGCTCGATCTCTCCCTCGTAATCGACATGGTCCGACTCGGGCGGGTTCAGGATGTCCTGCTCGTGGCCGACCAGCGATTCACGTGTGCGCATGAATACGCTCGGATACTTCGGCGGCGCGCTGCCGTCTTTGTATTCCTCGTTGCGATTGGCGTAGTTCACGCCGATGCAGATGATCTTCTCCGGGTTCGGAATCGTCGGCAAAAAGTCGATCCTGTCGAGCGAACGATCGGCGTAGGTTTCGGACGCCTCGCGCGCGAGGCCCTCCAGCCGACCGTGCCGGATCGCGTCGCGCAGATCGGCGAGATCGGCGTGCCGCTGTCCCAAATCAACCACGCCGCCGTCGGCGAGCGCGCCGAAGCTCGCATTGTCGGCGTGCGAGAAGCTCAGGAACTTCACGCGGCCAATCCCTCGAGCAGCCCGGCGCGCTCGAGCACGCCGTCCAGACGCTTCTCGAGCTCCGGCGTCGCCGGCATCATCGGCAGCCGGTGCTCGTTGGATGGCAGCAGACCGAGCTTCTTCATCATGTACTTCATAGGGATCGGATTCGTGTCGTAGAACACCGACTGATTGATCTCGAGGAGGCGCTGGTGCAGGCCGCGCCCTTTTTCGAGATCGCTCGCCCAGACGGCCTCGCACATCTCCGCGAGCACGCCGGGACGCAGGTTGCCGACGGCGTTCATGAGCCCGCACGCGCCGATCGTCATCATCGGGAACGACAGCTCCTCGAGGCCTACGAATACCTTGAAGTCGTCGCCCAGCGCCGCGAAGCACTCGGTCACGAAGCCCAGATCGTTCACCGCGTGCTTCATGCCGATGAAAGTCGGCGACCGGTCTCTCAATTCCTTCATCGACTCGAGCGTCACGCTGATCGCCGTGCGGCCCGGTATGTGATAAATCATCCACGGCGTGTCGTGGCGCTCCGCGAGCTTCAGGTAGTACTCGATCAGTCCGCGCTGCGGCGGACGAATGTAGTAGGGCGTGACGATCAGGAGCGCATCGACTCCGGCCTCGACGGCGTGCTTCGTAAGTGCTTCGGTCTCGGCGAACGACTGCGAGCCGGTCGCCGCGACGATCGGTACCCGGCCATTGACGGTCTCGATCGCGGAGTCGACCAAGCGGTTGCGCTCTTCGACCGTCAAGGTCGACGGTTCCGCGGTCGTCCCGTTAACGAGCACGCCGTGTGAGCCTTCGGCCACCTGATAATCGATCAGGCCGGCGTACGCCTCATAGTCCACGGCGCCGTCGCGAAACGGCGTGATCACCGGCGGGATCGATCCTTTCACACGTTCGAGATCTGCCATGTCCTCTCCCAAACTCGTCGCTGCCACGACTTGACGTTGCGATGTCAGGGAGTATACTTAACATGTTAAGTGAATTCAAACGACGCTTCGGAAGGGCACGATGCCGCACCAAATCATTGAATACTCGGCGAATCTCGAATCCCGCGTCGACATCGACGCGCTCGTCTGTGCCCTGCACGAGGCCGCGGCGGGCATCGACGCGCTGCCCGTCGGGGGCTTGAGAACGCGCGCCGTCGCCCGCCAGCACTACCGGATCGCCGACGGCCATCCGGACAATCAGTTCGTCAACGTGATGCTCAGGCTGGCGCCGGGACGGTCGTTCGAGGTCCGCAAGGCGGCGGGGGAGAAGCTCTTCGCCGCGCTCTTAGACTTCCTGAGGACGACGTACGACAGCTCGCCGCTCGCGATCTCCTTCGAGATCCAGGAGATCGATGCGGAGCTCCGCTGGAAACAGAACAACCTGCGCGACTATCTGGCGCAGCGCAAAGAGGAACAGTAGATGTCCGCTGACTTTGAGAACAACCTGAAGGACGTTGAGCAACTGTCGCGACGCTTCCACGATCAGACGTTGCCGCATTTCATCGACGGCGGGCACGACGCCGGTCGGTCCGGCAAGACGTTCGAGAGCGTGACGCCGATCGACAACAGCGTGATCGGCTCGGTCGCCGCCGGCAACGCCGAGGATATCGATGCGGCCTGCAAAGCGGCGGAGGCCGCGTTCGAGGAATGGCGGGAGATGCCGGGCAAGGAGCGCAAGAAGCTGCTGCACCGGGTCGCGGACGCGATTCAAGCGAACGCGCGCGATATCGCGCTGGTCGAGAGCTACGACTCGGGCCAGGCGATGCGCTTCATGAGCAAGGCCGCGATTCGCGGCGCCGCGAACTTCCGCTTCTTCGCCGACATGGCGCCGAGCGCACGTGACGGGCAGGCGCTGCCCGCCGACGAGCATCTGAACTTCACGATCCGCCAGCCGATCGGACCGGTCGGTGTCATTACGCCGTGGAACACGCCGTTCATGCTCTCGACCTGGAAGATCGCGCCCGCGCTCGCGGCGGGGTGCACCGTAGTGCACAAGCCGGCGGAGTGGTCGCCGTACACGGGCATGATGCTTGCGGAAATCGCCCACGACGCCGGCCTGCCGGACGGCGTGCTGAACTGCGTGCAGGGCATGGGCGAGGACGCCGGCAAGGCGCTGACCGAGCACCCGGCCATCAAGGCCGTCGCGTTCGTCGGCGAGTCGGTCACGGGCAGTCACATCATGAGGCAGGGAGCGCCGACGCTCAAACGGGTGCACTTCGAGCTCGGCGGCAAGAATCCCGTTGTCGTGTTCGATGACGCGGACCTCGATCGCGCACTCGATGCGGTCGTATTCATGATCTACAGTCTGAACGGCGAACGCTGCACGTCGTCCAGCCGGCTGCTCGTCCAGGAATCGATCCAGGACGAGTTCACGGCGAGGCTCATCGAGCGCGTGGCGAAGCTCAAGGTCGGTAATCCGCTCGATCCGGCGACCGAAATCGGCCCGCTGGTGCACGCGCGTCATCTCGACAAGGTCTGCAGCTACTTCGACATCGCCGTCGAGGACGGCGCAAAGGTGGCCATCGGCGGCAAGGCCGCGCCGATCGACGGCAAAGGCAACTACGTCGAGCCGACGTTGTTCACCGGCGCAAAGCGTGACATGCGCATCGCGCAGGAAGAGATTTTCGGTCCGGTGTTGACCGCGATCCCGTTCAAAGACGAGGACGAGGCGCTCGAGATCGCGAACGGGACCGAGTATGGGCTGGCGGGTTACGTCTGGACGAACGACGTCGGTCGCTGCATGCGCCTCGCACGCAAGATCGACGCCGGCATGCTGTGGTTCAACTCCGAGAACAACCGGCATTTGCCGTCGCCATTCGGCGGCATGAAAGCGAGCGGCATCGGTCGCGACGGCGGCGACTACAGCTTCGAGTTCTACATGGAGACGAAGAACGTCTGCATCGCGCTCGGTTCCCATCGCGTTCCGCAGATAGGCAAACAGGGATGACCAATCGATGAGTCTTTACCAACTGCAGAAGTTTCTGTACGTGCTCAACCGGGACGAGAGCGCGCAGCAGAAGTACCGTGAGGACAAAGACGCGCTGATCGCCGAGTACGATCTGACCGACGAGGAGGCCGCGGCGCTCCGCGAAGGTGACATCGGCCTCCTGTACGTGCTCGGCGTGAACGGCCAGATCTTGATGCACTACGCCGCCTTCCTGGGCATCGAGTGGTTCGACTATCTGGACATGATGCGGGATGGCGTCAAGAAGCACGGGCCGGTACGCGCCGGCGTCTATACGATGACCGGAGGCGGCAAGAGTTTCACCGTCGAGGAGGAACATCGATGAGCCTTGTCTATGCCGGCGTCCTGAGTCACGCGCCCGGTATCACCGGGCGCGCACATCTGGTCGAGAACACCGCAAAGCGCGACGAGTTCTACGCAAAGCTCGATCAGCAGCGTCAGGACATCGAAGACAGCGGAGCCGAGGCGCTAATGGTCATCGCGGCCGAGCACTTCGGCAACTTCTTCATGAACAACATGCCGGCGTTCTGCGTCGGCATCGGCGAGAGCTACGAGGGGCCGATCGAGGATCCCGATTGGCTCCGGATCGAGAGGACGAAGATTCCCGGCGCGCCGGATCTCGGCACGCGACTCGTGCGGGAGATCATGCAGACCGTCGACGTCGCCTACGCCGAAGAGTGGAAGTTCGACCACGGCATCATGGTGCCGCTGCACTTCCTGACGCCCGCCTACGATGTGCCGGTCATTCCGGTCAACATCAACTGTCAAGGACCGCCACTGACGCCGCTGCACCGGGCCTGGGCGTTCGGCGCAGCGGTGCGGCGCGCCTGCGATTCGGTGCCCGAGAAGATCGCCGTCGTCGGCACGGGCGGCGTGTCGCATTGGCCCGCGACGCCGGATTCGGGGAAGATCAACGAGGAATGGGACCGCGAGTTCCTGGGCCGGCTCATGCGGCAGGACAAGGACGCGGTATTGAGCTACAGCGACGAAGACACCTATGCCCAGGCCGGGCAGGGCGGCTTCGAGATTCGTACCTACATCGCGGCCGCCGCCGCGGGCGGCGGGCCCGGGGAGCTGCAGTTCTATACGGCCGAGCTGCCGATCTTCGCGGTCGGCTGCACCGTCGCACGCTTCGCGGTCGCCTGAAACATCTCCAGAGCAAGGACAGACCATGCCACACATGCAGCCCGTGCCGATCGATTCCGTGCCTGAGGACATCCAGGAGCGATTTCGGCACTACAAGAATACCCGCGGCTTCACGCCCAACAGCATTCAGACCATGGCGCGGCGTCCGAACATCGTGCGCGCCTTCATGCAGCTCAATCAGGCGGTGCTCTACGAGGGAACGGTCGACGAGGAGCTCAAGATGCTCGTGAGCCTCATCGCGAGCCAGGTCGCCGGCTGCCGCTACTGCCAGGCACACATGGCGAACCTGTCTAAGATCTACAGCGCCTCCGAACAGAAGATCAGCAAGGTGTGGGAGTTCGAGACGAGCGATCTCTTCAGCGACGCGGAACGCGCGGCGCTGCGCCTTGCCTATCACGGCGCGATGGCGCCCGCGCAGGCGACCCAGGAACACTTCGAAGAGGTCTACAGGCATTTCGACGAAGGCCAGGTGGTCGAGATCGTTGCATCCATCGCCCTGTTCGGATTCTTGAACCGCTGGAACGACACGATGGCGACCGAGATCGAGGAGTTGCCCGCGGACGTCGCGACGACGACGCTCGGCAAGACGTTCGATTGGCAGGCCGGCAAGCACGCGGGCTAGGCGTCGTCGCGACAATGCCTGTCGCGTTCAATCCACCGTCGCCTCGACGTGCACGATCACGTCGACGAACTGGCCTATCCAGGTCGTGTCCTCCCACTCGCCGGTGCCGATGCGCATGGCCAGCCGGTCGAGCGTCGTCTTGCCATCGAGCATTACGCGCTCGCCGTCGCGCTGGACGGTGAATGCGAGGTCCACGGGGATCGTCCGGCCCTTGACCTCGATCAGCCCCTTCGCTACGAAAGATCCGTTCGCCGCTCGGGCAAACTCGCTCGCGCGGTAATGCACCAGCGGGTAGTTGTCGGCGTCGAAGAACTCCGGGTCCAAGAGCGTCTCGTCGCGTTCCCGATCGAGAGTGGCGACACCGGACACGGCAACGGCGACCTCGAACGCGCTCGCTTCTAGCAGGTCGGTGTCGAAGCGCAAATCGGCCTGCCACTCCTGCCACTCGCCGTCGAAATTTGCGCCCGCTTGCTCCGCCGTGAAGCGTATGTGGCTCTTGGCGTAGTCGATGCGCCACGCCGGAAGCGACGACCCGTCCTCGGCTCGGCTGGCCGGTGTCAACGCCAACACGCCGGCAACGATGACGATAAAGAAAGCGATGACCCCGATCGCGGAGGTCATGCGTCTGAGGACGCCGTCGCGGTCGACGAACGTGTGCTTCGCCACTGCGAGCACGTGAATCAGCGCCAGCGCGAACAGCACTTTCGCGAGCGTTTCGTGGATTTCCTCGAACAGCTCCTCGAGGCCTTCGTCGGGGGCGACGAAGTCGGGCAGCTGGAACAGGTTGAACCAGCTCACCGAGATGTTGGACGCCGACGACATCAGCCAACCGCTCAATGGCATGACGATCAAGAGCGCGTAGAACGACCAGTGGCTGATCGCCGACGCCGTCCGCTGCCAGCGCGGCATCGCGACGGGCGCGGGTGGGGGGCGATACAGCCGCCAGGCGAGGCGGAGGATCATCAGCGCCAGTATCGTGATGCCGACGGACTTGTGATTCGCGAGTAGCACCAGCTCGCGGAACTTCGCCCCGTCCTCGTCGGCGTTCTCGGCAAGCTTCGCGAGCACGAACTGCACGACGATCCCGCCGGCGATGAGCCAGTGCAGCAGCTTTGCGGCCGCATTGTAGCTATCGCTGTTCGCGTTGGTTCCGGCAACCGCCGCCATCGCAGCCCTCGGTGAGACGTGCACGAGTCCGCTATCATACTGAACCGGCCCGTCGGGCAGTCAAGGTTGTAACGCACAGCAGAATCGGCATGCCCGGTAGAGTCGGCCCGTGAGATAATTGACGTAACGCACCGTCAGCAGCGGCCACATCGGGGAAGCACATGGCCAGACTCGTCGTCGCAGCGCTCTTCGCCTGCGGCCTATCGAATTCGTCCTTAGCGCACCACGCTTTCGCAGCCGACTATGAGTCTGGCAAGGAAGGCACCGTCCGCGGTACCGTCACCGAAGTGATGTACAAGAACCCGCACGCGCGCTACTACCTCGAAGTGGAGAACGAAGACGGGTCCACCGAGCTTTGGGATCTCGAGACCATGAACCTCATGATGCTCGGCCGTATGGGCTGGAAGAAGGACACGATCAAGGTTGGCGACGAATTGACGGTTACGGGCATTCTCGGTCGTAACGATACCAGGCGCATGTCCATCACGACCGTGGAGCTGCCGAGCGGCAGGGTCATCTCGCCCGTCAGATCGCTGACCAAGACGAACGCGGATCTGAACCGGCCCGCGTCTGCAGGCGCTCGGGACAAGGAATTCGAGTCGATTGCGACGGCGATCTCGCCCGGCCGATACGAGCTCGACGAGACGCACGCTTACCTGAGCTTCTCGTACTCGCACCTGGGCCTGTCGAATCCCCAGCTGCAGTTCACGGACTTCGACGCCGATCTCGCGCTCGATGGCCACAACATGCAGGACAGCGAGGTCAAGATCACGATCGACGCAGCGAGCATCGACTCCGGGGTGGCCGAGCTCGACGACGAGCTGAAGAGCGACGAGTTCTTCGATGTCGCGAACCATCCGACGATAGAGTTCATGAGCAGCGGCTACGAGGAGCTCTCCGAGAACAAGGGCACGCTGAGCGGCGAGCTGACCGTGATGGGCATTACGAAGCCGGTCACGCTCGATGTGACGATCAACTCCGCGGCGATGAATCGCATGGTGCGCAAGGAGATGATCGGGTTTTCCGCAACCGGCGTCGTTCACCGCTCCGACTTTGGCCTGACCGCGTACGACCAATACGTCGGCGACGAGCTGCTCCTGAACGTGCAGGTCGAATTCGTCCGCGTCAATTAGCCGGTGTACATGCGCATCGATTGGAAATCAATACGAGGCGCGGCGGCTGCCGGAGCGATCTCACTGCTCGCCGGCTGCGGCGATCAGACTGACGGTGAGATGTCTGACGGACTCGGCATTCCGTCCGGCATCTACGCGGTGGACAAGACGCACACCTACGTCACGTTCAGCTATCTGCACCAGGGCTTGTCGTATCCGCTGATCCGCGCCACGGAAATCGACGGCGAGCTCGAGCTCGACGCAACCGACATCGAGAACAGCAGAGCCGACATCGCAATCGAGGTCGACTCGATACGCAGCAATACTTCGTACTTCGACAAGGAACTAGCTTCGCCGAAGTTCTTCAACGCGGCGAAGTATCCGCACATCACGTTCGTGACGGAGCGCTACGAGGCCCTCGGTGATCGGTCGGGCAGGCTGCACGGAACCGTTACGATTCGGAACATCTCGAAGCCGCTGCTGCTGGATGTCACGATCAACGGCGCGATGGAGAACCCGATCACCAAAGTGCCGGTGATCGGCGTGTCGGCGAGGGGCTACTTGAACCGGTCCGAGTTCGACCTGGATCGATTCATCCCGGCAGTTGCCGACCGGGTGGATGTCGCGATCGAGGCGGAGTTCGCGGCCGGCAGCACCGAGGCGAGCGCCTCGGCCGCCGAGCTCGCGCGGAGCGCCCGGGCGGGCAGCGGCGACGGCGATTAGGCGCGGGTGAGCTCGGTGCAGCGGATCATTCGGTTATTGCTTACGACGGT
>JBFGFX010000162.1:0-8190 GCA_041579335.1 Woeseiaceae bacterium | reverse complement strand
GTTCGGGAGGAACGGTCGTATGGGTAGCTTCATGAGCCAGCGGTGGTTTCGCCGGCTCGCGATGGCCGCCGTGATCGGTGCGCTGACCTCGGGCGCGCGGGCCGCCGAATGCGAGGACGTGCCGCGGTTCATCGGCATGTACGGAACATGGGAATCGGTTGCGGTACATTCCGAGCCCGCCGCCATTTTGGTGGAGCACCCCGAATGGACCACTGTGCACGAGATCGTTGGGACACCGACGGAGGTGTGTCCGGGCATCGTGTTCAAAGTCGTACAGGAATCCGACGCCGGCAACATCGAGACGATGTTGACCTACGTGTACGACGCGAGTACGAGCAGCTCGTTCGGCGTTGTTAGCGTCTCGAACGGGGCACGACTCCGGGCCGAGATCCAACACAACCACGACCGCGACTACCTGACCATGACCGACTTCGACGGCAACGTCGTTTGGCGCGAGATGAAGGTGTGGATCTCCGACGACGAGTTTCGGTCCGAGGGCACGTTCGACTTTCACGGCGAGGAAGGGCGGGTGTTCTTCCGCACCTACCGCGTGACCGCCGAGGAGAAGCCGCTCTAGCTGCGGTCGGGACTACAGGTCCTCCTGCGAGTCTCGAGAGCGCCGCGCGAAAAAGCGCAGCAATCGCTCGCTCGCAAATTCCGGCCGTTCCATGTTGATCAGGTGGCCGGCATCGGGTACGAGTTCGGCCTCGATGGCTGGGATCAAGCGAGCCGCTCTGGCTAGCGTCGATTGCGCATCGTAGATGACCTCATGCTCGCCTATCAACAGCAGCAGCGATGGCCGCAGTCGACGCAGCTCGTCTTCCGGGAACGGTGTGGGGTGAACGGCTTTCTGCTGATAGCGGAAGTGGGCGAGATGCAGCGTCAGCACGTCGACGACGCGTTGGTCGAGGTTCGCCCTCCCGCCGAACATGGCTTTGATCGTCGCCGGCCCCGTCCAGGCGGGCATCAACGGGCCTAGCCGGATCGACAATCGGATCACAGCTCGCATGCGTGCGATCGAGGCCGCCGGTGCCAACAGCGCCATCGACTGGAGCCGCTCCGGATGATGCAGCGCAAAGTTGCATCCGAGCCAGCCACCGTGCGACGATCCGACCGCCTGCGGGCGCTCGAGATCGAGGCGGTCCAACACGTCCATGACCCAGTTGCTGCAGTCGGCTCGAGTCAGGATCGGGGCGGTCTGCCGACCTTTTCCTGCAGCCCCGACGAACTCGACCGCATACATGCGATAGCGCTCAGAGATCTGTGCTGCATTCGGATACCACTGGATGGCGCCGAAACCCGTGGCAGCGTGAAACATGACGACCGGCGGCGCCTGTCGTTTGCCGCTCACGACGACATGCGTATCGCCGTATCGCGTATCGACGGAGCGGGATTCGTACGGTACCGGCCAAAGGCTCATCGCCGCGTCGTAGGCTTCAAGGAACTCGTTCTTCCCTTCGTCGCTCTTCCAGCCCGCCAGGCCAACTGTTCCCATCGTCTACGCCTTACCGATCAGTCTGAGTCCTGTTTCGTCCCCACGCGGAGGATCACGGACTCCAAAGGCGCAAGGGCGAGCGGCAGGACGGCCGAGCTCAAGGTGGCGAGCGCTACCGTGACTTTGCTGCGCATCGTCATCATTCAGCGATGCGCAAAGGCGAGCTCGTTCATGCGCTGTGCGTCCCTGCCGGCCGCGGTCAGTGCAAGAGCTCCAAGACGAGCACCGATCGCGGCTCGAGGTTCAGGGCGCGCTCGACGTTGTAATACCGACCGGAGATGACGTCGACGGCCCGGTTGGCGTCACCGAGCATTTCCTCGAAGCGCGCCGCCTCCAGCCGCACGGGCTCCTCGCTCTTGTTCATGATCACCATGATCGTGTCGAGATCGTCGTAGCGGAAAAAGGCGTAGACGCTCTTGATCGGATTGAAGTGCATCACCCTGCCGCTGTGGATCACGTCCTTGTCTTTGCGCCAGTTCAGCAGTCGGCGCGTGAACTCCTGCGCCGCCTGCTGCTGTCCGTTCAGGCCTTCGCCCGTGAACGCGTTGACCCGATCGCCCTGCCAGCCGCCCGGGAAGTCGCTGCGGATCACACCGTGGTCGGTCGTACCGCGATTCGTCATCTGAATCTCGGTCCCGTAATAGAGTTGCGGGACGCCGCGCATCGTCAGCACGTAGGCGATCGCCATGCGAAAGAGGGCGTCGTCTTCCCCGACCTGGGTGAAGATCCGGCTCATGTCGTGGTTGTCGGGAAAGATCACCAGCGAGTTGGGATCCGGATACAGGAAGTCGTTTGCGAGCATCACGTAGAGCGGCTCCCACGAGCTGCCCCACTCGCGCTCCTCGGCCACGAGAGCCTCCGCCAGCGCCTCGCGGAGCGGGAAATCCATCAGGCTCGGTAAGTAGGACACGTAGCCATCGTGATTGTCCTTGCCGCGCTGCCAGTAGGAGACGATCGCCGGGTTGACGCTCCACTCCTCACCGACGACGTTGAACGCCGGGTATTCGTCCATTACCCGCCGCGTCCATTCGGTCATGAAATGTTTGTCCGGATACGGGTAGGTGTCCATGCGGATACCCGCTAGGCCTAAGTATTCGATCCACCACAGCGCGTTTTGGATCAGATAGTCGGCGAGCAGCGGGTTGCGCTGATTGAGATCCGGCATCGTTTCCACGAACCAGCCGTCCGAAAAGTGCACGGCATCGAACTCGGAGGCGTACGGGTCCTGCCAGGTCGTACGCTGATGCGACGTCTGCACGTACTCGTCCGGAAAATTGATCCAGTTCCTGGCCGGGAGATCCTCCATCCACCAGTGCCCGCTGCCAGAGTGATTGACGATCATGTCCATGATCACGCCCAAGCCCTTTGCCTTGGCCTCCCTCACCAAATCCCGATAGTCCTCGTTGCTGCCGTAGCGGGGATCCACGCGATAAAAGTCGGTCGTCGCATAGCCATGGTAGGAGAACGACGGCATCGCGTTCTCGAGCACCGGATTGAGCCAGATCGCGGTAAAGCCCATGTCCGCGACGTAGTCGAGATGCTGCGAGATGCCGGCCAGGTCGCCGCCGTGGCGTCCGCCCGGATCGTGCCGATCGACGGAGTCGCCGAGTGCCTCGTCGTTGTCATTCTCCAAATTGCCGTTCGCGAAGCGGTCGGGCGTGATCAGATAGATCGCGTCTTCGGCGGAGAATCCGCGCGCGTGATCGGGATCCGGATTCTTCTGCGCCAGCGTGTAGCGGTACGAGAGTGACACGTCTTCAGCGGCAAACGTCAGGTCGAAGTTGCCGGGTGCCGCCGTCGGGTCGATGTTCAGGTAAACGAAAAGGTAGTTCGGACTATCGACACGAACCACGTTCTCAAGCGTGACGCCGGGATAGTCGACCGTCGGCTCGAGCTCTGCGACGCCGGGGCCGTACACGAGCAGCTGCAGCTCGGTGTTGTTGAAGCCCTGCCACCACATCGGCGGCTCTACCCGCTGGATCTCTTTGACCGGCTCGGGTTGCGCAATCGTCGGCGCCGGGGCCAAGGTCGCAATGACCCCGATAGTCACGAGGACGATCGTTGTTGTTCTCATCGTAATCTCCCCCCTCGAGATGACCGAACATAGTAGTCGCTCGGCGGTGTCGGTCGGCATGAATACGTTTGCATCCGGGCCTTTGCAACGCGGCAAGTTGCTAGAATGCCGGCAATGCCCGATACCCATAATAACAACGGCTTAGAGAGCATCGCGATCGTAGGGGGAGGATCAGCCGGCTGGATGACGGCGGCCGCCCTGTCCCATTCCCTGCGCAGGGATTGCCGTATCACGCTGATCGAGTCGGAACAGATCGGCACCGTCGGCGTCGGCGAGGCCACGATACCGCCGATCAAGCTGTTCAATCAACGGCTCGGCATCGACGAGAACGAATTCGTGCGCAATACGCAGAGCTCGTTCAAGCTCGGCATCCAATTCGTCAACTGGGGACGCTTAGGCCACCGGTACTTCCATCCGTTCGGGCCGTTCGGCGCCGATTTCGACGTCGTGCCGCTGCATCACTACTGGCTGCGGGCGCGCCGGCAGGGTGATATCCCGAGCCTTAATGAGTTCTCGATGGCCTGGGTGGCCGCATCGAACGGCCGCTTCGATCGGCCGACGCGCGATCCACGCATGGTGCAGTCGACCTACGACTACGCGTATCACTTCGACGCGGGCCTGTACGCACGCTATCTGCGTGGCTACGCGGAGCACCGCGGCGTGACGCGCATTGAGGGGATCATCGAGGACGTCACGCGCGATAAAGAGAGTGGGCGTATCGACAGCGTGACGCTTGCGGACGGCCGGACGATCGCCGCGGATTTCTTCATCGACTGCACCGGCTTCCGGGGACTCCTCATAAAAGGGGCGCTCGAGACCGGCTACGAAGACTGGACGCATTGGCTGCCGTGCGACCGCGCCGTGGCGGTCCCCTGCGGGCACGGCGGCGAATTCACGCCATACACCCGATCCACCCAGCACGACGCGGGCTGGCAATGGCGTATCCCGCTGCAGCACCGCATCGGCAACGGCTACGTTTACTGCAGCCGCTACTTAAGCGACGACGAGGCGGCGGCAAAACTCCTCGACAACCTGGACGGCGAGCCGCTGGCCGAGCCGCGCGTGCTGCGCTTCACGACCGGCCGGCGCAAGAAGTTCTGGAACTTGAACTGCGTCGCCATTGGCCTCGCGGCCGGCTTCATGGAGCCGCTCGAGTCCACCAGTCTGCACCTGATCCAGACCGGCATCACGCGATTCCTGGCGCTGTTCCCGGACAAACATCTGGATCCGCTGGCGATCAACGAGTACAACCGGCTGACACAGCTCGAATACGAGACGATCCGCGATTTCCTGATTCTCCACTACTGCGCGACCGAGCGTGACGACGCTCCGCTGTGGCGCGAATGCGCGGCGATGTCGATCCCGGACACGCTTAAATACAAGATCGACCACTTCCGTGCATACGGCCGGCTCGTGTCGACCGGCATCGAGCTGTTCCAGAACCCGAGCTGGCTCGCCGTTCTCATCGGTCAGTTCGTCGATCCCGAGCGCTACGATCCGCTCGTCGATCAGCGCTCGAACGTCGACGCCGCCGGCCGCCTCGAGAACCTGCACAAAGTGATGCAGGAAGCGGCCGCGATCATGCCGACGCACCAGGAGTACATCGACAAACACTGCAAGGCGCCGCCGCTCGACTGACTGTCCCCGGCGCGCGGCGGCCCAGACAGGAAACCGATTCATGAGACACAAACCGCGCTTGACCTTCTGGCAGATCTGGAACATGTGCTTCGGCTTTCTCGGCATCCAGTTCGGTTTTGCACTGCAAAACGCGAACGTGAGCCGGATATTCCAGACGCTCGGTGCCGACATCGACGATATCCCGATACTCTGGGTCGCCGCGCCGCTGACCGGACTCATCGTGCAGCCGATCATCGGCCACATGAGTGATCGCACCTGGAATCGCCTCGGGCGCCGCCGTCCGTATTTCTTAGTCGGCGCGATCTTCGCGTCTTTGGCGCTGTTCGTCATGCCGAACTCGCCGTATCTGTGGTTCGCCGCCGGCATGCTGTGGATCATGGATGCGAGCATCAACGTCTCGATGGAGCCGTTCCGCGCGTTCGTCGGCGACAATCTCCCCGAGAAGCAGCGCACCGCGGGTTTCGCGACGCAGAGTTTCTTCATCGGCGTCGGCGCCGTGGTCGCCTCGGCTCTGCCGTGGATGATGACGAACTGGTTCGACGTCAGTAACACCGCCGATCCCGGCCAGATACCGGACTCGGTCAAGCTGTCGTTCTACTGGGGCGGCGCGGTGTTCCTGCTGGCTGTTGCGTGGACCGTGTTCCGGTCGCACGAGTATTCGCCCGAGGAGCTGGCGGAGTTCGACGAGGAGCGTCCCACCGAGCACGTCACGATCGACGAGACCGTCAGGCCGGCGAGCAAATATCTCACGGGCGGCATCGCCTGGATCGTGGTCGGCCTCGTGCTGCACGCGCTAGTCTATTCGATCGAGTGGCTCGACGAGCAGGTCTACATACTATCCGTTGGCGGCGTCGTGTTCGGCCTGCTGCAGATCGTCGTCGCGAAGATGCAGCGCGATAAGCATACCGACAACGGCCTCTACAGCATCATGCACGATCTCTTTCACATGCCGCGCGTCATGCGACAGCTCGCGGTCGTGCAGTTCTTCTCCTGGTTCGCGCTGTTCTCGATGTGGATCTATTCGACCGCGGCCGTGACGAGCCACCACTACGATACCGCCGACGTGACCTCGCCGCTCTACAACGACGGCGCGAACTGGGTCGGGATCCTGTTCGCCGTCTACAACGGGTTTGCCGCCCTGGCCGCGATCGCGATCCCGTTCGTCGCGAACCGGCTCGGCTGCCGGCCCTGCCACATGGTGAATCTCGCGATCGGCGGCGCCGGCCTGATCAGCTTCTATTACATTCGCGACCCGCAGCTCCTGTTGATCTCGATGGTCGGCGTCGGCATCGCCTGGGCGTCGATCCTGTCGCTGCCCTATGCGCTGCTGTCGAACAACCTGCCGGCGAACAAGATGGGCATCTACATGGGCATCTTCAATTTCTTCATCGTCATCCCGCAGCTCGTCGCCGCCAGTATCCTCGGCCTGTTCCTGCGCGAGTTCTTCGGCGGCCGCGCCATCCTGTGCCTGGTCGTCGGCGGCGCATCCATGATCGCCGCCGGCGCCGCGACCATGCTCGTGGACAAAGAAGCGGAGCCGGCATGAAAGCACGACACGTTCTTTATTCATGGATCGCGCTCATTGCCGCCTGCAGCGGCGAGCGAGCCGCCGATCCGAATGCGGAGTATTTCGGCACGCTCGAACCGTTCGCGAGCGAGGCCGTGTATTTCGTGGTCACGGACCGCTTCGTCGACGGCGACTCGAGCAACAACCAGCTCGAGCAGGGCGGCCGCGAGCTGGCGACGTTCGATCGGCCAATCACGCGACCCGACGGCGGCAAAGGCAACATCGGCTATCTCGGGGGCGACTTCCAGGGGATCATCGACAACGCCGGCTACATCGCCGACATGGGGTTCACGGCGGTCTGGATCACGCCGATCGTCGACAACCCGGACGAGGCCTTCACGGGCGGCTTCAAGTTGGGAGAGAGCGCGTTCGCGGACAACGGCAAGACCGGCTATCACGGCTACTGGGGCGTGAACTTCTTCCGCGTCGACGAGCATCTCGAGTCTGAGGGGCTCACGTTCGCCGATTTCACGCAGCGGATGCTGGACGAGTTCGGGCTGAAGACCGTGCTCGACGTCGTCTGCAACCACGGCTCGCCGTCCTACACGATGCCCCGGGATCAGCCCAAGTTCGGCGAGATCTACGACGAAGACGGCACGCTCGTCGCGGACCACCAGAACCTCGCGCCGGCCGATCTCGATCCCGACAACCCGCTGCACCGGTTCTTCCATCGCGAGCCCGACCTCGCAGAGCTCTCGAACATCGACGATACGAACCCGGCGGTGCTCGAGTACTTCGTGGCGGCTTACCTGCAGTGGATCGACCAAGGCGCCGCCGCGTTCCGCATCGACACGATCAGGCACATGCCGCACGCGTACTGGAAGCGCTTCAGCGATCGTATCCGTGCCGAGCATCCGGGCTTCTTCATGTTCGGCGAGAGCTTCGACTACGACGCGGCGAAGATCGCGGAGCACACCTATCCCGAGAACGGCGCGATCAGCGTGCTCGATTTCCCCGGCAGAGCGCGCATGAACGAGGTATTCGCAGATCCGGACAGTGACATCGCCGACATCGCCGACTACCTGCATTTGATCGACGGCGTCTATGAGAATCCGTACGAGCAGATGACTTTCTACGACAATCACGACATGCCGAGGATGGATGCGGCGCCGGAAGGGTTCGTCGACGCGCACAACTGGCTGTTCACGAGTCGCGGCATTCCGGTCGTCTATTATGGCTCGGAGGTCGCGTTCCGCGCCGGCGCGCCGGAGCACGGCGGAAACCGCGACTACTTCGGCCAGGACAACGTCGATCGCGCGAAATCGCATCGGATTCGCGCAGCGTTGTCCTCTGTCGCGCGCATACGCGCGGCGTCACCGGCGCTACAGCGCGGGCTCCAGGCGAATCTCGAGCTCGGCGGCGACACCGCGGTGTTCTATCGCGTCTATCAGAAAGGCGGGCAACACCAGAGTGCAC
>JBFGFX010000161.1:0-8240 GCA_041579335.1 Woeseiaceae bacterium | reverse complement strand
GTTCTTCGCGCCCGCCTCCTTCAACACATCGATGCCCGCAACGGTCGAGCCGCCCGTCGCCAGCATGGGATCGATCATAATGTTGAGCGCGTGCTTCGTCTGATGCGGGAGCCGCTGGTAGTAGGCGATCGGTTTCGCCGTCTCCTCGTCCCGGTACATGCCGAGGAAACCGACCCTGGCGGTCGGCACGAGCTCGAGGATACCTTCCAGCATGCCGACGCCCGCCCGGAGAATGGGTATGACGACGATGTCCTCCGCAATCTGGCGGCATTTGGCATCGGCGAGCGGCGTTCGGACGTTGACTTCCTCGGTTTGGACTTCCTTCAGAGCTTCGTAGCACACGAACATCGTGATCTCGGTGGCCAGCTCGCGAAATTTCTTGTGACCCGTATCCATGTCGCGGATCAGGGAGAGTTTGTGCTGCACGCACGGATGACGAATCTCTTCATGCATGGATTTGCCTCGGAAACCGGCCCAGGCCGCGGTTGTCGGCACACCGGCTCAGATTGCTTTGTTTGCGCGCAGTATATAACAGCGATCCTGAGCCGCAGGCGTCGGGCTACTTGTCCGACCAGACCGCGAGCTCGTTGCCGTTCGGGTCTTTGAAGTGAAAGCGCCGCCCGCCGGGGAACGAGAACGTCTCGGTGCTGATCGTCGCGCCGAGCTCGACGGCCCTGGACTCAAGCGCCTCGAGATCGCGCGTATAGAAGACGACCAGCACGCTTCCCGCAGATGCGTCCGCGGCGAGCTCGGCGCGGCGAAAGCCACCGGTGATTCGCCCATCGTCAAAAGAGCAATATTCGGGCCCGTAGTCTTCGAACTTCCAGCCGAACAACGCGGTGTAGAATGCCTTTGCTTTTTCCAGATCGCGCGCAGGGAATTCAATGTAATCGATCTTTTTCTCTTCGTTCATCGTATTGTTCTCCGTCACTACGCCGCCTCCCTCAGGCGACGATCTCGGTCACGACCTCCGTTCTCACCGAATTCGCGATGAAACACAGATCGTGCGCCTCGTGATGCATGCGCTCGACCTCGCTGCCGGAAGGTATCTGCGAACCACTGTAGCCGGCCTCCGGTCGCAGGACCACTTTCGTGATGGCGGTGCGCCGAAGTTCGTCCTTCCCCATGTATCCGACTGCGTGGTCGACGTAACGGTCGACGGTGAATCCCCGCTGCGCGGCGATCGAAAGGAAGAACAGCATGTGGCAGCTCGAGAGCGACGCTACGAACGCTTCTTCCGGGTCCACGTGCTCGGCTATCGACTTCGGTAGCGGCACGATGTCCGGCGAGGCGGACGCGGGCACCGTTTGCCCTCCGTCGAACTCCCAGACGTGGCCGCGGCTGTAATCGTCATCGATGAACGTTGCACCCGCACGCTCCCATCGCACCGTCGCCGAATACTCACTCATCGCGCTCAGGCCAGCCGCGTTCCGTTCTCGGCAGGACGGTCCGGCACGGCGAGAACCACGCTGCCGTCCGTCTGCACGAATCCGGTGACCAGGCACTCGGACATGAAAGGACCGATCTGCTTGGGGGGGAAATTGACGACGCCCGCGACCTGCCTGCCTATGAGCGTCTCGGGCTCGTAGTGGTCCGTGATCTGCGCCGACGACTTCAAAACGCCGATTGCGTCGCCGAAATCGATGGTCAGCTTGATCGCCGGCCGCCTTGCTTCCGGAAACGGCGCCGCGTCGATCACGGTGCCCACACGGATATCGACGCGCTCGAACTCTTGCCAGGTCAGATCGGACACTCGATCGCTCCTAGGAACTGCGGTCGCTAAAAGCCTACCAGAATCATACCGCCGCGGTTTTCGCCTCAGCGCGCCGCTCGGCGCCGGCGCCGATGCAAAATCCAACCGTAAATCAACACGTTGATTACCAGTGCTGTCGCGGCGAGCCAGAACTGGGTGGCGCGAGTCAAGTCAGCCGGATAGATCAGTGGCACCACGTAATGCTCGACGAAACCGCCCGGGTAGCCGCTGTCGCCCGCGCTCCGCCGCAGCGTGTTCTCGAGCGTCGTCAGCGGACAGATCCCGCCGACGATCTCGATCCCGATGCCCCAGACGGCCGCCGGAAGATGCAGCCAGGCCAGCCACGTCCAGCGCAGCACGAGCAATCCGCCGAGCACGACGAACAGCACGAAAGCGAGGTGGAGCAACAGCACCGCATCGGCTGCGATCCGATAGCTCACGGCTGCGGCTCGAAGCGATACAGATAATAGAGTAGATTCTGGTCTTCCCCGGGCATGCGGTAGATGCCTTCCTCGCGGAAACCCAGTTTCTCCAAGAGTGCGATCGACCGCCGGTTGCCGGGATCGACGACCGCAGCGAGCTCTGCGAGCCTTAGAACCTCGCGGCCGTAGAGGATCACGGCCAACGACGACTCGGTCGCGTAGCCGTTGCCGAAAAAACGCTCGAGGAATGCGAAGCCGAGATCGGGAAGGCTCAGATTCTCGCGCTTGAACAAGCCGCACATCCCGACGGTCGCCCCGTCGGCGACGCGGTCGACCCGATACGGCCCATAGCCGTGCTCGGCGTAGCTCGTGAGCGGCCCCTGCTCGATATAGTCGTGCGCGTCCGCTAGAGTCTTGATGCCTTTGTCGCCGATGTATTTCAGAAACGCCGGTTCGTTCAGAAGCCGCAGCAAGAATTCCGCATCGGCGTGCGTGAAGCGCCGCAGCGCGAGGCGTTCGGTCATCAGTTCGGGCTCGGGCATCGGGCCAACACTGCGCATGGGTCGCGGAATTATAGAGCACCGAATGCGCGGTGGTAGCGTGCGACTCCACCTTTAGCGGCGCCTGCGGCCAGCTCGAGCAACAGAAATACGTCGTCGGGCACATCGTACTCCGAGCGCACGCCGAACTTGGACGCCGGCTCGAATCCGAATCTCGGATAGTAATCGGGGTGTCCTAGCACGACGACCGCCACGGCGCCGAGCTCGCGGCAACGTTCGAGACCGTAGCGCACCAGCCGCGAACCGATGCCCTGTCGCTGCCGCTTCGGACGGACCGCCATCGGCGCGAGCCCCATCACGAGCCCGTCGCCGGCCGGTTCGAGCGTAACCGGCGAAAAAAGAATGTGCCCGACGACGGCCGAGCCCTCGACGGCAACGAGCGACACGACGGGTCGCGCCACGGCGCGAAGCCGATCCACGAGGCGCGCCTCGGCATCGGTAGGGAAAGCGGCTCTGTGGACGGCACGCACCTGATCGTGGTCGGACGCGCGCTCCGGGCGCAGCTCGATGGGCAAGTCAACGCCTCGATTCAAGTGTCCGCATCTACCGAATCCGGCGTCTGCTCGGTTTGCTTCTGCTGGTGACGCCGCCGCCGTTCGATGCGCTCCTGCAGCAGTCTGAGCTTCTTGTCGTGGTAGCGGCGCTCCGACGGCGCGACGAAGACGAACCAGATGACGGCGATCAAGATCGCCGCTACCAAGAAGCCGATGCCCGACGTGCTCACGTTGGACCGGACACGAATCAGAACAACGCGCGAACGATCAGCAGCACGCCGAACACGGCCAGCGGCACGCCGAGCGGCGCGCCCACGATGCTGAGCGTGATAGCCACTCCGGCCGCCATGAACACGAAGCCGAGCGCGGCGCAGATGACTCGTCCGGTGAGCTGGAGGACGAACGTCAAGAGCCGCCACACGGCGACGAACGGCCATAGGATCCAGGGCGTTTGACGATCCGCCGTATCCGTCATGATCGCAACCATTGTCTCGTCGGTTATTGACTATGATCGCAAATACGAGGCGCCGTTCACATCGATTATCGCGCCGGTCGCGAAGTCGATCCCTTCCGAGGCAAGAAACAGCACCGCTTTCGCGACCTCCTCGGGCCGCGCGACTCTCCCGAGCGGGCTCTGCCGGCGGATCGCATCGCCGCTTGCGCCGGCGAGCAGCTCCCCGGCCATGTCGGTCTCCACGAAGCCGGGCGCGACCACGCCGACGAAGATCCCGTGCGGCGCCAACGCGACGGCCAGCGACTGACTCATGGCATTCAGCCCGGCTTTGCTGGCGCCGTAGGCCGGCGCATCGGGCTCACCGCGAAACGCGCCGCGTGACGACACGTTGATGATCTTGCCGCCGCCGCGCGCAATCATGTGCCGCGCCGCGAGGTAGCAGACGTTGGCAGGACCGATGAGATTCGTGTCGACGGTCGCCCGCCACGCCGCCTGCCACTCGTCGAAGTCGACGTCGGCGGGAGGGTGCGCGGTGAAGATGCCCGCGTTGTTGACGACGATGTCGAGTCCGCCGAGCGCGTCGGCGCCGCCGTCCACCGCGGCGCGGGCCCCTGCGGGGTTGGAAACGTCCGCCTTGAGCGCGACGTGACCGTCGCCGCCCAGCGCAGCGATGGTTTCGGCCGCGGCGGCGTCGTTTGCTCGATAGACCACCGCGAGCGTCGCGCCGCGCTCGGCGAACGCCGTGGCGATCGCCCGGCCGATGCCGCGCGACGCGCCCGTTACCAGGACCTTCTGCTGATCGAATTCGAACACGGGCCGTCACTCCACGAGCGGCTTGATGTAACGCATCAGTTCCCCGTCGTATCCCGAGCGCTCGTAGAACGTGCGAGCACGGGTATTCGTCGCGAACACGTGCAGGGTCATCGTCAACGCGCCGCGCGATCTGGCGTCATGCTCGACGGCGTCGAGCAGTAACCTGCCGATACCCTTACGCTCCGCCCCCTCGGCGACCGCGATGGCTTCGAGATGCGCGCTCGGGGCTCGGCTCAATAGCTCGGCCCTCAAAGTCGCCATCGCAAAACCGACGATGTCGTCGCCCTCGCCCTCGACGACGTGCACGAGGCAGTCGTCCGCTTCCCCCGCGAGCCATCGCCGGAACATCGCCGCGTCGTGCTTCCAGAGATGCTCGGGGTTGCGCGACGCGGGGATGTCGAACGCCGCCAAACGCGGCATCAGCGCCAGTATCGACTCCCCGTCGCCTTTCCGCGCCGGCCTCGCCAGCAAGGGTGTCGGCTTACCGGTCGCTAGAGCCATCGGCGCACCCGATCTTTGTAGTTGCGGTATTCGTCGCCGAACCGCTCCTCGAGCATCGCCTCCTCGAAACGAATGACGCGGCGATTCATTAGCGGCACGAACAGGACCGGCCCCACAAACGGGCTCACGCTGCCGGTCAGCACGGCGACGCCCGCCAGCACCGTTACCATGCCTAGGTACATCGGATTACGCGTGAATCGGTACATGCCCTCAACGACCAACGCGGACGATTCCTGGAACGGCTTGATTGTGGTATCGGCCCGCGAAAACGCGGTAACGGGGCCGATGACGATCAATATGCCGAACACGATCAGCGCCGCGCCCGCCCAATTCCACGGTCGCTCGACGATCGTCATGATCGGCAGACCGTAATGCAGGCCGATCTGCAGCAGCAGACAGGCTAGAAGGATGACCGGCGGGTACGGTCCTTTGTCTTTGGACATCATGCGAGCGATGCCGGATCACACATCGATGCCGCTACTCCGAACATTCCCGCTCGACCTCGACCACCATCGTCGACGTCATGTCGACCCGAACGTAGAGATCGTTCTGCGCGCCGCCGTTCAGGCACAGGTGCATCGTGGGCGGATTACTAACGTCGGGCCTTATGTTGTCGAGCGTGATCTTCTCACCGTTGTTGGAGATCCGGCCTTCGTACAGAACCTCGTCCGAGCGGCGATCGATCTTGCGCAAACGGACGTAGGCCGGATCATCGGATCTCGCCGGCGCCCACTCGACCTCGAGCGTCCCACTTTCCATGGCGAAGCTGTGCAGCGTCCTGTAATCCGGCTCGCCCACTCCGCAACCACACATAACTACCGGCAGCATCAGTGCGAGCCGTGCCGTCGCGCGTCTCCGCCACATCGGGCGCCGGACTGCATGAGAGTACGATTCGTGCATGGACAAGATCCTTTTCAATGGCGTAGTTCCTTTCGAATGACGAGCTTCAGCCCCGACCAGGTGTCATCCACCGCGCAGACCTTGACGTCCACCAGCCCGAGCGGCAGCGCGATCTCGCGTATAGCACCTTCGGTCATGTCCGAACGCACGCCGGAGGCCGAGTCGATCTCGACGTCATCCCGCGAACTCGGCGTCGAACGTGTCGATGCCCTTCAAGGTCGGACCGACTGCGCGAAAATGCCAACCCAAGCGGCGGCTCGCCTGCCGGTCCCAGTAGCCATCACCGTAAT
Organism: Woeseiaceae bacterium; assembly: GCA_041579335.1. GTDB lineage: Bacteria > Pseudomonadota > Gammaproteobacteria > Steroidobacterales > Woeseiaceae > JBFGFX01. The sequence goes on along the minus strand of JBFGFX010000161.1, from coordinate 2,053 downwards.
ACATCACGCAATCGAACCGGCCCGGCAGTGAGTCTAGCGCAATCCGCATGATATCGGTCCGTTCGATCGCGTCGTCGGAGGTGACGATGGGCACTCCGTCGGTGTCGAAGCCCGCAGCACGGAGCTTCAGTTCCGCGGACCTGCGCCAGCCGCCGGTCGCGATCGCGATCTCGGCCGACGCGGAGCCTTTTAACCTGGCAACGAACCGCCGGGCGCCAGGTAGCGGCTCGAACGGCCCGTGCCGCTCGATGTGCTCGGCGACCAGCCTCACGAAAGCGTCCTGCACGTCCGCGATCAGGGCTGGTGAGGGCCGCAGCCCGTTGTCCTCTGCGACCTGCAGCAAGATCCCGGAATCGGTCACTTGCTCGTACGCGCCGAGGTGCGCCCGAAAACGAACCTCGCCGAGCACTCGCTCGACAGCCTGCCGGTAAAGACGATCGTCGTCTTCGGCCGAGCGCAGCAGCGTGCCATCGACGTCCGCGATGACGGCATATCTCATGGCGGGCACCTCGCAACGCTCAGGTACAAGCCGCAATCCATTCGCCGTAAGGACCGTACACCTCGGCCAGTGCGTAGGCATGGATCGCCGGCAAGTCGTACGAGTGCATCTCGCGTATCGCGGCCTCAACTTCCCGATAGCGCGCACGCCGCGTCTTCAAGAGAATGCGGTGCTCCGGATCGTTCTGCACCTGGCCTTGCCAGGTGTAAAAACTCTCGATCTCGGATATTTGCGCGCAAGCGGCCAGACCGCGCTGCACGAGCCCCCGCGCCAGCGACCGGGCCTCGGCGCGGCTCCCGACCGTCGTGACCACTGCCAAGAAATCTTCTCCGTTCATGGAGCTACCCTCCGAGACTGATCAGCGCTTGGAGCCTTGGTTTCATCTTGCGGTTCCGCGCAACCGCCTGCAAGCGTCAATCGGCGAACAGACAGCGCGGCAGCGCGGCGACCGACGAGCACAGCCGGCCCGCGCCCGCCGCCTCGAGCTCCCGGCGGGAGCCGTATCCCCATAGTACGCCGATCGAGGCAACCGAGTTCGCTTGCGCGCCGACGACGTCGTGGCGCCGATCGCCGATCATGACCGCCGCCTCCGCGGCGAGCGACTCGCTGCGCAGGGCCTGTCCGATCAGCTCGCGCTTGTCGGTGAGGGATCCGTCGAGCTCGCTGCCGTAGACGCCGGCAAAGTAGCGATCCAGCCCGAAGTGCTCGACGATGGTGCTCGCGAAAACCCGCGGCTTCGAGGTCACCACGAGCATCACGTCGATCCTCGATGCGATTGTTGCGAGCGCCTCGTCGATGCCGGGATAGGGCTCGTTCTCGAACATGCCGATCCGCGAGTAGCGGTCTCGGTAGCGTCGCAGCGCGTCGTCGGCCAGCGAGCGGCTGCCGAGGTGGTCTCGGAACGAGTCGAGCAGCGGTGGGCCGATCCAGGCCCGAAGTTCCGCCGTCGACGGCACGGGCATGCCGATTGCGTCGAGCGCGTGGCGGATGCAGGCGTTAATGCCAGTACCTGGATCGGTCAGCGTGCCGTCGAGGTCGAACAGCGCCGCGCGGAGCATGTCTTGCCGATGCCGCGGCACGCGGCTCAGGCGCCGGCCGCCATTCTTTGCACGATCAGCCACAGGGCCAGCGGGAAACCTATCGCGATGATGCAAATGAGCACGCCTCCGACGCGCATCGCGCGGCCGCGGCTGACGGCCTTGGAACCGCGCACGATCGGCGTATCGACGATCACGGGCATGCCCTCGGGCGGAAAGCGTTCCGTGTCGATGCTCCGCCTGGCGAAGTGAAGATTGACCATACCGAGGATCAGGAACGGCACGCTGACGAGCGCAAGACCGAAAATCATCATTTCGACGCGCTCGAATGCCCGATCGGGATCGGCGCCGATCCACTCTTCGATGGCGCCGAAGAGCGGCTTGCTCGCGAGCATTACCGCGAACAGCAGCGCGACCACGAACGCGAACGCCACGCGCGCCGAGGCGCTCGCTCGCTCAAGCTCTTCCGGCCCTTTCATCTCACCCGGCACGGCCGCCTCACATCCGAATCACCGTG
>JBFGFX010000160.1:0-8265 GCA_041579335.1 Woeseiaceae bacterium | reverse complement strand
TCCTTGGCGACCGAGACACCGTCTTTCGTGACCGTCGGCGCGCCGAAGCTCTTGTCGAGCACCACGTTGCGGCCCTTGGGACCCAGGGTCACCCTGACCGCCTTCGCAAGGACGTTCACGCCAGCAAACATCTTCTGGCGCGCGTCGTCTGAGAATCGTACTTCTTTAGCAGACATTGAACTTACCTCTTCGCTTGAATTCGGATGATTTGGGATCGGTCGGACGACTAGCCTTCGATGATGGCCATGATGTCGTCTTCTTTCATGACGAGCAGCTCCTCGCCTTCGACCTTGACCTCGGTGCCGGAATACTTGCCGAACAGCACCTTGTCACCGGCCTTGACGTCCAGGGCGCGGATCTCGCCCGACTCTAAGATCTTGCCGTTGCCGACGGCGATGACCTCGCCCTTGACGGGCTTCTCGGCCGCCGCGTCGGGAATCACGATGCCGCCCGGCGACGTGCGCTCTTCTTCCATACGCTTGACGATGACTCGATCATGAAGCGGACGAATCTTCATTGCTGGGATCTCCTCTAAGATGTTGTTTTAAAACTGGTTTTGCGGCCCATAAAGCGGTGCGTTGTTAGCACTCTATCGCAAGGAGTGCTAATGATAGATTCCGCGCGGCAAATTTCAAGCTCTTCTGCTGCCTTGCGCTGCAGAGCGGGGCGATCGCGGCCCGCGCGAGCGGCGGTTTTGGGCGCTGGTTCCATGACAGCCGACGGAGCGGCAGGTATTCTTCCGAGGCCTTATGCCGCCATTGTTCACATAACGGGTAACAAACCGGCGGCATTGCTGGTCCTAGAGGTATCGACGACCCACCCGCACACCGACATGCTGAGACGACTGTCCCGAATTCTGGCTCCCGCGCTCGCGGCGCTCGCCGTCGCGCCCGCGCTGGCGCAGGACGAAGAGCCGCTCCGGCCCGAAGAGGCGTTCCGCTACGCCGCCGTCGACACGGGCGCGGCGATCGAGGTCGACTGGGCCATCGAGGACGGCTACTACCTGTACCGCAACAAGCTGTCTTTCGAGAGCGGCTCGGACACGGTCGAATTCGGCGCCATCAGCCTGCCGGACGGCGTGCATCACGAAGACGAGTTCTTCGGCGCGCAGCAGGTCTATCGCAATCGCTTCTTCGTCAGCATTCCGTACGAGACCGTGGGATCCCGTCCGGACGCGGTCGAGCTGGTCGTCAAGTCGCAGGGCTGTGCCGATCTCGGCCTGTGCTATCCGCCGCAGACCTGGACGACGAGCGTGCCGCTCACGGCCCGCACGGTCCCGGCGAACGCCACGCTGACGCTCGCGAACCCGTTAGCCGACTCGGAGTTCCTACCGGTCGACGAGGCGTTCAGGTTGTACGTATCGGCGTTGGACGGCAACACCGTCGAGGTCGCGTTCCAGGTGACCCCGGGACACTATTTGTACAAAGACAAGATCAGCGTATCACTGGTCTCGGACGTGGCCCAGGCCGGACGCCCGGATTTGCCGCCCGGCGAGATGAAAGTCGATGAGTTCTTCGGCGAGATGGAGGTCTATCACGACGACGTCTTTGCCAAGGTGCCGGTCGCTCGCGCGACGCCGGAGGCCATGGACCTCGAGCTATTGGTGGGCTACCAAGGCTGTGCCGACGCGGGCCTGTGCTATCCGCCGCAGGTGCGCACATTCACGGTCTCGCTGCCGACCGCGACCGCGGTCTCGGCACTGCCCGACGTTGCGGGCGCGCCGGTCAGCGAGCAAGGCGTCCTGGCCCAGATCATCACAAGCCGCAGCCTCGCGGCGGTCGTAGGAGTCTTCTTCGTGTCCGGGCTGCTGCTCGCGTTCACGCCCTGCGTGCTGCCGATGGTGCCGATCCTCTCGGGCATCATCGCCGGCGAGGGCGACGACGTCAGCCCGACGCGCGGCTTCGGCCTCGCGTTGAGCTACGTCATGGGCATGGCCATCGTATACACCAGCGCCGGCATCGCCGCGGCGGCGGTCGGGGTGCAGCTGCAGGCGATCTTCAACGCCCCCTGGGTGCTGACGCTGTTCGCCGGGCTGTTCGTCGTCCTGGCGCTGGGCATGTTCGGTCTTTACGACCTGCAGATGCCGTCTGCCTTTCAGAGCCGCGTGGCGGCGGTCAGCGGCCGGCAGAAGAGCGGCACCGTGATCGGCGCATTCATCATGGGAGCGCTGTCATCGTTGATCGTGACCGCCTGCGTGGCGCCGCCGCTCGTCGCCGCACTGACCGTGATCGGTCAGACCGGCGACATGGTCAGAGGCGGCGCCGCGCTGTTTGCGATGAGTATGGGCATGGGCGCACCGCTCCTGGTGGTCGGGGCGTCCGCGGGTCAGCTGCTGCCCAAAGCGGGGCCGTGGATGGTGGCCGTCAAGAACGCCTTCGGCTTCCTGATGCTCGGCCTCGCGGTCTGGATGCTGTCGCGTTTCCTGCCCGGCGTCGTTACCTTGGCACTCTGGGGTGTGCTGGTCTTCATGGCCGGCGTCTATCTCGGCGGCCTGACGACGTTGACGGCCGAGTCGACCGGCGTGCAGAAACTGGGCAAGGGCTTCGGCCTGATCGCCGTGATCTATGGCGCGGTCATGCTGCTCGGCTCGATGGCCGGCGGTCACGACCCGCTGCGGCCGCTGGCTGCGATCAACATGAAAGGCGCCGGGAGCCACGATGAGCGAGAATTGGAATTCGTCCGCATCAAGACGGTCGAAGACCTGGATCGGGCTCTCGCCGGGGCCGCCGCCGAGGGCAAGACGGCGATGCTCGACTTTTACGCCGACTGGTGCGTGTCCTGCAAGGAGATGGAGAAATACACGTTTACCGACCCGATCGTCCACGCGGCACTCGACAACACGGTTCTGTTGCAGGCGGACGTGACCGCGAACGACGAGCAGGACCAGGAGCTCCTTAAGCGATTCGGCGTATTCGGACCGCCGACGATCATCTTCTTTGGCAAGGACGGCATACAAAAGCAGGGTTACGAGGTCGTCGGCTACATGAAAGCCGAGGACTTTGCCCGCCACGTGCAGCAGGCATTCGGCACGGCAACTGCAGTCACGGCAATAACCGCACAACGATAACGTAGAGCGAACATGAAAACTGTATTGAGCGTAATCGCCGTCGCCGCGATAGCCGCTGCGGCCGCCTATTTTTACCATCAGTCCCGGCAAGACGACACGATCAGTGTCGCCGTCGATGCCGCCAACGCCAAGTTGGTCGCCGGCGACGCGCGGGTGCAGTTCGAGCTGCCGGATATGGCCGGCAACCTGCGGCAGTCGTCGGAATGGGACGGCAAGCCGAAGCTCATCAATTTCTGGGCGACCTGGTGCGCGCCGTGCCGTCGCGAGATTCCGCTCTTGAAAAAGACCCAGCAGGACTACGCGGACCTCGGCCTGCAAGTCATCGGCATTGCCGTGGACTTCAACGAGGACGTGTTGGCGTACGCCGAGGAAATGGAATTCAACTACCCGGTCCTCGTCGGGCAGGAGGACGCGATGGCGGTCGCCGAGTCGTCCGGAGTCGAATTCATCGGCCTGCCGTTCACGATGGTCGTCGCACCCTCGGGCGAGCTGATCAAGACGCACATCGGCGAAATCGTCGAGGAACACATCGAGCGCATCACGGCCGTGTTGGCGCGGATGGCGCAGGACGAGCTCGATCTGGACGCCGCCCGGGCCGAGCTAAGCCGACTGTAGGGCCCGCTCGGGCTCGCCGCGGCAGCCCCCGGCCGCGGTTTAGTTGCATGAAATGCCTGCAAACGGGGTAGAATTGCCGCCATCTTCGGTCAACGCGCAAGAAATCTACAACAAGATGGCGAAACTGCTCCTGATCAACGGGCCCAACCTGAACCTGCTCGGCGGGCGCGAGCCGAACGTCTACGGCAGCACCCGTCTCGAGGACATCGAGAAGGCCCTGGTCAAGCTCGCCTCGACGAAGGGCCACACGCTCGTTGCGTTCCAGAGCAACGCCGAGCACGCAATCGTCGATCGCGTGCAGCAGGCCGCGGTCGACGGTATCGCCTATATCTTGTTGAACCCCGGCGCGTTCACGCACACCAGCATCGCAATCCGCGATGCGTTGCTCGCGGTCGCCATTCCGTTCATCGAGATTCATCTGAGCAATACGTTTGCCCGCGAGGCATTTCGACACAAGAGTTATTTCAGCGACATCGCGGCGGGGTGCCTGTTCGGCCTCGGCGCCCATGGATACGAACTCGCGCTCCGTGCCGCCATGCGGCAGCTCGATACTGACGAGGACGACTGATGGACATACGAAAAGTAAAGAAACTCATCGAACTCCTGGATGAATCGGGAATCGCCGAGATCGAGATCACCGAAGGCGACGATTCCGTGCGTATCTCGCGTTACGCTCAGGGCGCTGCCGCGATGGTCCAGGCTGCCCCCCAGGCAGCGGCGGCAGCGTCGCTACCGGCCCCCGACGCCTCGACCGCGGCGCCGAAACCGGCGGCCGGGCCGGCCGCCGAACCGGAGGAAGAAGGCTTCGCGGTGACGGCGCCGATGGTCGGCACGTACTACTCGGCGCCGTCGCCCGGGGCGCCCGAGTATGTGCAGCTCGGCGACCGCGTGAACGAGGGGGACACCCTGTGCATCGTCGAAGCAATGAAGATGATGAATCAGATCGAGGCCGAGGTCTCCGGTGTGATCAAGTCGATTCGCGTGCAAAACGGCGATCCGGTCGAGTACGGACAAGTCCTGTTCGTGATCGATCAGCGCGCCGCCGGCTGAGCGATAGCAGACGCGATGCTCGATAAGGTCGTCATTGCCAATCGCGGCGAGATTGCCCTGCGAATCTTGCGCGCCTGCCGCGAGATGGGAATCAAGACGGTCGCGGTGCACTCGACCGCCGACACCAATCTGAAACACGTGCTGCTCGCCGACGAGACCGTGTGCATCGGCCCACCCGCCTCGGACGCGAGCTACCTCAACATGCCGGCCATCGTCAGCGCTGCCGAGGTGACCGACGCCGTCGCGGTGCATCCGGGCTACGGGTTCCTGTCGGAGAACGCGGACTTCGCGGAGCGCGTCGAGTCTTCCGGCTACATCTTCATCGGCCCCCCATCCCACGCCATCCGCCTGATGGGGGACAAGGTGTCGGCGATAAAGGCGATGAAGGAAGCCGGGGTGCCGACCGTCCCGGGATCCGACGGACCGTTGGGCGACGACCCGGAGGAGAACCTGCGGCTCGCCCGGGAGATCGGCTATCCGATCATCATCAAGGCCGCCGGCGGCGGCGGCGGCCGAGGTATGCGCGTGGTGCACTCCGAGGCGTCCCTCACCAGCGCGATTACCGTGACCCAGGCCGAGGCGCGCGCGGCCTTCGGCAACGAGGTCGTCTACATGGAGAAGTTCCTGGAGCGGCCGCGGCACGTGGAAATCCAGGTGCTCGCCGACAATCACGGCAATGCGGTGCATCTGGGGGAAAGGGACTGCTCGATGCAACGGCGGCATCAGAAAGTGATCGAGGAGGCGCCCGCCCCGGGCATCACCGAGGAGCAGCGTCGAGTCATCGGTGAACGGTGCGTAGCCGCCTGCCAGGAGATGGGGTATCGCAGTGCGGGTACCTTCGAGTTCTTGTATCAGGACAACGAGTTCTTTTTCATCGAGATGAACACTCGCCTGCAGGTCGAGCACCCGGTCACCGAGATGATCACGGGCGTCGACATCGTCAGAGAGCAGCTACGCATTGCGAGCGGCGAAGAGCTCGGCGTCACGCAGAGCGACATCCAGATTCGCGGCCACGCGATCGAATGCCGCATCAACGCGGAGGATCCTAAGACGTTCATGCCGTCGCCGGGCCTGATCCAGCTGTGGCACGCACCCGGCGGTCCCGGCGTCCGCGTCGACAGCCACATCTACAGCGGCTATAAAGTACCGCCATACTACGATTCGATGATCGGCAAGATCATCGCACACGGCGCCGACCGAGGAACCGCGATCGCCCGCATGCGGAACGCGCTGTCGGAGATCGTCATCGAAGGCATCAAGACCAACATTCCGCTGCATCAGGAGATCTTTCAACATGCGGCTTTTCAGACCGGTGGCACGGACATTCACTATTTGGAGAAGCGACTGGGGCTCTAAGCGAGTGGAGCTTCGAGTCTATTGAGCCAATGGGCTGGCGTCAGTTTGTCATCGAGCTCGAATCGCTAGAGCCGGATCGGGTGGAGGCGCTGTTCGCGAGGCACGGCGCGCTGTCGGTTACGCTATCGGATGCCGGCGACGAACCGGTGCTCGAGCCCGGGCCCGGGAAGACGCCGCTGTGGCGACGCACTTCGATTACCGGCCTGTTCGACGCGGACGCCGATCTCGATGCACTAGAGGACGATCTGAAGCGCTCGTTGGGGCTCGAGCGGCTGCCCGGCTCGCGGGTCGAGCCGCTCGCGGACCGGGTGTGGGAGCGCGAGTGGCTCTTGGATTTCCGGCCGCTCTGTTTCGGCCGGCGGCTCTGGGTGAGCCCGCACGGTGCGCCGGTACCGGACGACGCCGCGATCGTCATTCGGCTCGATCCCGGTCTCGCGTTCGGCACCGGCACGCACCCGACGACGGCGCTCATGCTCGAATGGCTCGATACGCTCGCCCTCTGCGATCTGCGCGTGCTCGACGTCGGCTGCGGCTCCGGGATCTTGGCCATCGGCGCGTTGCTCGCCGGCGCGGGCGCCGCCACGGCGATCGATCGCGATCCTCAGGCGTTGACCGCGACGAGGCAGAACGCCTGCGCGAACGGCGTCGCCGAGCGGCTCGCGACGGCCGCCTCACTGGATGAGGCTCGTGGCGATTTCGACGTCGTGGTCGCAAACATACTCGCGCAGCCGCTCATCGACATGGCAGCGGACCTGACTGCGCGCGTCGCCGACGGCGGCCGATTGGCGCTGTCCGGTCTTCTCGACGATCAGGTCGACGCCGTGTCCGCCGCGTACGCCGGGGCAATTCGCTTTCGGCCGCCGGTCGTCAAAGACGGCTGGGCGCGTTTGACGGGCTCGAGGCGCTGAGCCGTGTATACACAGTGCCCGGATTGCCAGGTTGCGTTTCGGATCACGGCCGAGGTGCTGCAGCAGGCACGCGGCCAGGTGCGCTGCGGCGCCTGCGGGATTGCCTTCAACGCCTTGGATCATCTCCACGAGGAGCCGCCCAAGACCGCCGCCGCGCCGCGGTCGGCGAACGGCGACGATCCGGATGAGCGCAGCAAAGCGCTGCTGGATACGCTCGATCGGCTGGCGGGTCCGGACCAGGTGCGCATCGAGGACACGGGCGTCGAGTGGCTGGTGCTCGACGACGAGGGGACGGACGGCGATGACGGATCGGCGGGCTGGCACAAGGATTCGCCCGAATCGGCGGCCGGCGCAAAGCGGGCGGCGACAGACGTCGACCTGGAGACGGCCGAGACCACCGAGCAGCCCGTATTGGATGCGCGGACCTTGTTCCGGCTCGAAAGTGAAGAGCCGCGCTACGACGACAACACGCCGCTGCCTGACGATTTTCTCGACGGCGACGACGACTACGTGCCGCCCCCCGTCGAAGTCCCCCGACGACGCGCCAGCGACTTCGTCGAACTCCACAGGCACGACGACAACCAGGCGGAGTTGGAGCTCAGTGAGCCCGGCGACTGGACCGAGCTGCTCGACGAGGTTGCGGACGAGGCGGGCGGCGGCGCCCGCGAAGCGCAGCCGCTCGATGACGACGCCAAGGGCGAGCTGCCGCTCGAGGTCGAGGAGGAGCTCGCGGCTATCCACGACGAGCTGTCGAGCCTGCCTGACTCGAGCGACGGTCCGTCCGTCGACGAGGCGCTGCCGGCAAGCGAGGACGCTCCGCCGGCCGAGGCGGCGGCCAACCAAGGCGGCAAGATCGAGGCCGTCGCCGAGGAGCTCGATGAGCTGCTCGAGTCGATAGAGGCGCCGGCCGAGGATGCCGACGCGCAGGCGTCGGCGAGCGCCGACGACGACGAGGCTGGCGTCGAAACGGAGGACGCGACCGCGGGGGGAGACCAGTCGATCGATGACGCCGCCGAATCCATGCGCGACGGCGAGCGCGCCGATACCGCCGGGAGCGAGCCGATCGAGACTGCGGACGAGGGCGAGCCGGTCGGCGACGAGGCCGCTGCGGACGACGAGCAGATCGCCGCGGCGCTGGACGAAGCGCTGGCGGATGACGGCACCGACGTCTTGACGGGCGAGATCGAGGCTCCGGACGCGACGATCGCGTACGAGGAGTCGACCGGCGAGTTCGAGCGCGCCATCGCCGAAGCCGAGGATGCGATCAAG
>JBFGFX010000159.1:0-8321 GCA_041579335.1 Woeseiaceae bacterium | reverse complement strand
CGATCACGCCGACGTCGACGATGCCCCCGTCGTCGCTAACCATCGTCACGATGCGGGCGCCCGTAATCGCGACCAGGCCGGTGGGCCTGTCCGCGTCGAGCGTCTGCGACAAAGAGACGCCGGTCTCGGGCGCGGCGTAGCCGTCGTCGTCCTCGCCGGCAGACAGCGCGAACAAGTCGTCGACCGAGGCGCCGAACAGAGTCGGGCCGAGGGACCAGTGCAACGCTTGCCCATCGCCAGACCAGTGCGGATAGTTGCCGCCGTCGCCGCTGGCGCGGGTCATCGACAGGCTGGTCACCGAGGTGCCGAGCTCCAGCGGCTTGCCGCCCGGCGGCATCGGCACCGTGTAGACGTGGTAGTTCTCGCGGTACGCGAGGTGACGGTCGTCCGGCGCAATCGCGTAGCTCGACACGTAGTCGCCGGTTGCGTGCGTGCGCGGCGCCTCACCATTGAGGTCGATGCTCACGAGCGCGCGTGCATCGTCGATCTGGCGCGTGACGTACAGCCGATCGGTGCGGGCGCCGAAATGCGGATTGGAGCCGTCGTCGGTGATGCGGCGCTCTGGGCCGCCCCGCGCGGAAATCACGAACACGCCGGTCTCGATGGCCCAGTTCGGTGACGTCAGAAAGCCGCCGCCGGTGGCTTGGAAAACGATACTAGTGCCGTCCGGCGAGAAACGCGGCGATCGGTAGTGCCCGGGCCGCTCGGTCAGCCGGGTGCTGCGGCCGCCGCCGGCGCGCACGCTGTGAATGTGGCCGAGGCTGTCGTCGGTCCAGGACACGAACACGACGCGGCTGCCGTCGCGCGACCACGATGGGAAGAACTCGAAGTGATCGTCCGGGTCGCGGGTCAGCGCCCTGATCTCGCCGTCCGGCAGCATCTTGATGAACAGCCGTCCCGTGCTCTCGAAGACGACACGCGATCCGTCCGGCGAAACCGCTGCGTCCCGGACCATTCGAGTGGCAAATCGATCGGGTGCGACGTCGACGGCCGGGCGCGGCGGGTCGAATACCGTGCGCGTGTCCGCGACGCGGAACTCGATGTCGGCAACATCGCGGCTGTCGATGTCGATCCGTTTGATCTTGCCGCCCGCCCAGAAAACGATGCTCTCGGAGTCGGGCGTCCAGTCCATGTTCGGATACAGCCCCTGCACGCCCCAGACCTCCTGCATGTCGTAGTCGAGATCCGGATAGATCGGCCGCACTTCGCCGCTGGTCAGGTTCTTCAAGTGCAGCGCGCTCCTGCCTTCGAAGCGGCGTACGAACGCCAACCAGTCACCGTCGGGGGAAGGTGTGGGCCGGACGGCGCCGCCCGCGCCGGTCACGATATTTTCGGTCTGCCCCGTCTGCAAATCGTGGCGGCGAATCTGGAAGACCTCGTCGTTCGAGTTCTGCGCGTAGATAAACGTACCGCCGGGCGTCGCATCGACGGAGAAGTAAATGTAGCGGCCGTCCGGTGAGAAGATCGGCTCGCCGAGCTCTTTCTGGTGTTTCTCGTCCGGCTTCTCGACCACCGCGACGCCGCCGCCGCCGTTACGGTGATAGAGCCAGATCTCGCCCGTACCGAGCGAGCGCGTCGTCGTGAAATGCTTGCGCGCGGCGACGTAGTCGCCGTCGGGAGACCAGGTCGGGTTGTTCAAGAGCCGAAAGTCTTCCTTCGTGAGTTGCCGCTTGTCGCTGCCATCCGCTGCCATTATCCAGACGTTGTCGCCGCCGCCGGCGTCGCTGGTGTACGCGATCTCGCTGCCGTCTGAGGAGAAGCGCGGCTGCATGGACCAGTCCAGGCCGCTCGCGATCGGTCGCGCAGCGCCGCCGCCGATCGGCAGCAGATAAATGTCGCCGAGCAGGTCGAAGGCAATCGTCTGCCCGTCCGGGCTGACGTCGAGGCTCATCCAGGTGCCGGACGTCGTGTCGATGTCGACGGTGCGGGCGTCACCCGGCGGCGCGCTGACGTCCCATTGCTCGTCGTCGTTGTGCTCGGCGGCCAGTACGGGAGCAACCAGGAATGCAAACAGGCACGCAATGGGCAGTTTTTTCATCGTCATGAGCTCGTGTCTCTGAAGGTCGGGCGGCGGGAGGGGGGATAGTAAACGAGGCGACCGCGATCCTCCATGACGCGCCGGCCATCCGCTACGGCGAGCGGTGCACTCGATCGAATACGCCGGTCATGCCGCGCTCGATCTCTTCGAGGAAATAGTCGACGTCCGGGATGCCACGGAACGTGTCATAGCCTTTCTCGAAAAACTCCTGCAGGTCGCCGAAACCGGTCGCATGCGCGGGCACGCTCATTGCATGCAGCATCATGCCCATCAAGCGATTCTTGACCGTCGGCACGAGCGCCCGCCCGAGCGTCAGCGCGAGCTCGAGCAGCTCGATGGACTCATCGTACGTGCTGGCTTTGCGGCAGGCCTCGGCATAGGCCTCCTCCGATATCCGCTCCGGCAGCGCTCCGTCGACGAGCAAACCTTTGCAGATGTCGAGATTGATCTCGAGCGTCCGCGCGTTGAGCTTTGCCGCGCTTGCCAGCGTCTCGAGCGCGCCGAGCGGCAGCATCGAGGTCACGGCGGGCGCGGCGCGCGCGAGCTGCCGGTCGCGGTCACTCACGCCGACGCCCGCGAGCTCGGTGACGACGAAGTCGAGAGCATCGGCGTATCCGGGCTTCGCGCGCAGCTCGGTGAAGTGCTCGAGCAGGTAATCCAAGTTCCAGCGGGTAAAGCGCTCGTACTGCCGCATGAGTCGCGGATCGGCGAGATACTCGGCGTGAATCTCGTTGCTACGCTGAATCTGATGCCTGAAGTGATCGGCGGCGGCTTTTCGGGCGTCCGATGACAAGGCTCGAATCCTCGACGCGCGGCCGCTCAGAGCGTGGCGCCGAACTTCTGCCGCAGGTAGGGTCCCGCAAGCACGGCCGCGTATTGCGGGCATTCGCCCGGCTCGAGGCAAGTACTCAGGCAGCGGATCTCGGCGTCGTAGTTCGGGTTCTGGAAGTAGGCGATCGATTGTCGCCGCCGCGCGGTCCCGGGCGAGGCGACGCGGTGCATCGTCGACACCCAACGGTCGTTCGTCCAGCGGGCCAGCATGTCGCCGATGTTGACGAGGAAGCCGTCCTGAATCAGCGGCGCGGCCTGCCATTCTCCGGACGGCAAGCGGATTTCCAGTCCCGCCACGTCGGGATCCGGTTTCAGGATCGTGACGCTGCCGTAGTCGGAGTGCTCGCCCGCGGGCCGCTGGCCCGGCAGCGGTGCGGCCGTTTGCGGCGGATAGCTCAATGCGCGGAGCGCGCTGAGGTGATGAGTATGCATGGCGTCGAAGTAGGTGAAATCGAGATCCAGCGCCGCGGCGAACAGGCGCATGATCTCCGCGCCTAGACGCTCCATCGCCCGGTAGTAGTCGATCCAGGCGTCTTTGAACTCCGCGGGTTCCTCTGGCCATATGTTCGCGCCGTAGAAAAAGTCGTCGACGCCCTCCAGGCCGTCGGGAATCGATAGCGGGCCGCTGCTGAAGCTTTCCTTGATGTCCGGCGGCGTATCGACGTCGCGCGAACGCGCCAGCGTCTCGGACTCGCACGGGAAGTAACCGCGCGGATTGCCCTGCTCGGGGGAACGCGCGGCCAGTTTCTTCTCGATCGGCAGCTCGAAAAACCGCCGCGCTGCGCGCCACGCGCCGCCGATGACGCCGTCGGGCACGCCGTGATCGTCGACGATGAGGAAACCGGTGGAACGGCAGATGTCGTCGACGCCGCCGGCGATTGCCCGGCGTTCCGCGTCGTTTGCGTCGAGGAATGCCCGCAGGCCGACCCTCGGTATCGGCGCGGCGCTCATGAGAGAGTCGCTGCGCTCGCCAGCCGCGCATACTCGAGCGCGATCCGCGCGGCGACTCGCGCGTTATTGACGACGAGCTCGATATTCGCATCGAGGCTGCGTCCGCCGGTCTCCTCAGCGATGCGGTCGAGCAGGACGGGCGTGATCGCTTTGCCGGTGATGCCTTTGAGGGCCACGCTCTCGATGGCGTCCTCGATGACGCGGTCGATTTCGCCCGGAGCGAGCGCGTGCTCGTCCGGCACCGGCACGGCAATGACCATGCCGCCGCCCAGGCCGAGATCCCGCTTCGCGAGCATCGCGCGCGCCGCCTGCCGGGGCGAGTCGATCCGGTAGTCTAGGGCGAGGCCGCTGCTCTGCGAGTAGAACGCGGGCATCGTGTCCGTCCCGAAGCCGAACACCGGCACGCCGCGCGTCTCCAGGTATTCGAGCGTGCGCGGTATGTCGAGCACGGACTTGACGCCGGCGCAGACAACGGTGACGTTGGTCTTGCCGAGCTCCTCGAGATCGGCGGAAACGTCCATGGTCTGTTCGACGCCGCGGTGCACGCCGCCGATGCCGCCGGTGGCGAACACGGGGATACCGGCCTTCGCAGCAATGATCATCGTCGCGGCGACAGTCGTGGCCCCGTCGCCGCCGCCGGCAACGACCAAGGGAAGGTCGCGCCTGCTCACCTTCGCGACGCGCTGTCCTTCGCGGCCGAGGTAGTCGATCTCATGGTCCGTCAGTCCGAGCTTCACCCGTCCTCTGAGGATCGCAATCGTAGCGGGCGCCGCGCCTTCCGCACGGACGCACGCTTGTACTCGCATCGCGGTCTGCGCGTTGCGCGGATAGGGCATCCCGTGGCTGATGATCGTCGACTCGAGCGCAACGAGCGGTCTGCGTGCGGCGAGCGCCTCTCGGACCTCGGCGCCGATGTCCAATGCGGCGATCTCAGGCGGCACGATGCGCTCCGCAGAGCCGCTTGACGGCGGTGAAGGACATCGACGGGCTGACCGTCGCGCTTTCGGCCAGGGTCAGGCTCGCGGCCGCCATCGCGAACTCGAGGCGCTCAGCGAGCGCCCAGTCGCGCAGCCAAGCGGCGACCATGCCCGCGGCGAATGCGTCGCCGGCGCCGTTCGCGTTGACCGATTTACGCATCGGCTGCGCCGGTGCACGTACGCCCCGTTCGCCATCCGCGCTGAAGAAGACGCCTTTGCGACCCAATGTGATGTAAATGTGTCTCACCCCCTGATCGTGGAACCACTTTGCCATGTCGCTCATGCGCCGCTTGCTGCCGCCCTGCATGCCGGACAGAGCCTCGGCTTCGAGCATGCTCGGCAGCAGCGTGTGCACGGCGTTCAGAAAGGGTCGGATGCGCGTCGCTTTGGCGGACGAGACCGTGTCCACGAAGATGGGCCGGCCCGCAAACGCGCCGGTCAAGTAGGCGAGGGCGGTATCGCTCAAGTTCGTGTCGAGCACGATGGCCGTCGCCTGCCGCAGCAGCGGCTCGTGCGCCGCCAGCCTTTGCAGGTCGAGCCTGTCGAGAATCGCCATGTCCGCAATCGCAACGCGCATGTCGCCGGTTTCGTCGAGCACCGACAGATAGGTCGATGTCTGCTCGCCATCGAGCCTCAGGACGTGCTGCATGTGGATACCGGCCGAGCGTCCCTGGCGGACGATGAGCTCGCCGTAATGGTCGTCGCCGACCGCGGCGATGAGTCGGCAATCGAACCCCAGGCGCGCAAGGTTTTCCGCGATGTTGCGGGCCACGCCCCCAGGTGAGCTGTGCACGCTGCCCGGATTCGAGTCGCGGAGGCGTAGCTTCGCAGCCGGGCCGCCGTGCACGTCGACGTTGGCGCCGCCGACCGCGACGACGAACGGCGCTTCGCTGACCACGTAGCCGCGGCCTTTGATCAGCCCCTTGTTGGTCAGCTTCATGATGTGCCCCGCGACGGCGGAGCGCGTGATATCGAGCTTTTCGGCGATGGCCTGCTGCGAGATCAGCGGGTCTTCTCTGATCAGGGCCAGGATCTGCCGTTCTCGCTCGGTCATACCAACAAAAGTTTGTAATGCCAACGTTTGTTTAGAAGACTACGCTTCCGGCAGCCGTCGATCAAGCGCTGCGCTCGACCGCGGCGTCGAACGGTAATTGCGATTTGTGTCCCGGTCCGCCGACAATGGTTTCAAGACGATCACAAGCGGGGTAGGCAGGTGGATCCCAACAAACGAGTCAAGCTGCATTTCGACAGCAAAGCGGTCTATTACCCGCCGGAGGCGGCGAGTCGCTCCATCAATGCCCCGATGTATCTGTCGTCGAGCTTCCAGTATGACGCGGACATCTATCAGCGCGTCGTCGACGGCGAGCGCAAGGCGGTCAACATCTACGGCCGCTGCGGCAATCCGACCGAGTACCAGTTCGAAGAACAGATGGCGCTCGTGGAGGGCGGCGACGCCTGCCTCGCAACGTCGTCGGGCATGGCGGCGATCTCGGTCGCGCTGTTCGGTCTCCTGAAGAGCGGCGATCACATCGTGTGCGACTGGACGACCTACAGCTCGACGCACGAGATGCTCGATCACCGCCTGACCGACTACGGCATCGAGACGACGTTCGTCGACACGTCGGACGCCGACGCCGTGCGGGCGGCGATCCGCGACGAGACAAAGGTCCTGTACTTCGAGACGATCGCCAATCCGACGATGAAGGTCGCCGCTATCGCGCCGCTCGTCGCCTTGGCCGAGGAGCATGACATCGTCGTCATTTGCGACAACACGTTTGCGAGTCCGTACGTGATGCGACCGCTGGAGTGGGGCGTCGATCTCGTGGTCGAGAGTGCCAGCAAGTTCATCGGCGGGCACAACGACGTCATCGGCGGCGCGATCTGTATGAGGTCGCAGCGTTTGCCCGCCGATTTCCTCGAACAGATCCGCTGGTCGACCATGGTGAAATGGGGCTCGCCGCTGGCGCCGTTCAATGCGTGGCTCTTGCTGCGCGGAATCCAAACGCTGGCGGTGCGAGTCGAGCGCCAGTGCAACACGGCGGGTGCACTCGCCCGGCATTTCGACGCACATCCCAAGGTGGGTAGGGTCTGGTACCCTGGCCTGCCGTCACATCCGCAGAATGCAGTAGCGCTCGAGCAGATGCCCGCATTCGGCGCCATGCTGACGTTCGACGTCGGGAATGCCGATGCGGCGCTCGACGTCGTCGACAACCTCGAGCTCGCTTGCTTCGCGGCGAGCCTGGGCGGCGTTCGCACGACGACCCAGATCCCCGCGTCGATGGCCTTTCTCGACGTCCCCGAGGAGCAGCGGCGGCAAATGGGCATCGCGGACGGCATGATTCGCGTCTCGGCCGGTCTCGAAGATCCCGACGATCTGATTGCCGATTTCGACGCGGCTCTCGCGCGAGTCTGAGTCGATCGGTCTGCCGACAGCCTGACGATGCAGCTCAAACGCTCGCTCGGCTTCTGGGACGTGTTCGCGATCGCGCTCGGCCAGGTGATCGGTTCCGGGATCATGGTGCTCATCGGCATCGGCATCGAGTTCACGGCCTACGCGATTCCCTTCGCATTCATATTGTCCGCCGGCCTGTCCGTCCTGAAGCAGATACCGGTCGCGTTCATGGGCTCGGCGATGCCGGCGACGGGCGGCCTGTACGTCTATTGCAAGCGCGTGTTGGGCGCGAAGATCGGCTTCTTCTACCTCGCCATCCTGCTGGTGACCCACATCCTGATCTCCCTGTTCGCGCTCGGCTTCGCGCAGTACGCGATCGCGCTCGTGCCGCAGTTCGATACGCGGGCGATTGCGCTATTCATCCTCGTCGTGTTCTACCTGGTCAATCTGTTCGGCGTGAAACAGGCGGCAGCCGTACAGAAAGTCATGATCGTGCTGCTGCTCTTGGGCCTCTCGTCGTTGATCGGCTTCGGCATCCTGGAAGTCGACTACGCGAACTTCGCCGAGCAGGAGAGCCTGTTCCCGAACGGCTGGTACGGCTTTGCGCTCGCCTGCGTGGTGCTGTCGTTCGCTACCGGAGGCGCGCAGTACATCTCCGAGCTCGGCGGCGAGATGAGAAATCCGCACCGCGATCTGCCCCGCGCCATCATCTACGCCACGCTGCTCGCTGCGGTGTTCTTCGCGCTGGTATCGATCGTCGCGGTCGGGGTTCTGCCGGTCGAGCAGACGGCGGGTAAACCGCTTTCGGAGGTCGCGCAAGCGATCTTGCCGCCACCGCTTTATACCGCTTTCATCATCGGCGCCGGCCTGTTCGCGCTGGCGACGAGCATCAACTCGACGTTTTCCTGGGCGACGAAGTCGGTGCTGATCGCCTGCGAGGACGGCTGGCTGCCGGAGCGCATCGCTGCGGTCAACAAGCGCTTCAATACGCCCCACATCCTGCTCACGTTTCTGCTGTTGTTCGGCGCGGCGCCGGTGCTCGCGGGCAAGGATCTCCGCTACATCATCATGCTCGGCGGCGGTCTCGTATTCATCTACGATGCGATTCCGCTGATCGCCGCGTTCCTGTTTG
>JBFGFX010000158.1:0-8322 GCA_041579335.1 Woeseiaceae bacterium | reverse complement strand
GTTCAACGGTACATAAGAGATTTATTGGACGGCTGCGCGAGTATTGGACAAATAAGAAAGGGGCTACCGAAGTAACCCCTTGATTATTTGGCGCGCCCGGAGAGATTCGAACTCCCGACCGCCTGGTTCGTAGCCAGGTACTCTATCCAACTGAGCTACGGGCGCTTTGCTTTATTGCTGCGTTGTACAGATCGTGCCGTCTAATGGCCGCCCATCGGGACGGGCTCCTACACGCCGTGGTCGCGCGTCGGGACGCGCTCCTACGATACGTCGCCGCGTTGGCGGACGGGGATTATAGGTATACCGGGCGCGGATTGCCACGCCCGCGAGGCTAGTAGGCCGCGGCCATTTCCGCTTTGGTCGCTCCGTCCACGGCGATGCTCAAGAGGAGCTTCATGTGATGCGGCAGCTCGAAGTCCGCGAACAGCGCTTCCCCATGGCCCAGCCAGACGTCGTGCGCCTCGGCCGGGCGCCCGGCCGCGATATCGCCCAGCATCGTGGCCGCGACGAGATAGGCGTGTCGAGAATCGGACAGCTCCGACCCGCGCCCGAGCAGGCGGCGCCCGCTCACCGACATGCCGTTGCTGTCGCGAATCGCGACGGCGCGATACAGCTCGGCCCAGCTCGTCGCCTCGTCGCTCTGCGCCGGTGCGCAGCCGGTCGCGTGCAGGCGATCGACCAGCTCCAGGGCCCGGGCAGGCTCGAGGTACGGCAGCGCGATCAGCGCCATATCGAACACGGTGTCGTGCCACCGCTCCGGATTCGTGTTCGCCGCACAGCCGACCTCGGACAAGAGCAGCCAGTCGGAGATGTAGCGCAGCCGGTCGATCGACGCCTCGTCCCACGCCTCCGGATCCGTCAAGGTCTCGCCGATGATCTTGCGATGCACCCAGTCGGCGATGTTGATCGAGTCGTTCTTGAGCAGGTACTGAGACGACGTGACTTCTGCGTACTCGATCGAATCGTCGTAGAGCATCTCGAGCATCGGCAAAGGCGCCTGCATCCAGGCCGTGAAGGCCTCGGCGCGCGACTGGGTGTAGCGGGCTCGGCCCGCGTTCAGATCGACGTAAGGGAAGTAGTCCGAGTTGACCGGCGACGGGACCAGATCGAGATAGGGGATCAGCGCCTCGCGCTCGGCGACCTTGCGGATCATGACGTCGGCGAGGCTGTTGACGCCGACGTGATTCAACGACTCCTTGAGTCCGTCTTCCCAGAGGATGTCCCAATGCGGATCGTCGAGCTCACCTTCGTTCTTCGCGATCAGCAGGATGTCGGCGCTGTCGGTCGCGTAGATCGCGAAGTCGCCGAAGTTCTCGGCGAGCGCTTTCATGATCGATTCGGCCAGTGCGTCATTGAACTCGTAGAGCTGTATCCATTGCACGAACAGGCCGTCCTCGGCCAGGTGTTTCTTGACCGTGGCGTAGAATTCGGTCGAGAACAGGCTAGCGACGCCGCTGACCCAAGGGTTCGAGGGCTCGGCGATGATGATGTCGTAGACGCTGTTGTGCAGCGAAAAATAGGTCTTCGCGTCCTCGATGAAGATGCGGCTGCGCGGGTCTTCGTACGCGCGCGCGACGGCCTCGCCGAATCCTTTCGACGCCTCGACCATCTGCGCCTCGATCTCGATCGTGTCCACGAACTTCACGCGCGGATTGCCGAGCAGGACGTGGGTCGTCTGGCCCGAGCCCATGCCGATGTTCGCGATGTGCTCGGCGTCGGGTTTGTAAGCGAACGGGATCGTCCCGGCGATCGTCATCGTGACCTCGTCGAGCGTATGCTCTTTCGTCGGGTCCATCTGTATGGACGCGTCCGGCTTGCCGTTCGTCGACAAGACGACCCGTCCGCCATCCGGATGGCGCCTGAGCGACACGCTCGCGGTCTTGCCATCGCGATAGAACAGGATCTCGTCGTCCGCGGCCGAGGTCGTCGAGCCGAATCTATAGACGCCGGAGACCAAGAGCCGCTTGTCGATGTCCACCGCGACGAGCATCACGGCAATCGCGGCGACGCCGATCAGCGAGCCGGCCGTCAATCCGAACGACCGTTGCTGGCGTCCGCGGACCGCGTAGCGCAGCAGCACGATCGCGAGCGCGATGTCGAGCGCCGCACCGAACACGACCAGGTTCTTCAAGCCGATGAGCGGCAGGCCGATGTGCACCGCGAACAAGACGCCTATGATCGCGCCGATCGTGTTCGCGGCGTAGATGCGGCCGATGCTCGCCTCGCCGTCTCCTTTACGAATCAGCACGTAGGTAAAGAGCGGCAAGGTCATGCCCGCCATGAACGTCGTCGGCAGCATCACGGCCAGGGCAATCACGTGGCTCGCGATGCTGAAGCCGGTAAATCCTTGGTCGGTCTTGCCGAGCGCGCTCATGAGCCACGTCATCCAGTCGTACGACATCATGTAGACCGGTATCGTCGAGAGCGCGAATAAGCCCATGATCAGCTGCACGAAGCCCGAGAACTTGACCGGATCAGCGATGCGGTCGATGCGGCGTTTGATCCACAGTCCGCCGAACGCAAGTCCGGCGATGAACGCGCTCAGCATCAGCTCGAACGAATGGGTCGTCGCGCCGAGCACCAGGCTCAGCATCCGAATCCAGCTGATCTCGTAGATGAACGAGGCCGCGCCGGTGATGAACGCGGCGATCAGGAACAGCGTCCGTAGCGTATGTCGGGTCTGAGTGCCGTCCGTCTGCGGCAGCGGCTCGGTCTCAGGCTTCGGATCGAGCCGCACGAGAATCCAGACGACCAGCGCGAGCAGGATATTGAGCAGGCCGGCGGTCAGGATGGTGCCCGGCAGCCCGACGGCCTTGATCAGCCAGAAGCCGCTCGCGAGCACGCCGATCGATGCGCCGATGCTGTTGGTGAAATACAGCATCGCGATGCTGCCGCCCTGCGTATCCGGGAAACGGCGGATGATGCCGGCGCTCATGAGTGGGAACGTCATGCCCAAGAGGATCGACTGCGGCATGATCAGGATGCTGGCCGCCAGCCACTTGAGGGTCGCACCGACCACCGGAACGCCGATCGCCGGCAGCACGCTCGCGTAAAACACGTCGACGACGCCGGTGAATACACCGTGGAACACGAGGGCCACGACGCCGACGATGGCCTCGACGATCGCGTAGACGAGGATGGGGATCTTAATTCGCTGCGAGAAGCGGCTCGCGATCCAGGATCCGGCGGCCATGCCGCCCATGAAGATGATCAGGACGAGCGACTGCGCGTACGCCGCGTGGCCCAGAAACAGCTTGAGATAGTGCGACCAGATCGATTCGTAGATCAGCCCGGAGAAGCCGGAGATCGCGAAGATCGCGAAATACAGCGACCTGGGCGCTGCCAGCTTGACCTCCTTCTCGAGGGCGGATTCTGCTTGTGCGGACATGGCTATCCCTTGGGTCACCGGACGTCGCCGCAATGAAACCACAAATGCTACATAAGATGTGTGATCCAAGTCCGCCTGGTTGAGCCGTTTTGGGGGATTTTGGCCCGTAGGAGAAGCCCGCCCTGACCGGCCCCGGTCAGAGGTCGCCCCGCCGGGGCGGGCTCCTACCCCAAAAGAAAACCCGCAAAATGCGGGTTTTCTTTTTTGGCTTGGCGGAGAGAGAGGGATTCGAACCCTCGAAGGGCTTTTAACCCTTACTCCCTTAGCAGGGGAGCGCTTTCGACCACTCAGCCATCTCTCCAAAAAATTCCGTATTGTTCGGGTGCCGACCCTTCGTTTCGCTCGGGCGGTCGCGGCCCCGGCACACCGGTCGACAATCGTACTAAAGGTCAGTCCGCACCGACCAGTCCTGCAAATCCTCACTTACCCTGCGGACTGGGAGAGCGCTTTCGACCACTCAGCCATCTCTCCGGAAGCGAATTTTTGTGCCCATGGATACAAACTGCCGAATTCCGGGCACGGACAGGCCGGCCATGTTACTGGCCGAGAATCCGGACGTAAAGCGTCGCCGCAGCGGTTATGCGTCGTTGGATGCCGGCTTGGGAGGCGGAGCCTCGGCCGCCGCCGCCGCTGCCTTTTCGCTCTGGATGCGCTCGTAGATCTCTTCTCGATGGACAGCGACGTCTTTGGGTGCGTTGATACCGATGCGGACCTGGTTCCCTTTCACGCCGAGGACCGTGATCGTAATATCGCTCCCGATCATGACCGTTTCCCCGGCGCGGCGCGTAAGAATCAGCATGATTTCCTACCTGCCTCTTTTTATTACGCTCAATTGCGCTCGTATAACCCCTTAATAATAGTCTAATTGATCATGCTTTGCGTAACAGCGCCCGGCGATATGGTTCGGAAGTCCCGTCATTGCTGGAGTCGAGCCTCAGTTGAGGCGCTCGCTGATCCACTGCGGCACCGAGGCCAGCGCAGCATCCAAGCCCTCCGGATCGGAGCCGCCGGCCTGCGCAAAGTCCGGCCGCCCACCGCCCTTGCCTCCGACCTGCTCGGCGACCGGCCGGATGACGTCTCCCGCGTGGATGCGATCCGTTACGTTGCGGGTCACGCCGGCGGCGAGCCGCACCTTGCCGTTGTCGACAGAGCCCAGCACGACGACGGCGCTTTGGAGCTTGTCCTTGAAGCGGTCCACCGCATCGCGGAGCGTCTTGGCGTCCGCGCCATCCATTCGCGTGACCAAGACCTTGACACCCTCGATCTCGATCACGTCGCTCAGCCGATCGCCCGCACCGCCCGTCACGAGCTTCTGCCTGGCCGCCGCAAGCTCACGTTCGAGCTCCTTGTTGCGCTTCAGTAGCTGCTCGACTTTCTGCCCGGCCTCTCCGCGCGTGCTTTTCACCATGGTCGCAACGGCATCCAGCGCGTCCAGATTCTCTTTGATCCACTCGAGGGCGCCGTCGCCGGTCACGGCCTCGATGCGCCGCACGCCGGCCGCGATGCCGGTCTCGGAAGTGATCTTGAACAGCCCGATATCACCGGTCCGCGCGACGTGCGTGCCGCCGCAGAGCTCGACCGAATAGTCGCCGATTTCGAGCACGCGCACCTCGTTGTCGTATTTCTCGCCAAACAGCGCGATAGCGCCCGACGCCACGGCGGCGTCGTAGCTCATGAGGCGCGTCTCGGCGGCCTTGTTCTTACGAATCTCGGCGTTCACGAAGTCTTCGATCGCCTGAATCTGCTCGGCGTTGACCGGCTCGAAATGCGAGAAATCGAAACGCAGCCGATCCGGCGCGACCAGCGAGCCTTTCTGGGCAACGTGCTCGCCCAAGATGTGGCGGAGCGCCGCATGCATCAGGTGCGTCGCCGAGTGATTGAGGACGATCGCGTGGCGCCTTGCACCGTCGACTTTGGCGGTCGCGGTGGCCCCTGCCGTAATCGTGCCGCTCTTGACACGTCCGAGATGCACGTTGGCCTTGCCGCTCCTCTGCGTGTCCAACACGTCGAACGCACCGCCGTCCGTCTCGATCACGCCCGTGTCGCCGATCTGACCGCCAGCTTCCGCGTAGAACGGCGTGGACGCCAGGATGACAGCGCCCTCCTCGCCCTCTTCGAGGGAAATCACCGCGGCGCCGTCCCTGTAGATGTCCTCGATCGTGCTCGTGGCCTCGATGCGCTCGTAGCCCGAGAACGCGGTCTCGAGATCGGTCTCGATGCCGGACTCGTCGACGGCCTCGAACTTGCTGGCCGCGCGGGCACGTTCGCGCTGTGCCTCCATCGCGGCGTCGAAGCCTTTTTCGTCGATCGCGAGTCCGCGTTCGCGCGCGATGTCGGCGGTCAGATCGACCGGAAAGCCGAACGTGTCGTACAGCTTGAAGACGACCTCGCCGGGCAGCCGCTTGCCTTTCAACTCGGCGATCGCCGCTTCGAGAATCTCCATGCCCTGATGCAGGGTCTTGGCGAACTTGAGCTCCTCTTTCTTCAAGATCTTCTCGGCGTACGCCTGACCTTTCACGAGCTCGGGATACGCGTCGCCCATCTCGGCGCACAGCGGTGCGACGAGGCGGTGGAAGAACGGTTCGTCCACGCCGAGCTTCTTACCGTGCCGCACCGCCCGACGAATGATCCGCCGCAGCACGTAGCCGCGGCCTTCGTTGCCGGGAAGCACGCCGTCCACGATCAGAAATGCGCATGCGCGAATGTGATCCGCGATCACGTTCAACGAGCTCGAGCCGTCGTTCGGCACGCCGAGCACGCCTGCCGCAGCCTGGATGAGATTCGCGAACAGATCGATCTCGTAGTTCGAGTGCACCTGCTGCATCACTGCCGCAATGCGCTCGAGTCCCATGCCGGTATCGACCGACGGCTTCGGCAGCGGCGTTAGCTCACCGTCGGCAGAGCGATCGAATTGCATGAAGACGAGATTCCAGATCTCGACGTAACGGTCGCCGTCCTCGTCGTCGGATCCCGGCGGCCCGCCTTCGACGTCCGGGCCGTGATCGTAGAAGATCTCGCTGCACGGCCCGCAGGGGCCAGTGTCGCCCATGGCCCAGAAGTTGTCTTTCTCGCCCATGCGCGCGAAGCGCTCGCGACTCACTTTCATGGTCTTGAGCCAGATGTCGGCGGCCTCGTCGTCGTCCTCGAATACGGTCACCCACAGGCGTTCTTCGGGCAGCTCGAGGACCTCGGTCAGGAAACCCCATGCGAGCTTGATTGCGTCTTCCTTGAAATAGTCGCCGAAGCTGAAGTTGCCGAGCATCTCGAAGAACGTGTGGTGGCGTGTCGTGTAGCCGACGTTCTCGAGATCGTTGTGTTTGCCCCCGGCGCGGACGCAGCGTTGGGAGCTGACTGCGCGTTTGTAGCTGCGCTTGTCTTTACCGAGGAATACGTCTTTGAACTGCACCATGCCCGCGTTCGTGAACAGGAGCGTCGGATCGTTGCCGGGCACGAGCGGCGAGCTGGCCACGATCTCGTGACCGCGCTCATGGAAATAATCCAGAAACGCCTGGCGCAACTCATTGCTGGTCAACGACTTCATCGGAACTTAAAGATGCGGGCGATGGCTGCGATTGCAATCGCCGCGGGTCTCTAGCCTCGAGCGTAGGGACGGACGGGCGTGATTATTCCACAAAACCCCGTTTTTTAGGGGTCGAACCGAGGTTTTTCCTTGCTCCCGGCGCTTAAGCTGAGGTTCGTGGCCCTGCTCGGAAATAACCTCGGTTCGACCCCCAAAAAAATCAGCAGGCGTCGGCTTCGGGGATGACCTCGCCGTTCGGGCTCAGCACGAAGTCCGCGAAGCGCCAGCGGATCAGGAAGCTGCCGGTCTCGTCGGGGTTGGCGCATACGTCAATGTCCCGAGGCTCGACGCGACGCTTGAGGTGCTCACTCAGGAGCCCTGCGATGCTCGGTTTCTCTGCTGCGTAGACAATCTTCATGATGCTCTCCTTGTCCGTGCCAGCGGCATTCCTGCCACTGTCGCCTTGAAGGGTAGAGCGCGCCGGCTTAACCGAGCCTTAAATTTTTCTGAATCCCGGCTGAATCCGCCCGAGCGACGGTCGCCCGCCAGGGCGGGCTCCTACATCTCCTCCATCGCGTAGCGAATCTGCTCGTGGTCGAAGCCACGATACTGAAGGAAACGCATCTGGCGGGCTTTCTCGCGGTAGTCGGCAGGCGGCGCGGCACCGTACTTCTTCAGCCGGACCTCGCGGGCCTGCTCGAACCAGTCGGCGTCGAACGCGTCGAGCACCCGGTCGACGAGGGCCGACTTCAGGCCGCGCTCGATCAGCGCGTGGCGGATGCGCAGCGGACCGCCGCCACGGCCGGCACGTGCGGCGACGAAGTTCTCCGCGAAGCGGCGATCGTCCTGCAGGCCTTCACCGGCGAGCACGTCGACAGCCTCCGTGGCCGTGTCGCGCTGAAACCCGGCGGCGGCCAGCCTGCCGATCAGCTCGTCGTGGCCGTATTCACGGCGTGCGAGAAGATCCATCGCCTTCTTGCGCGCCGCGCGCGGATCGGTGGCGCGCTCGAGGGCCGCGGCGCCGAACGGCTCCGCGTAAGCCTCGTTGCTGGAGTCGCCCATGCCGGATCCGGCGGCGCTTTAGGCTTCCTTCGCGACCGCCTCGGCTTCCTCCGCCTCCGCGGCGGCGGCCTTTTGCGGCAGCAGCGCAGCGCGGATCCGTGCCTCGATGGAGTCGGCAATCTCCGGATTGGTCCGCAAGAACTCGCGCACGTTTTCCTTGCCCTGGCCGATGCGGTCGCCCGCGTGGCTGTACCAGGACCCAGACTTTTCGATGATCCCCTGGTTGACGCCGTGCTCGATGAGCTCACCTTCGCGCGAGATGCCCTCACCGTACAGAATCTCGAACTCGGCCATCTTGAACGGCGGCGAGACCTTGTTCTTGACGACCTTCACACGGGTCTGATTGCCGATG
>JBFGFX010000157.1:0-8366 GCA_041579335.1 Woeseiaceae bacterium | reverse complement strand
CATCGCTTCGATCGCCCACGAGATCGAGCGCGCGACCGGCTACGGCGTGCGCTTCGAAGCGACGATCCCGGTCAAGGAGCCGGTGCAGTCGGTGTGCGACATGCTCGGCTACGATCCGTACTATCTCGCCTGCGAAGGACGGGTGCTGGCGGTCGTCGCGCCGGAGCAGGTCGACGAAGCGTTGGCGGCGTGGCACGCGCTGCCGGAGGGGCAGGACGCAGCGCGCATCGGACGCATTTCGGCCGCCGACAGCCGCGTCGTACTCGAGACGTCGCTCGGCGGCGAGCGCTTCCTGGAAGAGCTCGAAGACGATCCGCTGCCGCGAATCTGCTGAGCGCAATGAACATCAGTCCATCAGTGGCCCACGGCGATCCGGTTGCGCCCGTGATACTCGGCGTCACGAGCATCCTGGCGTTCGCGGTCATCGGTCGGGTCGCGGCGCGCAAGCTGGGGCAACCTACCGTGCTCGGCGAGCTCTTGATGGGCATCCTGCTCGGCAACGTCGCTTGGCACTTGGGCGTCGATCTGATTGCGGTGCTGCGCGAGGGGCCACAGGTATTCGCCGTCGTCAATCAGACCTTGGCCGGCTCGCCGATCGACGAAGTCGCCGCCGCCACGTTCGGCCCCGTGAAAGGTCCCGAGCTTGCACGCATCATCACCGGACCCGCCGGCGGCGAGGTGATGCAGGTCGCGCACACGGTCGACATCTTCTCACGCTACGGCGTCATCTTCCTGCTGTTCATGGTCGGTCTCGAGACCGATCTCGACGAGATGCGCAGGGTAGGGGCGGACTCGATGCGGGTCGCGCTGATCGGCGTAGCCGTGCCGGTCGGCCTGGGCTTCATCGCGGCTTCGTTACTGCGGCCCGACATGTCGTTCAATTCCAGCATGTTCGTGGCCGCCACCCTGGCAGCAACCAGCGTCGGCATCACCGCCAACGTGCTCAAAGAGATGGGCCGCAGCCGTTCGCGCGAGGCGCACATCGTGGTCGGCGCGGCCGTCGTCGACGACATCCTCGGCCTCATCCTGCTCGCCGTCGTTTCCGGCATCGTAGTCAGCGGCAGCGTCGACCTCACCGAGCTGATTACGGTAGTCGTCGTGTCGTCGCTGTTTCTCGTGTCGGCCGCGATGCTCGGACCGCTCATTGTGCGCTTTTCCGCGAAGATCATGCTCCGGCTTGACATCGTCGAGGCCAAAATGTTCACGTCGTATCTGTTCGTCATGGTGCTGGCCTGGATGGCGAATCTCGCCGGGCTCGCCACGATCATCGGCGCGTTCGCGGCCGGCGTCGTGTTACACGACAGCTACTTCCGCGAGCACGCGAACTCGCACGGAGGGCGCATCGTCAGCATCCGCGAGCTGATCATGCCGTTGGAGGTCATCCTGGTGCCGATCTTCTTCATCCTCATGGGCGTGCAGGTCAAGCTCGAGTCTTTCTTCTCCGCGCCCGTGCTGATCCTGGCCGGCGGTCTGCTGATTGCGGCGATCGTCGGCAAGCTCGCGAGCGGCTTCGGCGCAAGAGAGCGCTCAGCGAGGTGGGTCATCGGCGTCGGCATGCTGCCGCGCGGCGAGGTGGGCCTGGTGTTCGCCGCCATCGGGCGTACGCTCGGCGTGATCGACGACGCCATCTTTTCGGCCATCGTCCTAATGGTCATAATCACGACCCTGATTGCGCCGCCATGGCTCAAGGCCGCGATTGGGCGCCAGACGGGCACCGAGAAGCCGGCCTGACACATTGATGCATCGAGTTACTCGAACGGCCATTCTCCTGGACACGACCCTGGTCGACGCGCTGCAGGATCCGGCCGCATTCGATCACGAGACCGGGCGGATCGAGCTCATCGAGACCCACATATCGTGGCTCCTCCTGGCCGGAGAGTACGTCTACAAGATCAAGAAGCCACTGGTGCTGGATTTCTTGGACTTCGGCACGCTGGAGAAGCGTCGACATTTCTGCGAGGAGGAAATAAGGCTCAACAAGCCGTCAGCGCCGAGCATTTATCTCGACGTCGTGCCGGTGACACAGGACGGCGATCAGCCGCGCTTCGGCGGCACCGGAGCGGCCATTGAGTACGCCGTGCGCATGCGGCGCTTCGACCAGAGCCTGCGCCTCGATACGCAGCTCGAGCACGGGAAGTTGACTGTCGAGGACATGCGTGAGCTCGCCGCGAACATCGCTCGACGTCACCTGGAGGCGCCGGGGCTCGCAGCGAGCGAGCGTGATCGATTCGTTGCGCAGACGAAGGAATTCATCTGGGACAATTTCGCAGCGCTCGACGGGACGATCGACCGCGGCGAGCTCGACCGCCTGCGCGACTGGACGGGCCAAGAGCTCGACAAGCTCGGCGAGCTCCTCTGGCAAAGGTTCGACGAGGGATTCGTGCGCGACTGCCACGGCGATCTCCACCTCGGCAACTTGGTGCGCCTGCCGGGCGGCATCACGACGTTCGACTGCATCGAGTTCAACGCGGACCTGCGCAATATCGACGTGTTCTGCGACATCGCGTTTCTGATCATGGACCTGGTCGCGCGCGAGCGTCACGATCTCGCCGCCCATTTCCTGAATCGCTATCTCGAACGCACCGGCGACTACGGCGGCGTAGCGTTTCTGGACCTCTATTTCGTCTATCGCTGCCTGGTTCGCGCGAAGGTAGCGGCGATATTGAGCCAGGAGCACGAGGCGAAGGCCGAACGCGAGCCCGCGCTCGCAGAGGCGAACCGTTACGTCGCCATGGCGCTGCGCCAGATCTCGAAGCCGGCGCCCGTCCTGATCGTCATGTGCGGCCTGTCCGGATCGGGCAAGACGTGGGTTTCGGGGCGGCTCATGGCGGCGCTGCCGGCCATTCGGATCCGCTCCGACATCGAGCGCAAGCGCATGCACGGGCTCGACGAGACCGCGGACAGCGCTTCGGGCGTCGGCGAGGGCATCTATACTCCACGGTCGACGCGCGAGGTCTACGGCTATCTCAACGCGGTCGCGGCGACGATCCTGGACGCCGATCACAACGTGATCTTGGACGCCGCGTTTCTCGACGCGGAATCCCGGCGGCAGGCGTTTCGCACCGCCGCGGATTGCGGGTGCGCGGCGGTCCTGCTCGAGGTACGGGCGCCCGAGGAGCTTTTGCGCGAGCGAGTCGGCAAGCGCGCTGCAGGGAATAAGGATGCGTCCGAAGCGCGACTCGAGGTGCTGCGGCATCAGATCGAGACCGCCGAGCCGCTCGATGCGGCCGAGATGGAGCGGACGGTCCTTTGCGATTCCGGCGGTGAGGTCGACATCGACGCACTGACGCGCGACATTCGGCGACTGGCGGGCGAACACACGAAAGCGCCGGGCTGATCGCGAACAAGGATCACGCGTTATGGGACTGACAATCGATCGCAGTGATTTCACCGAAGACGAATACGTCGCGGCCGCTATCAAGCTCCGGAAAAACCTCGAGGCCTTGCGGCTGTTACTGTCACGTCCGGAGTTTGGTCAAGGCGATTGGAGCCTCGGCGCCGAGCTCGAGATGTCGATGGTCGATGCTGACGCCCAGGTGTTGCCGTTGAATCGGCAGGTGCTTGCGGAGTCGTTGGATCCCCATCTGCAGCTCGAGCTCGATCGCTTCAATCTCGAGTACAACCTGTCGCCGGTGCCCGCCGCCGGTGCGCCATTCAGCGCGATGCGCAAAGAGCTCGAACAGGCGCTCGACGGGCTCGGCCGGGTCGTGGCCAAGCACGGCGGTCGCATCATCCCGATCGGCATCGTCCCGACTTTGCGCCTCGAGCAGCTGCAGTCGGACGCGATGACGGACCTGCCCCGCTATCAGGCGCTGTCGGCCGGGATCAAACGCGTCCGCCGCGAAGACTTTCACATCCGCATCGACGGCGACGAGCCGCTCGCAACGGACTGCGACAGCGTGTCGATCGAGGGCGCGAACACCTCGTTTCAGATTCATCTACGAGTCAATCCGCAGGACTTCGCGGCGCACTACAATGCCGCACAGCTCGCGACGCCGATGGCGCTCGCGGTCGGGGCGAACTCGCCGTTCCTGCTGGAGCACAGCCTGTGGGACGAGACCCGCATCGCACTCTTCAAACAGGCGGTCGACACCCGCGGCGCGAACAACCACGAGTGGCGGCGGGCGGCTCGCGTTCCGTTCGGTCACGGCTGGGTACGCGACGGCGCTTTCGAGCTGTTCTCCGAGGCCTGCCATCTGTATCCGATCATCATTCCACTCGTCGGTGACGAAGACGTCTTGGGCATCGTCGATGGCGGCGGCATCCCCGAGCTTTTGGAGCTGCGCCTGCAGCAAGGCACGATCTGGAACTGGAATCGGCCGGTGTATGACGCGTCCGCCGGCGGACACCTGCGCATCGAGCTGCGCGCGCTGCCGTCGGGCCCGACGCCGATCGACCTGATGGCGAACGCGGCCTATCTCGTCGGCCTCACGGTGGGACTGGCCGAGGTCGTCGACTCGTTGATGCCGGCGTTCCCGTTCCGTTATGCCGAGTACAACTTCTATCGCGCGGCGCAGCACGGGCTCGATGCCGAGCTGTTGTGGCCGACGCTAGACAACACCTCGCCGAACGCCGTCGCGGTCAGTGCATTGTGTCGCGAGATGCTCACCGTCGCCGACGAGGGACTCGGCAGGCTCGGCGTCGAGGCGACCGAAAGGAAAACGCTCCTGGGCCTCATCGAAGACCGGCTCGACGGCGGCATCACGCCCGCCCGGTGGCAGCGGCAGACGTTGCAGCGCTTCGCCAGGCTGCCGCGGAGCGACGCCCTGGCAAGGCTCGTCGAAGCGTATCTCGCGAACGTCGCAACCGGGCGTCCCGTGACCGAGTGGGAGTGACGCGAATCGCCGCTTGTTGTGGCCGGGAAAACTGCGTTTAGTGGCATTCAGCTTTCCGCACGCCGCACGATCTCGCGCGTCGTGCCGCGGAACAGTAGCGCGTGGGCGGGAAGGAGCGCATACCAGTACAGGAGGCCCCAGACGCCGGCCGGATGCCAGTAAGCACGCATCGAGACACGGCGCTCTTTGCCGTCGTCGTCGATCGTGAACTCGAGGACGCCCGAGCCGGGCGCCTTCATCTCCATGAGCAGCGTGAGCCGCCTGCCGGGTTCTAAGGCAATCACGCGCCAGGCGTCGACGACGTCGCCGACTCTCAGGTTATCGGGATGCCGCCGGCGGCGCCGGAACGAGGGGCCGGCCACCAGCCAGTCGAGCGCGCGGCGCAGCCGCCAGAGCGCCTTCGCGTAGAAGAAATCGCCGTCGCAGCCGAACCGGCAGACGACGGACCAGAGCTTTGCCGCCGGCGCCTTACTGACTGCGGCAGCGCCGGTCTGCTTGGCGTAGAAACCGTACTCCGGGCGGAAATTTCGGCAGGCGATCGAGCCTTCCACCCAGCGCGCCGGCACGGTGTGCTGGCGGTCGGCCTCGAGCGCCTCGCGTGCCGCGTCGTCGAAACCGAGCAGCGTTTGCGGGATCAGTTCGGCGAGCCGGTCGTCGTCGGCGATCACGTCCTGCGACAGGCCGTCGATCAGCGCGCGTGCGACGTTCGCCGGTACCGAGGTCACGAGGCGCAGCCAGTACGAAGACAGGCGCGGCGTCAGCACCGGCACGGGCACGATGCGCGGGCGCCTGCCGACCAGCGCGCCGTAGCGGCGCATGATCTCGGCGTAGGTCAGGACGTCGGGCCCGCCGACGTCGTAGATCTCGCCGGCGGTCTCGTCGTGCTTCGGTGCGTCGGCGAGGTAGCGGAGCAGGTTCGAGAGTGCGATCGGCGTCGATCGCGAGAACACCCAGCGCGGCGTGACCATCACGGGCAGGTAATTGACGAGGTCGCGGATCACCTCCCAGGCCGCCGAGCCGGGACCGATGATCATGCCGGCGCGGATCTCGATGACGGGCACGCTACCTGCGCGCAGGATGTCGCCGGTTTCTGCACGGGAACGAAGGTGCCGGGACACCGGCGCCCCGGGGATCAGCCCGCCGAGGTATACGATGCGGCGAACGCCGTTGCGGGCGGCCGCTGCGGCGAAGTTCCTCGCGGCCTCGGCGTCGAGCGCGGGAAACGACCTCCCAGCGGCCATCGAATGCACGAGGTAGTAGGCGGTATCGACGCCGTCGAGGACCGGGCCGAGCGTTTCAGGCGAGAGCGCGTCGGCGCTTTTCAGGTCGACGCCCTTCCAGGCGCGGCCCTCGAGGACCTCGACATTCCTCGACGTGGCGCGCACACGGCGGCCTTCGGCGCATAAAAAAGGCACCAGGTTGGTGCCAATGTAGCCGCTTGCTCCGAATACCAGATCGAAGGCCGGCGATTCCTTCGTCACCGCGTCCCTGTATGCCGCTGACGGCCTTGCGCGGCGACAGTATCCGGACGAGGTCCGATTTTCTGGAGCTCGATGCGCTCCAAGGTCATGTCGTCGCCGCGGACGATATTCGTGCGGAAGTCGCCGCATTGCTCGCAGAGCAGACGGTTGGGTACGGCGTCCGATTCGGCGCCGCACTGGGAACAACGCACGACGATGGACGCAGCTTCGATGACGAGCTCGGCATCTTCGGCGAGCGTGCCGGCGGCCGCAAGCGGATAGGCGTGCCGAAGCAGCTCCGGCTCGACGCCGGACAGCGGACCGATCTTGAGCTCTATTCTCGTCACCGACTTCGCATCACGCTCGCGCGCAATGCGCTCGACCTGCTCGAGCAGCGAGATGCAGACCGACAGCTCGTGCATCAGGTATCCCAAAGTCTGGAGAACAGGGCGCGACGGCTCATGCGGTTATCGTCGGATTCGGGCGCGTGCTCGGTCAAGAGCACTTCGAGGGTTTCCTCGGCGATCGCTCGCGCGGTCGTTTGGTCGGGAAAATCCGTCACCGAGCGAAACAGGATCGCCGTCAAGTAGGTGCCGAGAGAATCGTCACGGCAGACCGTGAACTCGCAGTTGCCGCTCGGCAGCGAGCGCTCGATGATCGAGCCTTGAGCGCTGTCGCGCCAGTCGTCGGTGCCGGGCAAGAGGACGAGATTCATGAACCAGGGCGTAATCAGAACGCCGAGCTCGTGCTCGTCGAATGCGGTAAATCCGACCGCCTCGACCTCGAGGTGCCTATTGACAATAGGCAGATCCTGCATCTGCTCTCGGTAGACCGCGTCGTACCGCTCGGTCAATTGCCCAACGTCGGTCGGCATGTCGGCCTCTCATTCGTCGATCGGCAGGAACTTGTCCGGCTCCGCATCGCACTGGGGGCAGCGCCAGTGCGCGGGCAGCGCTCGAAACGGCGTACCGGGCGGAATCTGATCAACGGCGTCACCTTCGGCGGGATCATAGACGTACCAGCAGATTCGGCACTCGAGCTTCGTCCGATCGTCGAGCCGCCCACCGGCGTACTGCGTGTCCACGACTATTATGCTACCTGGGACCAGTACGGCGCCAGGATCTCGTCCAGGCGCAACGCGGAATCGGCAATATCCTCGGGCGCGGCACAGACCACGAGGGGCACATCGATGACCTCGAGCGTGTTCAATATCAGCGTGCCCATCGAGTTGTAGTAGCGCACCCACCAGACGTTCGGCGTCAGCGTGCTGATGATCTGACACTTGCCGTAGGAGCGCGACAGTATGTCGATGGGTCCGCGGCCCAAGCGTTCGTCGAGGAATTCGACGTCCGCATCCGAGACCGGCAGCAGCGACAGGTTGATGACGTGCGGCAACTGCTCATGTTCGTATCGTTCGAGAGCGGTCTCGAGCTCGACCAAGATCGGCAGCGCGTTCATGACCTCGGGCGGTGCGCCTTGCTCGCTCGCATCGATGGCGCGATCACGCCCGTCCGGCGCGCGCACCAGGTGCGGCGCATCGGCCACTTCCAGCAGGTCGACCGTAACCCGATCATCCTGATCCAGATAAACCGTCCGCCAAACGCCGGCGAGCACCGATTCCTGGGTGCGCGCCCTGACGACGCCGTTGTACGTGACGCTGACTTCGCCTTCGCCCAGGATCTGGTTGACGAGCTCGCGGGACGCCTCGTCGAGCGCGCTCAGATTCGCGAGTCGGGGCTCCGCCTCGGGATCGTACTCCGCCAGCGCATCGCGCAGCCAGTTCATGGCGTCGCGGGCAGCGGCGAGATGCTTCACCGCTTCGGGGTCGGGTGTGTGCGGCGCGACGTAGGTCGACATGTCGTTCGGCATGCTCACGTAAGAGAGCGTCTCGCCGTCCTCGTCGGCCGGCTGACTGCCGGGTCCGATCACGCGGACGGGGATGTCCTCGATGCTCACGCGCTCGGCCCCGGCTCGTCGGCCGCTGCGGTAACCACCGGGATCTTGAAGGCCGGCGGCCTTCGCGGCGGGGCGACCAGCAGGTCGTTGATTCTATTCAGGTAATCAGCCCAGT
>JBFGFX010000156.1:0-8381 GCA_041579335.1 Woeseiaceae bacterium | reverse complement strand
GGGTGGGATTCGAACCCACGAAGGGCTACTAACCCTTGCTGGTTTTCAAGACCAGTGCATTCAACCGCTCTGCCACCTCTCCGGCCCGCGGTGTGCGGCCTGAATTGTGCGCGGCCGTCGTCCGGCATGCAACCGAACGCAATCTCGGTTCTTGCATCAATCGCGTTGAATCAAGCCGATCCGGGCGCATATCCGTGATTAAATGCGGTGCAGAACCTTTTGGCGCTCAGCGGCTCGAACCATAAGGCGTTGCTGCATTCTGCTGCGAATCACTGAATCCGATGAACCACCGACAAATCATTCGACTCTTCTATACCATCTTGGCTGCACTGCTGCTGGCCGCCTGTGGGGAACCGGCGGCTGATGCGCCGGCCGCCGCCGAACCGGCCTTCAAGGCCGCCGCCGAGTTCGCGGCGCTCTCGGGGGCCGAGGACACGACGGCCGAAGACTGGTACGCGCTGGCGCAGCGGGCGCGCATGGCCGGCGATCTGGGCACGGCCGCAGAGGCGCTCGAGGTTGCCGCCACCGAGCTTTCCCCGGTTCGCCTTGCGCTGGAGCGAAACCGCATCCGGGTGTTGCAGGGCGACGCGGACGCCGCGATCACCTCGCTGCGGGGCCTGTTCGACAGCGGCTTCACGAACGTCAACGCGATCTCGGCGGATGCGGTGCTCGCTTCGCTCGCCGGGAATCCTGAGTTCGACGGCCTGATCGACGAGATGTCGCGGCAGGCGTTCCCGTGCGAGTACGACGACAAGTTCACGGAATTCGATTTTTGGCTCGGCAGCTGGGATGTGCACATCGCCAGCGGCCAGCTCGTCGGCAGCAATCGTATCGAGCGCGCCGAGCGCGGCTGCGTGCTGACCGAGCATTGGACCAACGCGGCCGGCGGCACTGGCATGAGCATCAACTACGTCGACAAGACCACGGACGAGTGGGTGCAGATCTGGAACGCCGCCGGCGGCACCCAGATCGACATCCGCGGCGGCCTCACCGATGACGGCATGCGGCTGATCGGCAAGATACATTATGTCGCCAACGGCACGACGGCTGATTTCCGCGGCCTGTGGGCACCGCTGCCCGACGGTCGCGTGCGGCAGTTCTTCGAGCAGTCGAACGACGGCGGCGAAAGCTGGGCGCCGTGGTTCGAAGGGTTCTATACTCGGAAGAGTGCCAACGGCAACTCGAAGTGAGGATGCGTTGAACCAGTTTTATCAAAGCAGGAAATTCCCGTTCAGCAATCCGCTGGCGAACGCTCTGGTCGTCATCGTGGGTGCGCTCGCGATTGGTGCGTCCATCGTCTTGGGCTTCATCGCGTTCGTCACGCTCGGCAGCCTGCTGCTGGTGCTCGCGGCGATCATCGGCATTCGCGTCTGGTGGTTCAATCGCAAGCTGGCCCGGCGGGCGCGGAAACCTCGTTCGAGCGCGGACCGGCCGGTCCGGGTCGAGGTCATCGAGGGCGAATACCGCGTGGTCTCTACGTCGACGCCCAAAAAGCCCGACCGGGAACCGTAGTCAAGCCGAGAAAAACCCCGTAAGCTCGCGTTCCATGGCCAACGGCATGACAGACCAGGAACGCCGCCGCAGGCGCCGCCGACGCCGCATCCAGATCATCGTGATCTATACCGCGATCGCGGTAGGGCTCGCCTGGTTCTTCGAGTCGCAGGCGACGACGACGATCATCTTCGTTCGGCACGCCGAGAAAGCGGCCGAGCCCGCGGACGATCCGCCCCTGAGCCCGGCCGGCCGGCGGCGCGTCGCCGAGCTGACGCGGCAGCTCGTGGACGCGGACGTCGTCGCCGGCGTCGACGCGATCTACGCCTCGCCCTATCGGCGCACGCTGGAGACCGCGGAGCCGCTGGCCAACCGCTTAGGCCTCGCGGTGCAGCAGTACGATCCGACCGACAACGAAGCCGTCCTGGCCCGAATCCTTAAAGATCACAAGGGCAAGATCATCCTCGTCGTGGGGCACAGCAACACCTTGCCGTCGCTGATCGCGGATCTCGGCGCCAGCAAGAAAGTGCCGCCGATCGCCGAGAACGAATACGACAATATCTACATCGTCTCCATTCCGTGGTTCGGCAAGACCAAGACCATCCGTCTGCGCTTCGGCGACCCCTACGTACCGGGCGGGCCGAGCGAACAGGACCGCAAATTGTCCGATACGTCACGCCTGTCCCAGGAGCGCAGCTGAAGCGTTCGAGCGAGGCGCCCGTGTTCCGTCAGGAGTCAATGACCATTCAGACCGACGGCCGCGGCACGTACGATCTGAGCGGCCGCATCCAGTCGCTGGTGACCGCCTCCGGGATCAAGACCGGCATCTGCCACGTCTTCATCCGCCATACCAGCGCGTCGCTCATGCTGTGCGAGAACGCGGATCCGGCCGTGATGCGCGACCTCGAGACGTTCATGTCGCGCCAGGTTCCCGACGGCGATCCGATGTTCACGCACCGTTCGGAAGGACCGGACGACATGCCCGCGCACGTCCGCAGCGTGCTGACCCAGTCGGATCTGAGCCTGCCGATCAGCGACGGCCGCTGCGCGCTGGGTACCTGGCAGGGCGTCTTCCTCTGGGAACACCGCCACGCGCCGCACACCCGCCGCGTGATCGTCACCCTGAACGGCGACTAACGCCGCACGGTCACCCTGACTTTGGGGCTTTCAGGCCCGCGGCTCGGCGCAGCGTGATGGCTTTCCGAATGAAATCGTGGTGCCGGTTGACGAGCACGTCGGCCTGCAGCGCATCCTGGATTTTCTTCGACTGATTGATGAGGTACGTGACCCGGCGCACGCCCACGCCGAACGGACCGTCGACGTCGTACATCTTGATCGCGACTTTGTCCACGTCGGAGAGCAGCGTGAACGGCAGCCCGTGCTGCTCGCGAAATCGGCTGTGACTGTCGCCGTCCTGCGGGCTGACGCCGACGACCTTTAGCCCGACGGACACCAGGTCATCGTGAATGTCGCGGATGGAGCAGGCCTCTTTGGTGCATCCCGGGGTGAAGTCGGCCGGATAGAAGTACAGAATCAGCGGGCCGTCTTCCAGCAGGTCGACGAGCGAAACGTCTTCGCCGTTCTCGTTCGGTAGCACGAAATCGGGCGCGTTCATTCCGGGTTTTAGCATCAACTTCCTCCAGTTCAAGTCGTGTCTTGCTTGTGGAAATCCACTTCCATGACCTCGTAGCCGGGATTTACCATGCCGAGCGCTTCGTAGGTCGCTTGCGCGCGCCGGTTGCTTCGTTCCACGTACAGGCGCATGCCGCAGCAGTCCGGATCGGCGCGCGCCAGACGCTCGACGTGCCGATAGAGTGCCGTGAACACGCCTTGGCGGCGGAAACGCTCATCGACGTAAACGCTCTGGATCCACCAGAGCATGCCGTTACGCCAGTCGCTCCACTCGTACGTCACCATGAGCTGGCCGACGATCGCGCCCTCTGATTCGGCGACCCAGTAGCGGCCTCTGGCCACATCGCCGAGCACCCGCTCGACGCCGGGATTGATGAGCTCGGGATCGAGCGGCCGACCCTCTGTCTCGATCGCCATGGCCGAGTTGAAGGCGGCGATGGTCGCGGCATCGACGGGGTTCGCGTCCCTCACTGTCAAGCCCATCGCGTCCGGTCTCCTCGGCGCCGATCGAAGCGTAGCAGCAGCTTCCGCCGCGATTACAGCGGCCGATCAGGGTTGATCAGCGAGCGCCACATGTGCGCCGAAGGGCTGTTGTCGAAGCCGAGCCCGTCTTTGGGCTGCTTGAAGTTGCGGCCGATGATGTCAACGAAATCGTCGAGCGAGGGATTGACGTTCTCGTCGAAGCCGTAGGTGTCGTTGACCGTGATCATGCGGTCGTGCATGTACCATTTGTGCTTACGCGCCCGCGCATACGCGTCCTGGATGTAGGCCTCGGGCACGAAGTCTTCGCCGAACATGCGGCGGTAGAGCTCCGGATATTCGTAGCCCACCGATTCATCCGGAAAGAACCGCAGCGCCTGATGGTAGCGGATGCCCCAGGCGATGCGCTCATCGACGTAGGGAGCCACCAGGTCGGCGCCCCAATAGCCGTGATCCGTGCGAATCAGGTTCATGACCGTGTCATGGACGAGCGCGGCCATGACGTGGATCTCGTCTTGCCCGGAGTCCAGCGCGTGCTGCGCGGAGCGCAGGCAGTGTTGGACGATGCCCTCGCTGAAGCGCCGTTCGAAGAAGTCGACGAGTGTCGGACGCTCAGGCAGATCGGCGAGCTCCGGGATGCGAACAGCATCGAACAGTATGCCGCCGCCGCGGCGCATCTTCGCGCGCTGCTCGGTCTCGACGGGCGCCGGCTCGCACTTGGCCTCGAGATTCTTGAGCATCTCGTCTTCGAGCTCGTCGGCCAGCGCCGAGGCGGACATCGTCGCAATCGCGGTAGCGCCGCCCAGTCTGGTGATAAACGCGCGCCGATCGATCGTGTCGCCGTTCATAGGTTGTCCTCCCGGAAGCACTTCGAGGCTCTCTCGCACTATACACCGACTCACTTATAATCGTGCGGATTCCGGGCGATATGTTGCGAAGGGGGAGACGAGAATGAGAACGGCAATGACGACCGTGCTGCTGGTCGCGTCGACGACGCTGGTGCTGGCACAGGACGAGGGTATGAGTTTTTTCTTGACCAGCCACGGTCCCGGTGACGGCGCCAATCTGGGTGGCCTGGACGGCGCCGACGCCCATTGCCAGGCGCTCGCCGAAGCGGCAGGTGCGGGCGACAAGATGTGGCGCGCGTACCTGAGCACTACAGGGGACGATGGCGTCAACGCGAGGGATCGGATCGGCGACGGGCCCTGGTTCAACGCGAACGGCGTGCAGGTCGCGGCCGACGTCGACGATCTGCACAGCGACAATAACAAGCTCAGCAAGGAGAACTCCGTGAGCGAGACCGGCGAGGTCATCAAAGGTCGCGGCGACTCGCCGAACCGGCACGACATCTTGACCGGTTCGAACCTCGACGGCACGGCCTACCCGGACGGTGACGATACGACCTGTCGGAACTGGACCTACGCGGGCCCCGACGGCAGCGCCCGCGTTGGTCACCACGACCGCACCGGCGGCGGGCAGAACCCGACGTCGTGGAACAACGCGCACGGTTCGCGCGGCTGCGGCCAGGCGGATCTGCAGGGAACGGGCGGCGACGGGCTTTACTACTGCTTCGCGCTCGGCGCGGACGACGGGCCGCCGTCGGCGCCCGTGCTGCTCGAGTGAGCGGGGGCGACGAGCGCCCTCAGCCGACGGGCCGTATGATCAGAGACTGCAGCGCTATTCCCAAGGCACCGCGCGTGTCATAGAGCGTCGCGTGCGACATACCGATGCCGCTCGGCTCCCAAAACGAGATCGCCTCGGACGCCAGCCAGTCCGATTCCGGCAGCCTGTAGGCGACGACCGTGAGGTCGGGATTGACGAACGTCGCGGTATTGAAGTCGCAGTTCCTCGAAATACCGTTGCCGCAGTCCGCGAGCGGGCAGAGCGATTGAAACGGGGACGGCTTCTCGTCCTCGAGCATCGGTAAGGCGCGCATCCACATCGTCGTGGGTCCCGGAGCGCCGGACTCGCCGGGCGGATACGCGATATCGATGCCGTTGCCGAAGAACGGTAGGTCGTGTATCGCCTTTTCCACGGGGAACTGGCCGGACGTGGCTTCTTCGAACGAGGGGTGCGGAACCGTCGCAGTGGGCAGCGCATCGAATCGTTGCGCCACCAGATGCAGGCTGGTCGCCGATGCGCATTGCCTGCCGTCAGCGTCCGTCATGCTGGCGGCGACGGTTGCCACGTTCAGGCCTTCGCGCTCAAGCTCGGCGTCGACGCGAAAGCCCGACATCGGCAGCGGACGCAAAAACGTCACGGTCAGGCGGGTGAGCTGCTTGAGCGGAGCCGCCTGCTCGCAGGCGCGAGCAATGACTCCCGTCACCGGACCCGCATGACAGGCGTCTGCGCTCCACGGACCTCTCGCCGCATCGGTGCCGATGAACCATTGGCCGTCTCGGCGGAAGAATGCCTTCTCTCGTGTGTCGATCATGAGCTTTCGCTCCGGTTCGGGTACGACCGTGACCTTAATACGTCCGCAGCACCGGTGCACATTGATTGCTTCCTGCACGGGCCATCCTCGTGTGGTCACGCCAGACGTTATCGCCTATAGTCTCCGATGATTCGTTCACGACGCCCCGGTAGCTCAGTCGGATAGAGCGTCGGATTCCTAATCCGAAGGCCACAGGTTCGAATCCTGTCCGGGGTACCAGGCAATAGCTGCAAATCGAGGCACGGCGGTTCGAACGGCGGGAGCAACATGATCAGCAGACGCGAGTTTTCTTTGGGGGCGGCCGCCGTGGTCACCGCGGCGGGTGCACGCGACGTTCTGGGCGCCGAGACGCCGACACAAAAGGCGCTCGTGCTGGACGCGATGGGGGAGATCCGCGAAGCCTATACGGACGATCTCGTACGCGAGATGATCGACGCCGGCATGAATTCGGTGACGGTGACGCTCTGCGATCCCAAGTCCTACGAACGGCAGGCGTACGAATGGGCCATCGCCGGCGTGCTCGAGTACGACCGGCTGATCGACAAGAAGGGGGAGTTCTACCTCAAGGCGACCGAGGTCGCGGACATCGACCGCGCCCGTGACCAGAGGCAAATCGCTTTGTTCTACCTGTTCCAGAACTCGACCCAGTTTGGCCGCGATCTCGACAACGTGGACGTGTTCTACGGGCTCGGCGTCCGCTCCAGCCAGATCACGTACAACTGGCAGAACTGGGCGGGTGCCGGCTGCAACGAGCAGAACGGCTCGGGGCTTACCCGCTTCGGGCACGAGCTGGTCGAGAAGATGAACGATGTCGGCATGCTGATCGACCTGTCCCACGCCGGCATGCGGACCATGGCCGACACGATTGCGGCATCCCAGGTACCGATCATCATATCGCACACCTGCTGCAAGGCGCTGTACGATCACAATCGCAACACCACCGACGAGAACCTGCGCGCGACCGCCGACAAAGGCGGACTCGTCGGCATCACCCAGATGCGACCGTTCATGACCCGGCAGATCGACAACGCCGTGCACTTCTACTATCAGCACATCGAGCACGCCGTGAAGGTCGCCGGCGTGGATCACGTCTGCATCGGCAGCGATCGCGATCATCGACGCTTGGTATTGACCGAGGAATACCTCGAGGAGCTCAAGCGTGAGGAGGGCGAGAACTTCGATCGCTCGATGTGGCCGCTGTACTTCGAAGAGCTCAACGGACCGCGGCGCATGGAGACCATCTGGGACGGCCTCGCGAAGCGCGGCATGTCCGAAGGCAACCTCGAGAAGATCTTCGGCTTGAACCTCTATCGGCTATACGATGAAGTGATCGGTTAGTGAGTCCTGGAATCCGGCCGGACTCCGACTGACGAAACAGAAACTCGTCGATAAGAGTCCGCGAAAGAGACTGCGCCGCCACCATTTCTGCATTGACGAAACGCGGGGCCGACAGTCCGGATCACCGTCGCATCGGCGATGCGACGTGATCGGGAAAGAGACGCTCGTGCCCTGTGCGAGTTATTCGTATTCGCAGTAAAGCGACCGTAGAATCGATGGTTTAGCAGCCCCAACGAATTCAGTGGTGCGGTACAATTCGAGCGCCTGTTTGCTGTCGTCTGCCAGCCTTAAGCGGGTTCCGGCCAAACGAAGTCGGGACGCAGACTGTCGTAGACGGGGCGACCGTCCTCAGGCGCTGGTGCGCCAGTGGACGCGTCATAAAAGGCATGGTACGTCGCTGGCAGGCTCTTTGAATCGTATCCCATGAGGTTCGGCACGATCACGCGAATTCGCCGTTGCTTGTCATCGAGCATGATCGGTGTGCCGCAGTCCGAGCAGGTGCACAATTCCAGCGGACCATCCGGATTTTTTGCGTTGAACGGTTGACGGTTCAAGGCATCGAGTTTGTCGACTTTCACGTCGCCGTGGTTAAAGAACACGACATGAGTCGTATCTTGCCCGGTAACGCTCTTGCACACGGAGCAGTGGCAAACGTGGTTGTCTATCGGGTCCTTATCTGAGTGCGTGTGGATATGATCGCACCCTCCAGCATATTTGTGTGACATGGCTTGTTACCTCTTCTTGCTGAGGATAAATTCCGTCGATCATCAAGGCCGACAGCGCGACGCATCACCCATCTTGATTATATACAAATCTCGAAGCAAGAAAGTCGCTAATGGCCGCGTGCTGCCGGGTCCGCGCTAACGGCATGGAGGACAGCTATACTTCGCATATCAGCCGGTCGTCTGTAACACAGCAATCCGACTGCCGCTGAACCGCAGCGGACATTAGTCGATGCATCAGCTTCGGCTTATTCGAACCGATCCGTGGCCCCACGTATATAGTC
>JBFGFX010000155.1:0-8384 GCA_041579335.1 Woeseiaceae bacterium | reverse complement strand
TTCGCGGTGCTGATGATCGTGACCGCGTGCTCGATGGCGTTCGCGCACGGCTCGAACGACGTGGCGAACGCCATCGGCCCGGTGGCCGCTGTGATCAGCGTCGCGAAAACCGGCGTCGTCGGTGGACAGTCGCCGCTGAACGTATGGGTGCTGCTCTTGGGCGGAGCCGGAATCGTCATTGGCCTGGCGACGTATGGGCGGCACGTCATCGCCACGGTCGGCGAGAAGATTACGCAACTCACGCCGAGCCGCGGCTTTGCCGCCGAGCTCGCGGCTGCGACGACGATCGTCATCGCCTCCGGCACCGGGATTCCGATCTCGACCACGCACACGCTGGTCGGCGCGGTGCTCGGCGTCGGCATCGCCCGCGGCATCGAGGCGATCGACCTGCGCGTCGTCGGCAAGATCTTCTTGTCCTGGGTCGTGACGATACCGGCCGGCGCAATCCTGGCGATCGTCTTCTTTTTTGTGTTCAAATCCGTGCTGCCTTAGAACCTATCTCACAATCGTGCGCGACCACGGACGATTATGAGATAGGCTCTAGTCACCGATCGGCGGGCGAGTCCTCGTGTTCTGCCGATCCGAAGCACCACAGGTGGATCCGATGTATCGACCATTGGCCGTTTTCCTTTGTCTGTTTCTGGTCGCACAGCCTATTGCGGCGTGGGCGCAGTCGCCCGATGCCGCGATCATCCGCTACAACTCGAGGCACCATCCGATCGTCGACAGCGAGGGCATGGTTGCGTCGCAAAACGCCGTGGCGAGCGCGGTCGGCGCCCGAATTCTTGCGGACGGCGGCAACGCCGTCGATGCCGCGGTCGGCGTCGCGTTCGCGCTGGCGGTCACGTTGCCCAGAGCCGGGAACATAGGTGGCGGCGGCTTCATGCTGATCTACCTGGCGGAGTCCGACGAGCTGGTCGCGATCGACTACCGCGAAATGGCGCCGCCACGCGCCC
The DNA here is from genome assembly GCA_041579335.1 of Woeseiaceae bacterium. GTDB lineage: Bacteria > Pseudomonadota > Gammaproteobacteria > Steroidobacterales > Woeseiaceae > JBFGFX01. The sequence continues at coordinate 7,428 of JBFGFX010000155.1, read as the reverse complement.
AGCGGGACATGTTCCTCGACGATGAGGGCTTGGTCGACAACGAGCTGGCGAGATTCAGCCACCTGTCGTCCGGCGTGCCGGGCACCGTTGCCGGGCTCTTCGAAGCCCACCGGCAGTTCGGGTCGATACCGTGGTCGCGCTTGCTGCAGCCTGCGGTCCGGCTCGCGCGCGACGGTATCGTCGTCAGCCACGACCTCGCAAATCTGCTCAAGTCTCGCCGCGATCGGCTCGGCAAGAATCCGGCCGCGCTCGGCTATTTCTACAAGCAGGGCGGCGTGCCCTACGAAGCCGGCGAGCGGCTCGTGCAGTCCGACCTCGCCGGATCCTTGCAGCTCATCGCCGAGAACGGGCCGGACGCCTTCTATAAGGGTGCGATCGCGGACAAGATCATTGCCGAGATGGAGGCGAACGGCGGCCTGATCGACGCGGAGGCGCTCGCCGCATACCGACCCGTGATCCGGGCCCCCCTTCGTGGCAGCTATCGCGGCTTCGAGATCGTGGCGATGCCGCCGTCGAGCTCCGGCGGCGTGCACGTGATCCAGATGCTGAACGTTTTAGAGCATTTTCCTATTGCGGAAATGGGACCGGGCAGCGCCGACAACGTGCATCTCCTCGCCGAAGTCATGAAGCTCGCCTACGCGGACCGCAGCAAGCATCTCGGCGACATGGCGTTCTACGACGTGCCCATCGCGTGGTTGACGAGCGAGGGCTACGCGATGCAGCTCGCGAAGTCGATCGACATGCACGCGGCGCGGCCGTCTGCGGACATTCATCCGGGCGTCGCGCCGGTGCCGGAGGGCGCGGATACGACGCATTTCTCGATCATGGACTCGGCCGGTAATGCGGTGTCCAACACGTTCACGCTGAACTTCTCTTACGGTTCGCACATCGCGGTCGCCGGCGCCGGCTTTCTGCTCAACAACGAGATGGACGACTTCTCGGCCAAGGTCGGAGTGCCGAACGCGTTCGGTCTCTTAGGCGGCGACGCGAATGCGATTGAAGCCGGCAAGCGGCCGTTGAGCTCGATGACGCCGACGATGGTCTTCAAAGACGGTCGGCCGTGGCTCGTCACCGGCAGCCCGGGAGGGAGCCGCATCATCACCACGGTGCTGCAGATGATCGTCAACGTCATCGACCACGGCATGAATATCGCGGACGCGGCCAGCGTGCCGCGGATTCACCACCAATGGTTGCCCGACCGGCTGCAACTCGAATCCGGCTTCAGCATCGATACGGTGCGCGAGCTCGAGCGGCGCGGCCACGAGGTCGTGCAATCCCGGGCGATGGGCAGTCTGCAGTCGGTGATTCGACGCGACGAGCTGTTTCGCGGCGCCTCTGATCCGCGCCGGCCGCAGGCGGGCAGCGTCGGTGCAGCCGCCGTCGGCGCGACGCACTAGGATCGCTCGAGTGTCGGCCAGAGCACCGGCGTCGAACGGGACGACGATAAGCGTTCCGGCGCGGCGCTACGCACTCGGCGTGCTGGTCGTGGTGTACACGTTCAACTTCATCGATCGACAGATCCTCGCCATACTGCTGCCGGCCATCAAAGCGGAGTTCGGCGTCGACGATTGGGTGCTGGGCTTCCTGGCGGGCTCTGCATTCGCGCTGTTCTACGCCACGCTCGGGGTGCCGATCGCGCTGCTTGCCGACCGCTGGAATCGGCGCAATCTGATCGCGCTGTCGCTCGCGGTCTGGAGCGGCATGACGGCGCTGTCCGGGGCGGCGGTGAACGTGGTCCAACTCACGCTCGCCAGAATAGGTGTCGGCGTCGGCGAGGCGGGTTGCAGTCCGGCCGCACATTCTATGATCGCCGACTACTATCCGCCCGAGCAGCGCTCCGCCGCCATGGGCATCTACTCGCTGGGCATCTCTGCCGGCATCATGATCGCGTATCTCACCGGTGGCTGGGTCGTGCAGAACATCGGCTGGCGCGAGGCATTCTTCATCGTCGGTGTCCCGGGTCTGCTGCTTGCGCTGATCATGCGACTGACCGTCGACGAGCCGCCGCGGGGCATGTCGGAGGTGCGGGTCGACTCGGGTGACCGGCCGGGAATCGGCGAGGTCGCCCGGCTGCTCTTCAGCAGGAAGTCGTTCGTCCATATCTCGATCGGCGCCGGACTCGCGGCGTTCGGCGGCTACGCGGTCGCCAACTTCTTCCCGACCTTCCTGGTCCGCAGCCACGCGATGAGCCCCGCCGTGATCGGCGTGTACCTCGGACTGATACTGGGTATCGCGGGCGGGCTCGGATTTGCCGGCGGCGGTTTCGTCGCCGATCACCTCGGCAGGCGCGGCCAGCGCACTGCGCTCGCCGGTGTTGCGCTGGCGACGATTCTGGGGTGGGTTTTTGTCTTCCCGATCTACCTGAGTGACAACACGGCGTTGGTGCTCACGCTGTTCTCGGTGCCGGCGGTATTCTCCAACTTCTACCTCGCCACGACCTTCGCGCAGACTCAAGGTCTGGTGGGCCTGAGAATGCGCGGCGTCGCCGCCGCCTTGATGCTGTTCATCATCAACATCATCGGGCTGGGGCTGGGGCCACAGGTCACCGGCATCTTGAGCGATCTGTTGGCCGATCGGTTCGGTCAGGATTCCATGCGTTACGCGCTGTTTGCCGTCGTTGCGACGGTCTATCCGGTGTCCGCGCTGCATTACCTCCTCGCCAGCCGCAGCATCGAGGCGGACCTTGCGCGCGCGGCAGACGGCTAAAGGCTCAGACCGCGCGCAGATACCAATCGTAGTCGATATTGCTCACTTCGTTGTTGAAGCGGCGCTCTTCGCAGCGGCGATTCTTCAAAAAGCTCTCGCAGAACTCCGCGCCCAAGTAGTCGGGCAGCACCTTACTACGGGCAAATCTGTCGAGCGCCGCGGGCCACCGATTCGGGATCTTGCGTTTCAGCGAGATGACCTCGCCCTCTCGCACCATGCGTCCGGGATCGCAGCGATTCGTGATGCCGAAATGTACGCCGGCCAGAATCGCGGCGGTCACGAGGTAGGGATTCGCGTCGGCGCCGGAGGTGCGGTGCTCGAAGCGCAGGTTCTTAGCGTCCGAGACCGGGATGCGCAGCGCGACGTTTCTGTGATTGGCTCCCCAGTTCGGCTCGACAGGTGCAAACATCTCGGGCCGCAGGCGGCGGTAGGAGTTCGCGTTGGGGGCGAATATCGCGGTTGCCTCCGCCATGGTCTTCTTGAGACCGCCGATCGCGTGACGCAGCCGGGCGGAGAACGGCGGCGACGTCATGCGCCCTTTGTCCTGCGAGAAGAAGTTCTTGCCGTCCTTGTCATACAGACTCAGGTGCACGTGGAGGCCGGAACCGGCCAGCGCTTCGAACGGTTTCGCCATGAAGCAGGCGGCGAACTCGTGGCGGCGTGCGACAGCCTTGACCGCACGCTTGAGCAACAGGGCGTGATCGCAGGCGAGCACCGGGTCGTCGACGTGATGTAGATTGATCTCGAACTGTCCGGGCGAAAACTCGGAGATCGTCGTACCTGCCGGGATGTTCTGCTGGCTGCAGACGTCGTGCAGGTCGTTCAAGAAATCCTCGATCTCCCACAGATCATCCGGCGCATACACCTGCGGACCGGGCTGCGGCCGACCGAGGCCCGGTACCCGCGACACCCTCGGGGTCGGCCGGTCGGCGCGCGTGTCGAGCAGGTAGAACTCGAGCTCGGCGGCCATGACGATCTTGGGGCAGCGCCGCGCAAGGCGCGCGACGGTGCGCTCTAGCACTGCGCGCGGGTCGCCGAAGAACGGCTTGCCGTCCGCAGCGTAGAAACGAAACAGCGCTTGCCCCGAGGGTTTCTTGGCCCAGGGGGTCGGCGCGAGGCTGCCCGGCACGAATCGGGCATCGACGTCGGGATCGCCGTCTCTGGACGACCAGCTTATGTCATCGACCACGTCGCCGAGCGTGTCGAGCAGCACGGTGCCGCCGGGCATGACGAATCCCTTGCCGATCGTTTTCTCGAATTCGTGCCGCTGCACTTGCTTGCCGCGCAATACGCCGTTGACGTCGGCTATCAAGAATTCGATGACGCCCGTGTCGCCGTATCTGCGCAGGAAACGGCGAAGTTCGGCGATGGGCGACTGATTGCTGGCTGGCATGGCACCTCTCCCCGGATCAGAGCCGCCGCTCGAAGCGAGCGACGCTCCAATACTGGTCGAACTTGAAGCCGACCTCGGTTTCCACGCCGATCTCGTGAAAGCCGAATTTTCGATGCAGTTTTACCGACGCGTCGTTCGGCAGCGTGATATTGGCGTAGGCGCCGTGCAGGCTGCAGTCCTCCAGACGCTCGAACAGTGCCGCGTACAGGGCCGAGCCGACGCCGCCCCCGAGCGCGTCGGGCGCCACGTAGACGGTCGTCTCGACCGAGACGCTGTAACCCGGCCGGTCTTTGTACTGGGTGCTGTAGCAGAAACCGACGACGCCCGCGTCGGATTCGGCAACCAGAAGCTGGTACGGACCGCTTTCGGCGAATCCGGCGAACCAGGGCGCCCGCTGACCTACCGTGAACGGCGCGATGTCGAACGTCGCCGGCGAATGCTGGACGTAGTGGTTGTAGATGCGAACGACGGCATCGTAGTCGCCCGGCCCGCAGTTGTGTATGCGGAGATCCTGCATCCTTTCAAGTGTGTGGCTAAACTCGCTAACGGGCAAGCGAACCGGCAAGCGGAAGCCGATCGGTGACGCCCGATACAACCATCGTATTCAAGCCGTCCTTGATCGCCATTGGCCCGCCGATGAAGTCGCGGCCGGCCGGCGTCGTCGCTGGTCGAATCGCCTGGCCGCCGCGGCGAGCGCCGCGTCGACGGAGGCGCTCGGCAAAGCCCTCGAGGTTGCCCCTGCCGAACGAAATGTCATAATATGAAAGACATCGTCACATTATGATATTGCACAGCGTGCCGATCCCATGGAATTACCCACACCGCCGAAAGGCGCGCAGGCTGCGTTGCGCGCCGTCCGACTGCTGAAGCTCTTTTCGAACGAACGGCCGGAGATGTCGCTCGGCGAGCTGAGCCGTGCCGCCGGGCTCAACAAGACCACGACGCACCGCCTGCTCCGCGCGCTCACGAGCGAGGCGCTGGTGCAAAAGCATCCGGCCAGTGGCGTCTACAGTCTCGGTGCAGGACTGATGGCACTCGGCGTTCAGGCGCTCGCGAGCAGCGACTTGAGGCGCCGCGTCCGCCCGCTATTGAAATCCCTGGCGCACGAAACCGGCGAAACCGCGACGCTCGAAGTGCCGCTCGAGGACAGCATGCTGATCCTGGACGAGGTGGCCGGAAGGTACGTGGTCGCTGCGGCCGGCAATGTCGGGACGCGCTGGCCGCTGCACGCGACCTCGACCGGGAAAGCGTATCTCGCCTTCGAGGAGCAGCGCCTCGATCGGCTGCGCGAACCGCTGCCGGCATTGACGGCAAAGACGCTGGTGCGCAAGGATCTGTTCAAGCCGCAGCTCGACGAGATACGCGAGCGCGGTTTCGCCGAAACGGTCGACGAGCTCGAAGACGGATTCGCCGCCGTAGCGACGGTGCTGCGGGGGGCGCTCGGCGAGTTGCAGGGCGCGCTATCGATTGGCGGCCCGACGCAGCGCATGGACGCCGACCGCCGTCAAGAACTCGGTGCCGCGCTGTGCAAAGCGGCGGCGCGGATCAGTCCGGACTGCTGACCCGTGTCTGCGTGTTAGACTCGTTAGCACGCGCAACCGTAAGCAGGGACACGACATCAAGCAAGCTCTCCTGTGCCTCGCGTTGCTTGCGACTTGCCACATCGCGCAGGCGCTCGAATTCGATCTACCGACAGTCGCACTGAATAACGTTCCCGTCGACGTTCGCGTCATCGGCGCCCGACCCGAGCAGGCCGTCCGATTGCGCGCCGCCGACGAGGTGCTTGCGGCGAACGCGGATGCGACGGGCTCGGCCAGGTTCCGGATTACGCTGTCCGTCGTCGGGCCGAACGCGCTGTCGGCGTCGAGCGACGACGTCCGGGTCGACGGGACGCTGCGGGTTCTGCCCGCTTGGTTCTCCATTACGCCGCCGCTCTTGGCGATCGTTGTCGCGCTCACCCTCCGCAGCGTCATTCCGGCGCTAATGCTCGGCGTCTGGTTGGGCGCCGCCGCGTTGCGCTCGTTCACGCCCGGGGGGATCTTCGCCGGACTGCTGGACGGCTTCCAGGTGTTCGTCGTCGGCGCGCTGGCGGACGCCGATCACGCGGCCATTATCCTGTTCTCGCTGATGATCGGCGGCATGGTCGGGATCATCACCCGCAACGGCGGCATGGCCGCGATCGTCTTGTTGATCGTCAGCCGCGCCAAGACCGCCGTCAGCGGCCAGGTGGCGGTCTGGCTGATGGGGATCATGATCTTCTTCGACGACTACAGCAATACGCTCGTCGTCGGCAACACCGCTAGAGCCCTGACGGATCATCTAAAGATCTCGCGCGAGAAGCTCGCCTATATAGTCGACTCGACCGCGGCACCGGTCGTCTGTCTGGCGCTGATCACGACCTGGATCGGCTATGAGGTCGGGCTTATCGACCAGTCGATCCGGTCGATTCCGGGCATCGCCGATCCGGCCTACACGATATTCCTGCGCACCATCCCGTACAGTTTCTACCCGATACTCGCGGTCCTGTTCGTGCTCGCCGTCGCCGCAAGCGGCCGCGACATGGGTCCGATGTACACCGCCGAGCGGCGCGCCCGCGCCGGTCAGGTGTCGCCCGCGAGCGAGCTCGATCTGCCCGCGATGCATGGCGACAATCTGGAGGCGAAAGACGGCGTCGCCGCGCGCGCCGTGAACGCGGTGGTGCCGATCGTCGTCCTGATTGCCGCGCTCGTGATCGGGCTCTACGTCACCGGCGAGGGCGAGACCTTGAGGGACATCATCGGTTCCGTCAAGGCTTACAAGGCAATGCTGTGGGCGTCGCTGCTCGGAGCGATGACGGCGGCTATCATGACGATCGCGCAGCGTATCCTCACGACGCACGAGACCGTCGATGCCTGGTTCGGCGGTGTGCGTGCGATGCTGTTCGCGATGATCGTTCTCGTTCTGGCATGGGCACTCTCGAGCGTCACCGAGGCTTTGCACACCGCCGACTATCTGGTGTCGATCCTCGCCGATACGCTCAAGCCCGCGCTGGTCCCGGCGACGGTGTTCGTTATCTCCGCGATCACGGCGTTCACGACCGGAACGAGCTGGGGCACGATGGGCATCCTGATGCCACTCGTCATTCCGCTGTCCTGGGCCGTGATGCAACAGCACGGCCTGACCGCTCCCGAGGACATGCACATCCTGTACTCGGCGATCGCCTGCAATCTTGCCGGCGCAGTGTGGGGCGATCACTGCTCGCCGATCTCCGATACGACGGTCCTGTCTTCGATGGCGAGCGGCTGCGATCACATCGAGCACGTGCGTACGCAGATGCCTTACGCCGTGCT
>JBFGFX010000154.1:0-8436 GCA_041579335.1 Woeseiaceae bacterium | reverse complement strand
GACGAGTACACGCTGTACACGACCAGTCAGAATCCGCACGTCATCCGCCTGTTGATGGGCGCCTATGTGCTCGGCATTCCGGAACACAAGCTCAGGGTCATTGCGCCCGACGTGGGCGGCGGCTTCGGCTCCAAGATCTTCCACTACGCCGAGGAGGCAATCGTCACCTGGGCCTCGCGCCGGGTCAATCGGCCCGTGAAGTGGACCGCCGACCGCTCGGAGTCCTTCATGAGCGATGCGCACGGCCGCGATCACGTATCGCACGCCGAGCTGGCGCTGTCCGAGAACGGCGATTTCCTCGCGCTCAGGGTCCAGACGCGCGCCAATCTCGGCGCCTACCTATCCACCTTCGGACCGTCGGTGCCGACCTATCTGTATGCGACTCTGCTCGCAGGCACCTACAAGACGCCGGCGATCTACGCGGAGGTCAAGGGCACGTTTACGCACACCGTGCCGGTCGACGCGTATCGCGGCGCCGGTCGTCCGGAAGCGAGCTACCTCCTCGAACGGCTGGTCGATCGTGCGGCCCGTGAGCTCGACATGGATCGGGCGGAAATCCGGCGGCGCAACTTCATCAGTCCCGACAGCTTCCCCTATCAGACGCCGGTGGCGCTCGAATACGACAATGGTGACTACGAGGCGTGCCTCGACAAAGCGCTCGACATGATCGACTACGCCGGCTTCGCTGCCCGCAAGAAGGAGTCCGCGGCGAAAGGCAAGCTGCGCGGCATCGGCATATCGACCTACATCGAGGCCTGCGGCATCGCGCCGTCCAACGTGGCCGGTGCTCTCGGCGCGCGCGCCGGCCTCTACGAGGTCGGCACGATTCGCGTGAATCCGACCGGCTCGGTGACGGTGCTGACCGGTACACACAGCCACGGCCAGGGCCACGAGACGACCTTTGCGCAGCTCGTGACCGAGGCCTTGGGAGTCGATATCGACAGCGTCGAGGTGGTGCACGGTGACACCGGCAAGATTCCGTTCGGCATGGGCACTTACGGATCGCGTTCGCTGGCCGTCGGGGGCATGGCGATCATGTCGGCCTTGGAGAAGGTCAAGGCCAAGTCCCGCAAGATCGCGGCACATCTGCTCGAGGCCTCAGCCGATGACATCGAGTTCGAGGACGGCAAGCTGACGGTCGCCGGCACCGATCGTTCCGTCACCTTCGGCGACGTCGCGCTGGCCGCGTACGTGCCGCACAACTACCCGCTGGACGAGCTCGAACCCGGACTCGAAGAGACGTCGTACTACGATCCGAAGAACTTTACGTTTCCGGCGGGGTGCCACATCTGCGAGGTCGAGATCGATCCTGACACGGGCATCGTCGAGATCCTGCGCTTCGTCGCCGCCGACGATTTCGGGCGGATCATCAATCCGATGATCGTCGACGGCCAGGTGCACGGCGGTCTCGCGCAGGGCATCGGCCAGGCGCTCTACGAATGCTGCGTGTACGACGACGACTCCGGGCAACTGCTGACCGGCTCGATGCTCGACTACTGCCTGCCGAAAGCGGACGGCGTGCCCGACTTCGAGGTGACGACGAACGAGACCCTGTGCACCCATAATGCGCTCGGCGTCAAGGGCGCCGGCGAGGCCGGCGCGATCGGCGCGACGCCGGCGGTCATCAACGCCGTCGTCGACGCCCTGTCCGACTTGGGTGTAGACGACGTGCCGCTTCCAGCGACGCCGGAACGGGTGTGGCGGGCGATCGCCGCGGCGGCGGCCTGATCACGAACGACAGGAAGCTAAAGTCATGTACGAATTCAACTACCACAGGCCGACCTCCGTGTCGGATGCGAAGCGGCTACTGGAGCAAGGGGAGAGCGCCAGCCTGATCGCCGGCGGCATGACGTTGCTGCCGACCATGAAGCTCAGGCTCGCGCAGGCGTCGGACCTCGTCGATCTGGCAGGTATCGACGCGCTCAAGGGCATCCGTATCGACGGCCGCTATCTCGAGATCGGCGCAATGGTCCGGCACGCGGACGTCGCCGAGAGCAAAGACGTGCGCGCGACGATTCCTGCGCTCGCCGATCTCGCCGGCATGGTTGGCGATGCGCAGGTGCGCAATCGCGGCACGATCGGCGGTTCCCTCTCGTCGAGCGATCCCGCGGCCGACTATCCGGCAGCCGTGCTCGGTCTCGGCGCGACGATTCGCACCGACCAGCGCGAGATCGCCGCCGACGACTACTTCCTGGGGCTGTTCGAGACGGCGCGGGAAGCCAACGAGATCATCGTCACCGTGAGATTCCCCAAGCCGAAGCGCGCGGCCTACGCGAAGTTCCCGAATCCCGCGTCCCGCTACGCGGTCGTCGGCGTGTTCGTCGCCGAGACGGACAGCGGCGTGCGCGTTGCCGTGACGGGCGCCGGCGCCTGCGCCTTCCGTCACTCGGCGATGGAAACCGCGCTCGCCAGCGACTTCTCGGTGGCTGCGCTCGACGGCATCGAGGTCGACGCTACGGACCTGAACGAGGATCTCCACGCGAGCCCCGAGTACCGCGCGCACCTCGTCGGCGTCATGGCCCGACGGGCGGTAGCCAGAGCGGGTGGCTGACACGGCCGACACGTCCGGATTGCCGCAAGACGTCGATCAAACCGAAGCGCTGCTAGCTGCCGGCGACTATGTCGCGGACCGGGAGCTCGCCACCGTCGTCTATCTGGCGCTTGCGCTCCGTCGCCCGCTGTTGCTGGAAGGCGAAGCCGGCGTCGGCAAGACTGAAATCGCCAAAGTGCTGGCGAACGCGCTGGGTCGTGACCTGATCCGTCTGCAGTGCTACGAGGGCTTGGACCTCGCGAGCGCAGCCTACGAGTGGGATTATCCGCGGCAGATGGTCGCAATCCGTCTTTCCGTAGCCGTTGGCAACACGGTCGACGTCGAGTCCACACTGTATACGCGCGAGTTCCTGATCGAGCGGCCGCTGCTGAACGCGCTCGAGCAGCATTACGGCGGTCCTCCGGTGCTCTTGATCGACGAGATCGATCGTGCGGATGAGCCTTTCGAGGCGTTCCTTCTCGAAGTGCTGTCCGACTATCAGCTGAGCATCCCGGAGCTGGGGACGATCCGAGCCGACGTTCCACCCATCGTCGTGATCACATCCAACCGCACGCGCGAAGTCCACGATGCGCTGCGCCGCCGCTGCCTGTACCACTGGGTGCGCTATCCCAGCTTCGAGGCGGAGCAAAAGATCGTCGCGCTCAAAGCGCCGCAGGTCGACGATGAGCTTCGCGAGCAGCTGGTGTCGTTCATCCACAAGCTGCGGCAGCAGGACCTTTACAAAGCGCCGGGCGTGGCCGAAACGATCGACTGGGCGCACGCGCTCGCGCAGCTCGACGTCGTGCTGCTGACACCGGACGTCGTCGACAACACCTTGGGGTCGCTGCTCAAGTATCAGGACGATATTGCCAAGATCCGCGGCAGCGAAGCCGCCCGGCTGCTCGCCGAGATTCAGAATCCGTAATGATGGCAGGCAGCGACGACAGCCGACTAGCCGGCAATATCCTCCTATTCTGCCGCACCCTGCGCGCGGCCGGAATACCGGTCGGCCCGGCGCAGGTGCTCGATGCGCTGCGCGCGGTCACATCCGTCGGTCTCACGCGGCGCGACGACTTCTGCTCGGCGCTGCGCGCCGTGCTCGTCACCGACCCGTCGCAGTTTCGCCTGTTCGAGCAATCGTTTCACGTCTACTTTCGCAACCCGAGACTGCTCGAGCGGATGATTTCGCTGCTGCTGCCGTCGATCGAGCGCAGAGCCGCAGATGGCGGCACCGCGCTGCGCCGGCTGGCCGAGGCGCTGTTCGCCACGGCTTCGGACCGGACGGACGAAGCCGTCGCCGAGATCGATCAGTCGGGCTCGTATTCCGCCCGGGAGGTGTTGCGACAAAAGGACTTCGAACAGATGAGTCTCGCCGAGCAGGCCGAGGCCAAGGAGCTGTTGCTCTCGGACATTGAACCGCTGTGCAATATTCCGACTCGCCGTTTCCGCGTGCATCCTTTCGGCAACCGCCACGATCTGCGCCGCTCCATGCAGCTCATGATCAGAAACGATGGCCAGCTCCTCTGTCTCGCGAAGAAACGCAGGCGGGAACGTCCACCAGTCTTGGTGCTGATCTGTGATATCTCGGGCTCGATGAGCCACTACTCGCGAATGTTTCTGCTGTTCGCGCACGCCCTGAGGGCGCACCTGCCGACGGTTCACAGTTTCGTGTTCGGCACCCGGCTGACGAACATATCTCGCCGGCTCGCCGATCGAGACGTCGATGCGGCATTGGCACAGGTAGCTGCCGAGGTCGAGGACTGGGACGGCGGCACCCGCATCGCGGCGTCGCTGGAGAGATTCAACGTCGACTGGGCGCGGCGCGTGTTGGCGCAAAATGCGGTCGTGCTGCTCTTGAGCGACGGCTTGGAGCGCGACACCGAGGCCGACCTCCAGTTTCAGATGCAGCGACTTCACCGATCCTGTCGCCGGCTGATCTGGCTCTACCCGATGCTGCGTTTCGACGGTTTCGCACCGAAAGCGTTCGGTATCCGAACGATGTTGCCACACGTCGACTTGTTTCTGCCCGCGCACAACGTCGACTGCTTGGCGGCGCTCGCGCGCATCCTGAACCAGGAGCGGCGTTTCGGCGTCGTCGCTGGTCACCCAGCGATAGCGGCATGAACAGCCGCGATCTGCTCGCGTTTTTCGCGGATCGCAAACACGCGCCGCTGGTGCTCGCGAGCGTCTACGACACGCTCGGCTCGACCTACAGCAAGCCGGGCGCGCGCATGCTGATCACCGGTGACGGCGATTTTCAGGGCATGCTATCGGGCGGCTGCCTGGAAGGCGATTTGGCGCTGCGCGCCCGGCAGGTAGCGGAGCACGGCGAGCCACAGCTCGTCACCTACGACCTGCGCCGGAACGAGGAAGAGCTGTGGGGACTCGGCGTCGGCTGCGACGGGCTGATGCGTATATTCCTGCAGCGACTCGCGCCGGCATCGGGGCACGAGCCGTTTGCGACGATGAGTCGCGTGCTCGGCGGGGAGCGAGTCGGCATCGCGGCGACGGTGCTCGAATCGGACGATCCGGATACGCGACCGGGCGCGGCCCTCGTCGGCGCGTCGCTGCCGCTTGACAACTTGGGTGTCGCGCCACCGGCAGCGGCGGCGATCGAGACGGCCGCGGCCGAGGTGCTGGCGGCCGGCCGCTCGGAGCGGCGCCGAGTCGTGGCCGGCGGCCATACGTTCTCGGTTTTGTTTTCGGTGCTCCGTCCACCGCCTCGGGTCTTGGTGCTGGGCGCGGGCTTGGATGCCGAGCCTGTGGTGCGCCTGTGCGGTGAGTTGGGCTGGCGGGTGATGGTGCAAGATCACCGTCCCGCCTACGTCGAGAAAGGCGACTTCGCGAGTGCGGAGGCGGTGACGTGCCGGCCGGCCGGCTCGCTCGCAGGCGAGCTGGATCTCGAGCGTTTCGATGCGGCGATCGTCATGAGCCATCACCTCGATTCGGATCGAATGTATCTGGAGCTCCTGGCGACGAGCGCGGTCCCCTACGTCGGGCTGCTCGGACCGCGAGAGCGACGCAGGCGGCTCGTCGAGGAGCTCGGCGTCGCCGCCAAGAGCTTGGAGCATCGTTTGCACGGTCCGGCCGGTCTCGATATCGGTGGCCGCGGTCCCGCATCGATTGCGCTATCGATCGTGGCCGAAATGCACCAGGTGCTGATGGGTCGTGACGGCGGCGGCTAGGCGGTGCCGGATTCGGCGCCGGGCAGGAACACCTCGACGATCATGTCGGCTAGAGCCTCGACGTTTTCGGACCGCTCGAAATCGATGCCGCTCGTATCTTTGATTTCGAGCGCGAGCGCGAGCGTACCGCCGGAGGCGACGCGAATCAGGTTGAAGAGCAGGGCAGGATCGCCATCCGGCGCGATACCCTTTTCCTGCAAAGGTCGGATTTCCTGCATCACCACTTCGAACACGGGCCTTAAGTGCATTTCGATGAGCCAGTCGAGACGGCTGCTCGCCCGGCTCGATTCCTGCAGCATGAGTTTGTGCAGTGCCGGCTTGCGCGCAGCGTAACGGACGTAGGTGCGGATCATCGAGGCCATCCGCGCACGCGGCGTCTGCTTGGCCGCATCGCGTCGTGCCTCCAAGAGCGCCGCGGAGAATTCCGAGAACACCTTGTCCGCGGCTGCGCGCCACAGCTCTTCTTTGTTCTTGAAATGGTAGGTAATGAGCGGGTGGTGGACGCCCGCCCGTTCGGCGATGTCGCGAGTGGAGGTGCCTTTGAATCCGTTTTCCGAAAACGCCTCGAGCGCTGCGTCTAGGAGTTTCTGCCGGGTCCGTATGCTTCGTTGTTGTTGTTTCCTTGCCGGTCTGGCGCCGGCCATGTCCGCATCCATGACTTCCGTGCCGCCCCTGCCGCTTCCACATCCGGTCAAAGAATATCGGGAACGGCTCAGATGGTCCAATGGGGACTGTTATTTCCCGGTTGGATAAACAATTGCGCGGGCTCGAGCTTGGGTCCCGGCCGGGCGCGCAGGCGCCGGCAACGCCTGCGGCTCACTGCAAGCTGAACGACATCCGCACGGCGGCGCGCTTCTCCACCGCCCGGCCGTTCTCGATGACGGGCTCGAAACGCCATTTCTCGACCGCTTCGACCGCGGCGGAATCGAAGGTCGTTCCCGGCTTCGACTCCGTCACCTCGACCTCGCCGACGGTGCCGTCGGCGTTGACGGTAAACACCAAATCGACGTAGCCGGTCACGTTGCGGCGCTGAGCGGAGCGCGGATAGCGCGGTGCGACGTAGTTGATACGCTTCAGCGCGCTGATCGCCACGACCTCGTTGGGACGGCTCGCATTTGCGGTGTCCGCGCCTGCGCCGGCCCGCGTCGCGGCCGCCATTGCGGTTTGGGCCGCCGCACCGCCGGCGGACGATTCGCTGTCTCCGGAAGAGGGTGGATCGTCGGCCGGCTGTTCTCCGGTGTCTGCCGCGCCGGCGTTCGCCCGTGCTTCGGCTTCCCGCTCGGCGGCGGCTTGTTCGGCCGCCTGTCGTCGGGCTTCGGCCTCCCGCTCGGCCGCCTGGCGCTCTGCCTCGGCTTCCCGCTCGGCCGCGGCTTGCTCGGCCGCCTGGCGCTCTGCCTCGGCTTCCCGCTCGGCCGCGGCTCGCTCGGCGGCCGCTTGTTCCGCCGCCGCCTGTCGTTCTCGCGGGGTGGCCTGCGCCGCGGTCGAGGCGGCGAGATCCGCACTTCTCGGGTCGAGTGCCCGAGCATCGTCGAGCAGCGACTCGGCCACGGCGAAGTTGCCGTCGTCGATTGCCTCACGCGCGCCGAGCACGAGCTTGCTGGCGACGGATATCAACCCCTGCTTTGCGGCGGTGCTGCCCGCATCGATGTTGAGCGCGAGCTCGAAGTAATAGCGCGCATTGTCGTTTGCCGGCGTCGTCAGGTTGTTCTCATCGAGCCGTTGACTGGCCAGCGCCAGGACTTCGTCGAGTCGCTGAGCGCTTCGCGCCGCCGAAAGCTCGGCCGACAACGCGTCGATCTCTGCGGTGCTGCCGCCGCTCGACTCCGCCTGCGCGAGCAGGCGGCCCGCGTCCTCGAATCGCCTCTCGCGAATGGCAACTCTGGCTCCGTCGAGATATTCGCGGAGCTGCTGCTGCGACAACTGGGTGTTCAAGAAAGCGAGCCGCGGATTGCCCGCATCGGCCAGGCCGATGACACGCAGCGCACGGCTCGCGTCGGTGTAGCGATTCTCGAGCAGCGCTCTTTCGGCCATGCCGTAGACTTCTTCGACGAGCCCGTCGAACTCCGCCGCAATCTGTGCATCGTCGGGCGCCGCCTCGCGGGCTGCAAGATAGAATTCGACCGCGTTGCGGCCGGCCGGCGAATAAATGTCCCCGTTGGCACGTGCGTCGCGTGCCTGCCGCAGCGTTTCCTCGTAGGTGGGCGAGGTGAGCGGTGCCTCGACGACCGCTTCCGGCTCTGCCGGAGGCGGCGTCTCGGTTATGCTCGGCATTCGGTCGACCGGCTCTGTTTCGCCGGCGGTCGTCGGTTCCGGCTCGACGTCGGACCCGTCCCCGCCGAGCATCCACGCGGCAGCGACCAAGAGCACGAGCAGGCCGCCGGCGGCACCCAGGAGCTTCGGGTTCTTGAAGAGGGATACAACCCCAGTGGATGGCGCAGCCTCAGGCGCGTCATCGCTCGATTTCGCGACCTTCTTGATCGACTCGGCGGCGCCCGAAAGCGACTTCCCTACGCTCACCGCAAGACCGGTCATCGTCTCCGTAAAGCTGTTCGACTCGTCGAACGCGTCGTCGAGTCCGTCCGACAGCGGCGACGCTTCGTTTCGCGCAGCCGCGCGCATCGGCTCTATGTTGGGCGGCGTCCTCGCACCCGGCGCGGCAGGTGCGGCCGGCGCGGAAATCTTCGGCTCCTTTCTTTGTAGTGTCGGTCTTGCCTGCGGCGG
>JBFGFX010000153.1:0-8470 GCA_041579335.1 Woeseiaceae bacterium | reverse complement strand
CGGGTGCTGTTCGGCTGCAGGTAGCGGTGCAGCGCGCCGTAGAGACCGCTGCGCGGCTCCGCGCCGGCGCTACGCGTCGCGGCCGTCTCCGTCAGCAGATGCCACTGCACGGGGTTGGTTTCCTGTGTGCCGAAAACCAGCACGTGATCCTGCACGTCGATCGGCACCGTTGCGCGGAACGTCTCTGACCTTCCATTGAGAACCACCTCATCGCCCGGTTCCAGCATGATCGCGCGGCCGTCGGCCGGGAAACCGTAGGTGGAGCCGTCCGTCGAGAGGACGAAGCCGCCGATCAACAGCGGCATACGGGACCCGGCTGCGTGCGACACTTTGATGTTGAACGCGTGACACAGCGGGATTACCTGCTCCCGATTCGGTGAAGACTGCCGCCACGTACCGTCGGCGCAAGCCGCCTGTCGCGCGGCGGCTATTAGCTGAACCTCGAGTGTCTCCTGATCGACGAAATCCGCACCCCCCTCGCCCCGGAGCTTCAGCAACGCGTGCTGCCGCGCGTGCTGCCACAGGTTGCGCACCACGGCGCGATCGCGATCGAACACCATGCGGACCTGATTCTCCGGCCCTCTGAGAATCAGTTTGTCGTCGCTGTTGACGCTCAGCTCGAAATCGTCCAGCGACTCGGCGACCTCGACGAGCATCGCCGCCTCGGGTTCATCGGCGAGCCACGTTCGAATTTGCTCCGCCCGGTTCTCAGGCACGCCGCCGGGTAGATTCGCTGGCCGAATCGAGAGCGTGATCTTCAGAAAATCGTTGGCCGGCCGGACCAGCATCGCGAGGTCGCCGGGATCGATCGGCCGGGCCTCCGCCAACGCGGTGACGTGCGCCTTGGCATTGAGCCCCGTGGCTTCGTCCACGATGATGGTCGCCTTCGCCTTCGCCGGATCCTTGACGTCGTCCCCGGTCGCGGCACCGTCGTACACGCGCAGCTCGGCGCCGACGCCGAAGCCGGGTAGCGGCGGTCCGCTCAGCTCGATCGGCGGCCCGACCGACACGACGTCCCAGCCGACCGGCCGCGTGCGGCCGCTGTTGCCGAACACCGACTGATTGAGCTCACCCTGGAAAAAGGGAATCTGATAGCTCGACGAGGCGACGAGCGGCGGCACCTGACGCGCAACCTGTGCGTACGTCAGGGGACGCTCACTGACCTGCGACATGACCTGGATCAGCGCATCCGTGAAGATGCCCTTGGCGTTGCGCTCGAGCGCCGGCGTGCCGTCCGTCGCGGCGGTGAACGCGATGAGCCCGGGTAGCGATTGTGGTGCCCAGGCACCTTCCCCGTCGCCGTCCGCCGAGGTGATCTTTATCTTTCGATCCGTTGGCGGAACGAAGCGGGCCGTCATCGACGAAGCCGCCCGCGTCGCCGTTCCGGAATTGCACGAATCGAGGATCGTGACGATGTTCTGTGTCCTCTGGTGCAACCGCCGAAGCATGTCGTGAAAGTCGTCGTCGACGATCTCGCCGGTCTCGCTCGCCAGCGCGTCGTGAAACACCAGCGTTTCGTCCCACTGATCGGGCTCATCGCCGTTTGCGTCCCAGATCTGCGACCCGTGCCCGGCGAAGAAGACGACGGCGATGTCGTCGGGCTGCGCTCGATTCACGAGCACCTCGTCGAAGGCTCGGCGGAAGTTCTCACCGGTCGCCTCTTCGTCGAGCAACAGGCAGACGTTCTGCTTCGGAAAACCGTAGCCGAATTGCCCGGTCAGGAGCTCGTGCATGCGGCGCGCGTCCACGACGGTGCCCGCAAGATCCGGCACGCTGTCGTCGGCGTACTCGCCGACGCCGACGATCAGTGCCAATCGCCGGTAGCCGTCGGTCGCAACCGCCTCGCCGGTCTCGCACGAAAGACTTGCGGCCGGCGATTGCGTCGACTCGCCGTTACAGCCGCTCAGGACGCCGAGGAAGATTGTCAGAACGAGCCACTCTCGAGGCGACCTGCGTTGCCGGATCATTGACGGCTCCTGATTCTTTGTTATGCGTGTCCGGCAGCCGCCGAAAGCGATGCTACGCGCACGCGGTTGATTTATGATTGCACAGTATAGACCATATCTGTCAGCCGCAGCTAAATCGTCGGTTACTGCATACGCGGCGTCGAGCGCGCATCAAGTTGCGCGATGGAGATAATCAATGACAACAACGAACCGCCATCGTCTTGCAGCGGTGCTTCTTTGTTTGGGACTGACTGTGGCGATCGGGGCACAGGCTGAAACCCGGCGCGCCGTCGTCGTCGGCATCGATCAATACGTCATTCCCGGCGCGCCGCTCGTCGGACGAGGCGATCCGCCCGATCCGCGGTTTTGGAGCAATCTGGACGGCGCCGTGAACGACGCGGATCGAATGAGCGAACTGCTCGTCGCCAAGTTCGGTTTCGAGCACGACGGCATCGTCGACCTGCGGAATCAGGATGCAAAGCGTGCCGCTATCCTCGCCGCGATCGAGGATCATCTCATCGACAAGACGGAGGCCGGCGACGTGGCGTTCTTCTACTATGCCGGCCACGGCTCGCGCGTCCGGAATTCTTTGTCGCCCGAGGCGGACAAGCTCGACGAGAGCCTCGTGCCGGCGGATGCTGCGACCGGTGCTCGCGACATTCGCGACAAGGAGCTGCGCGATCTGATCAACCGGATCATCGACAGAGGCGGCATCGCGACCGTCGTGCTCGATAGCTGCCACAGCGGCTCCGCAACCCGCGGGCCGGCCGGCCCCTCGCGGGCCAAGACCCGTATGCTGCCGATCGATCCCCGCGACGTCCGCGACGGCAGCCGCGCGACGGATCCCTGGGAGCGCGGAGCGCTCGTGTTCTCGGCGACCCAAAAGGACCAGGAAGCGTACGAAGACGAGGATGAGTTCGGCAACGAGGGTGGCCTCTTCACCTTGGCGCTGACTCGCGCACTGCGCACCAGCAGCCCGGATGAGCCCGCGCAGAATCTATTCCGGCGCGTTCACGCGTCGTTGAGGGCGAGCGGCAGATCCCAGGATCCCGGGCTCGAGGGTACCGACGCGCGCAAAGGCCAGTCGCTGTTCGGCGGGTCGGGCGCTGGACTCACGGGTCGCAGCGTGGCGTCGGTCCAGTCGGTCTCCGGACGGACCGTGACGCTGCAGGAGGGCCTTGCGGCGGGGCTGACGGTGGCGACCGAGCTCGTCAAAGTGAAGGCGCCGGACGAGGGCGATCAGCCCGAGGTGCGCATCGTCGTCGCCGACGTCGTCGATCTCGTCACCAGCCGCGCGGAGGTCAAATCCGGCAGCTCGCAATCGATCCATCCGGGCGACCTCTTTGTCGTCGACAAGTGGGCGCCGCCGGACGTGCCCAATCTACGCGTCTGGATTCCGTCGACCAACATGTCGAAGTCGGATCTCATCGCTTTCGGCACCGAGCTCGCGCAGGCCGTAACGGCGCGCGGCCATACCTGGGTGATCGACCCGACGGATCCGGTGCCCACCGATATCGTTCGCTTCAACGGCAGCGAATGGGAGTTTATCGGCGCGGGCGCCGATCCCGTGACGCTCGGTCCGTCGCCCGACGCCGCGAGCATCGCGGCGTGGCTCCCCGCGGCGGGATCGCGAAACGCCGCCGTCTATCTCAACTTGCCGGCGCCGGCGTCGTTTTCACGCGTCATCCAGCTCGGCGAGGATACCGACAACAACGCGATCGCGTTGAGCGGAAACGAATCACGCGCGGACTACCACCTCATCGGCCGCCTCGATCGAGGACAGCTGTCGTACGCGTGGGTTCGTCCGTGGGTGTCGAGCGCCGCCGACTCGACGATGCCTTGGATCACCGACTGGATAGCGCTCAGCGGACCCACGGATGCGGCGGCGGCGAAGCTCGAGACGCTGGCCGTGAAGCTCGGTCACTTGAAC
Source organism: Woeseiaceae bacterium (assembly GCA_041579335.1). Lineage (GTDB taxonomy): Bacteria > Pseudomonadota > Gammaproteobacteria > Steroidobacterales > Woeseiaceae > JBFGFX01. The sequence goes on along the minus strand of JBFGFX010000153.1, from coordinate 4,594 downwards.
GCCTGGCTGCGCCTGGAGGGTCCGCCGGGCAGCTCCGATTTCCCCTATCGGCTCGTCGTGAAGGCGGATCAGGAAGACCGGTTTCTGACCGAAGGCAGCGTGGGGAGCGGCGAACTGTACGCTTTGGCGCTCAAGGCCGACCTATCGCCTACGACGAGCGCCGCATGGCGGTACGTGTACGTGTTTGCGATGGACAGCCACGGCAAGAGCACGCTGCTCTATCCGTTGGGTGGCGCCACTCAGAACCGCTTCCCACCGGAAGAGGATGCGGAGGATCCGCAGTCGGTCTACGTGCTGCCGAGGAGCGAGTTCCGCATCAGCCCGCCGTTCGGCGTCGACACGTTCGTGATGATCGCAGCAAAGAGTCAGCTTCCCGACCCGAGTGTGCTCTCTTCGAGCGGCGTTCGCTCGGCTAGCCGGACTCGTGGAGGCGGCGGATACGGGCTGGCCGACCTGCTGGGAAGCGTGGGAGCACGGACACGCGGCACCGAGCCTCAGGCCGCTCCGACCGAATGGTCGATTCAGCGCATCTCGCTCACGACGACGCCGTGAAGCCGGCGTTCACTCTCCGTTGCCGGGATTACCGATGCCGTCGCCGCCGAAGCGGAAACCGATGCCGACGTAGAAGTTGACGTTGAAAGTCTCCTCGGTCAGCTGATCGCTGTCTAAGTTCTCCATGATCACCTGGCCCTCCTCGAAGCGGCCGTTGAGGCGTTTTTGCTTGTGAAAAACCGCGCCCGCGGTCAGCGCGACGTTCTCGTTGTAGGTCGCGCCGTAGCCGGCGAAAACGATCGGGTTGTCGAGATCGAAGCCCAGACCGACGGCCAGACCGTGTCCCCAGGTTCGACCGCGTTGGCTGGCCGGCAGCCAGTTGAAGATGATCGACGGCGCGAAATCGAGCTCCTCTCGATCCGCTTTGCGCGTGATCGTGAACAGGTCGGGATCGGTAGGATCCTGGCTGGAGAAAAACTCCTCGTCCTCGTTCGGCAGGAAGTTGAAGCCGTAGAAGGTACGCCATTCGCCGCGCCCGCCGGTCGACAGCACGTATTCCCAATTACGTCCGTCCCGCTCGACCTGAACCACGAGCTCTTCGCCGCGGCTCATCGTGAAGCTCTGATCGAGCGCCTGCGTCGTCGTACCGATAGCGACTTCGAGCTCCGCCCGCTCCGTCGCCGTGCAAGATTGCGCCCGCGTTCGGTAGCTGTCGATCTCTGGCGGAATCTGCTCTTCCGTATTCATCGCTTCAAGTGAATTCGAGAAAAGGGTCGCCGCCATGGCGCAGAATTCTCTCGCCGAGCGCGACAGCTCGCTCGGCCATTTAAACGGCGGAATCTCCACGATGCGTACTTTTGTCCTGACCGAGTATTGATACTTAGGGAGCTTGTTGGTCAGCATCAGCCTGATCGACTCGCCCGCAGGCACGCTCCGCTCGACGACCGGACCCGCAAGATCCAGAACCTCGGTGCGCTCGGCCGCCGCGAGGCCGCTCATGGCCAGACTCACGCAAAGAACGAAGAAACGCGGATTCACTGTCTGCTCCCTTTTTTGTTCTTGTGGCAGGTTCGGCGAAACAATATACAATGAATTTAGCACAAGTTGTTGCCGCCGCTATCATCGGAGGGAAGCCGAGCGATGTTTAAATGGTTCGACTGGGTCTGGCGTATCGTCGTCGCAATCATCGGCATCATGATCATCTGGAAGTTCTGGCTATGGTGGCGCCCGGACCCGCCCACGACCTACCTTCGTACCGACCTGATCAACGCGCAGCAGTCGGATACGTTCTACACCGGCTTTGCGACCGTCGCGCTCGTACGGTTCGACACGGGCGGCAGGGAGTTGCAGCCGTTCAGCTTCATCGAGAACGAGAGGAATAGCGACGACGTCGACGGCTTCTGCTATCGACTCTACGAGGTGTCGATCGGCTATCCGAGCCTCAAAGCCGCGATTGAGAACTCCGAATCGTCGACGACGACGCCGCAGAACGAAGACGAAGCGCTGGCAACGATCGAAGAACCCGAAGTTCTGTCGGGCAACGTGATCGAAGCGCGCCACGGCGGCAGTGCCACGCAGTACCTGTGCGACAGGCTGAACGAGGCGACGGCAGATCGACCGAACGCTGAACGATTGGCGACGCTGAAGCGGACGCTGATCGAGAACGAGCAGTGGGACAGCCACGTGAGCCACGCGAGAAACGTGCTGACCGCGTTCTCGCGCAGCCTCGCCGCACGTCGTCAATCGATCATCGAAAACCGCATCGATGCGATGGACGAGAGACGACGGGCGCTAACGGCGGTCGCCGATGCGGCGCAGCTCGACGAGTGGAAGGCCGAGACGAGAAGCGCCCTTGCCGTCGAAGAAAGCGGCCGGCAGGGGCAGCGGGCGCTGGATCGGAGATCGAGGACCGGGATCTCGGATCTCGACGAGATACTGGATGAACCCGGCGTTCCGCAGGGCACGCAGGAGCGGGGCATCGGCCCGCTCGACGTGCTGAAGCAGACGCTCGACTTGATCTTCTCGCGTGAGCTCTTGCACGCGCGTGTGCGACTCGCCGACGCGGGCGGCTATCTCGGCTCATTGAAGCTGACGTTCTCGACGATCGGTATCTTCGGCCAGGAGCGGGGCCGCTGGTTCTGGAAACGCGGCGAATTCTACATCCGCCAGGATCTCGCGGATGCCACTTACGGCAGCGACTTCGCCCTCGACGTCTCACGCATGACCGTCGGCTTGTTCGGACCGAAGCGGCTCGAGATCACCGTTCCGGAACCGCGCCTTCTGGCGCTCGACCGCTATACGAAGGTGCTGGTCGCGAAGCCGCCGAAGTTCAAGCGTGCGGGCGACGAGGAGGGAACCCAGATCGAGGATGCGCTGAGCGGCGACCTCGCGCGCCAGCTCGCACGCGTCGAGCCGCAGGCGATCCGCTTTGCCCAGGCGGCCATGACCGCGCATATCCACGCGCTGGTGGAATCGGATGTCGGCGAGGTGCGGATACGTTTCTCGCCGGTCGACCGCGCCCCGCCGCAGCAGCTGATGGACCTCGTTCGGCTGATGCGTTCGAGCGAGCAACAGGAGGCCGACGGCACTCAATGAGGTTCGTCAACCGGCGGCGCATCCGAGCGGTGGTCACCGCAGCGCTCGGGCTGTGCGCCTGCACGACACCGGCGAGCGCCCAGACGGACTGCCCCGAGGCGCGCTCGAGCGAGCGGCGCCTGATGCGCGCCGAGCGCGCGTACGACGACGGCGATATCGAGCTCGCGATTCGGCATCTCACCTGCGTGTTCAACGCGGCACGTTCGAACGGCGACGCGGTCGACGGCGCCGCTGCCTCCTTGGCGCTCGGCGAAATATACGAACGTGACGGCCGTTATCAATTGGCGCTGCAGCACTATGAACGCGGCATCGCCGTCCTGGCCGGTGCTGCGAGCGATGAGCTGTTCGTCGGCGAGCTCTTGGACGACATCAGGGCCAGCGAGAAAGGTGTTCCGTCGGAGAGCGGAACGCCGGGCGGACTCGACGTCTATCGCGGCGAGATAGAAGCTTTGGATCTGCTCGTCGGCGAGCCGGACGAGACCGCCTCATCCGAGCTCGCCATCGCCCTGGCAATCAATGCAGGCAACCTCTACCTGCTGCAAAACCAGCACGAACAGGCGGAGCTCTATTATCGACGCGCATTGGGGGAAGCGCGCAACCGCGGTCAATCCCTGCTCGAAGCGCGCATCCTGGCGAATCTCGCCTGGAACGCGATGCGGCAAGGCGATCACGCCGCTGCGGAGCTATTGTTGGAAGAATCGCTGGCGGGCCTGGCGCCCCGGTATCGACGCGAGCTGCGGCGTGCGCTCCTGGCCGTTGCGGTCAACCATCGCGAGCAGGGCCGGCTCGACGAAGCGGTCGACGAAGCGAATGCGGCGATCGCCCTGTATCGTGACGCCGGCGACGCGCGTGGTCTCACGGTAGCGTTGGCGCATCTGGGAACCGCACATTATCAACGCGCGGAGTTTGCCACGGCGATCGCCGCGTACACGGAATCGCTCGCCGGCAACGAGAGCATCGGCGACCGGACGGTATCGCTGCACGCCAATGGGGGGCTCGCCCGCGCGTATCAGAGCCTGGGGAACGCCCAGGAAGCGGAAGCCCATTTCGATCGTTACCTCACCGAGCTCGGACACTTCACGAACTCCTGGCAGACCGACCAGGGCCGCGTCGGCATATTCGAGAATCAGTATGCGCTGCTCGCCGACTACGTGGACGCCGCGGCGCAGGCGGCCGTCGAGAGCGGCGACTTCAGCGTCGCGCGCCGAGCGACCGAGCGCAGCCGCGCCCCGATCCTGCCCTCTCTGATCCGCTCCCGAGCGAACGCCTATCGGCCGACGCCGGGCCACATCGAGGCGCGGACCTTCGTCTACGGCGACCGCTGGGCCGATGCCCAGCGCAACCTCAACCTCGCGACCGCGCCGACGATCGCGATGCCGCCCAACCAGGCGACGAATACGCCCGTCCAGATGGCGATCAGCGTCGGCGATCTCGACGTCCAAGCCGACGATTGGGACCTGTCCGACGAGCGGGCACATGCCGATGCTCCGGCGATGCCCACGCTGCT
>JBFGFX010000152.1:0-8499 GCA_041579335.1 Woeseiaceae bacterium | reverse complement strand
CGCTGGTGAAGCTCAGGCGATAAAGCCCTTCGCGCGACGCCCAGGGTTCGCCGGCAGCCGCGCTCGATGCGACCGAGAGCAGCAGGGCGAGCACGAGCAGTCCGCCCGCGACGCGGCGTTCCGCGGCTTGCCGCACCGACGCCACGCCTAGGCTCCCGGCACTACGGTCAGGCGCCCGGACTCAGGCCGGCGGCGACGGAACCAGCCGCGCATGTAGAAGTAGTTGAGCTGGATGATCACTGCGAGCAGCACGAACACCGGCCAGTAGCCGAAGCCCGTGAAGCCGACCTCGAACGGGAACACCGCGGTGTAGATCCGATCGCCGGCGCCGGGCCCCGCCGTGACGATGCCGATGTAGTCGCCCGCCTCGTCGAATCGGTAGAGCGCCGTGTAGACGCCCGGGACCACCGCCGGCGGCTGGTAGAACACGGTTGCCGCGTCGAGGTCCTCGATGCCCTGGACATCCCGCCAGCGGGCGAAGCGACCCAGTCCGGTCACGTCGCGGATGATGCGGAAATCGAGCGGAATTTCGCCGAGACCGCTGTGCATGTATTCCATCACGAACACGCTCTCGCCGGCTTCGGGGATATCCTCGCAGAAGTCACGGTGCTGCCGTGTGCGCGGCAGGTAAATTTTGAAATGCGCTTTGAAATAACCGATCTGAATGGCGCACAGGTCGTCTTCGAGCGCTACGCTGCCGTGTGCGCCGCTCGACTGCGGCGAGAGCGAGAGGGCGAGGAGCGCGCACGAGACGAGCGCGGTGGTGATTGGGCGTCGAGGCATGGCGGTATTCTACCGGGGAATCACGATCGCGCGGCCGTGCGTCGGATTCGGACCGGCGGCGGCGTGCGCTTCAGGGCGTTACCCAGGCGCCGGCTAAAGAACCCCCGTTGAGCCGAAAGCGCGCGCGCCGATGACCGGCGCCGAAGAGACACAGCCAGTCGATGGACGTCACGTGGCAGACGACGGCAGCGAAGTGGCTGCGGGCGTCCTTTTCTTCCGGTTCGCTGCCGATCAGAGACGGCGCTACCGGGGGTCGCGAAACACGTTGGCCCGGTCCGATCCCGGTGTTGTAACAGGCGCGACTCCGCTCAGGGCACGTGGCCCAGCACGCATCGGCGAGCGCGTCGTCGGTGTGCAGGACGGTGGCTCCGGCGAGCCGGAGCTGAAGCCTCCGCTCTCGGTCGTAGAAGTGCCAGCTGGTTCGCGGCTCCTGCTGGATCTCGCCCGCCTTGGACGAACGCCTGTCGGTGTGGCAGACGAGCAGGCGCTGCGCGGCGTCGACGTGGCGGAGGACGACGGTTCTCAAGGTCGGGCCGTCGTGGCCGATCGTGGCGAGGCACGGGGTATGGAAAGGATCCGACGCGCGATCACAGCCGAGCTGCAACAGCTGCCACATCGCCTCGGGGATCTGCTCCAACGTGAGGGTCGCGATCTGCCGGGGCTCGGTGGCGGTCGGTTCAACGGGTTCAGGTCGAAGCACGTACGCCCACCAGCATGTAGTTGACCGCGAGGCTCGCCGTCGTTTTGAACGCGCGGGTCAAGGGGTTCACCGCAACGCCGCTCGCGGTTCGTAGCCGGATCCCGTCGGCCGCCCACAGTCGCTCGATCTCTTCGGGTTTGCGGAAGTCGCGCCAACGATGGGTGCCGCGCGGCAGCCAGCGCAGCACGTATTCGGCGCCGACGATCGCGGTCAGCCACGAGAGCCAGGTGCGATTGATCGTAGCGACCACCATGATGCCGCCTGGCCGAGTCAGCCGATTGCATGCCCGCATGAATGCCGCGAGGTCGGCGACGTGCTCGACCACTTCCATGTTTAGGACGACGTCAAACTGTGCGCCGGCGGCTGACAGCGTCTCGGCCGTCTTGAGCTCGTAACGGATGTCGAGGCCTTCCTGCCCCGCATGCAGCTTCGCGACGGCGATGTTCTTGTCGACCACGTCGATCCCCATCACGGTCGCGCCGAGCCGGGCCATCGACTCCGACAGGATGCCGCCGCCGCAGCCGACATCGAGAATGCGGAGTCCCGTTAGCGGCCGCAAGGCCGTCTGGTCCCGACCGAACTCGGCACAAAGCGCGTCCCGGATGTACCGCGTTCGCAGCTCGTTCAGGCGATGGAGCGGCCAGAACGGCCCCGTCCGGTCCCACCAGGTGTCGGCGAGTGAGCGGTAAAACGCGACCTCGCGGGGATCGACGGTGCGGTCGTAGGTCATGGCCGGTCGGTCCGAACACGGACGGGCTGTAGGGTCATTGGCTTCAGGACGCGCAGTCCAGATATCAGCCGGTCGCCGAGCTCGCTCGCGGCAATCCCGCACAGAATCAAGACGAGGCCGGCGACGAGCCGTGCGCTCACCGGCTCGTCGAGGAACACCGCGCCGGCAACAACCGCCCACGCGGGGATCAGATAGTTCACGAGCGACACGAAGGTCGGGCCCGGACCCTGTATCAGGCGGAAGTACAGCACCGTCGCGAGGCCGGTGCAGAACAGCCCGAGGAACAGCACGGCAGCGATCGCGGCGCCGTCGAGCGCGGTCGCGACACCGAGCGGATCGCTCGACAGGTCGGCGACGGCGGCCGGCGCCGATAGAACACCGCTGACGAGCATGACCGCGGCGGCCACGACGATAGGGCTCCCCGTGTCGACGCGCCGGGCGTAGACGCTGTTTACGGCATAGCTCAGCGCGGCGCCCAGAACGGCGCAGACCGCCAACAGCTCGGGTAAGCCGCCGGCGGCCGTGAGTCGCCGCGGTCCGATGACGCAGAGCACGCCGGCGAAGCCGATCACCAGTCCGGCGATCCTCGCGGCCGTCACGCGCTGGCCGGGAACGAAGAAGTGCGCCAGACCCAGAACGAACAGCGGCATGATTGCCATGAGTACTGCGGTCGCGCCCGAGTCGAGGTGCTGCTGGCCCCACGCGGTCAGCTGAAACGGCAGGATGACTCCGAGGACTGCCAAGATCGCGATAGGGGCCCAGGCGGCGACGCCTTTCGGCAAGGACATCCCGCTGGCGCGCATCACCGCGCCCAACACGATCACTGCGATCAGGATTCGACCTGCGACGAGCAGGGTTGGCGTCAGGGCGCGCAGCGCTAGCTCATTGAACAGGAATGCGCTGCCCCAGAGCCCGGCTACTGCGAGCAGGCTGAGCCAGTCCCGAGTTTGCGGGGTCGCCGGCACGATCGTCATCCGGTCGCCAGGCTGCCGGCGGCGGAGAGCACGACGAGCGACACCGCGCCGAGCGCGAGAACGAGCAGGGTCAGCGCGACCGATGCCCCGTGCAGGCGGCGAAAGCGGGCCTGACCGGCACTGCCGGCGTCGCGCGCCGCGTTGATCCGCGGCACCAGCCCGAGAGAGATGGCCGCGGCAGCGACCATCGTGGCCGCCGCGACCGCGAGCCAGGGTGTCGACGATGACCGGTTGTCGAGGGCGCCGAGCAGGACAACGGCGAGCAGCAGCGCGCCGCCGCAGACGAGCCCGAGCACATAGAAGCGCGGGAAGATCGTGCGCAGAAAGCGGCGCGCCTGCGCCCCGTCCAGGCAGTCGAACACGGCGGGCGCGACGATGAACGCCTGATACACGATCGCGCCGATCCATACGGCGAGCGCCAATACGGCAATGGCGAGCAGAGTGGCATGCATGATAGTTGTCTATAAGTTGTCTAAGTAAATGCTAAACACTATACTAACGGAATGCAAGCACGCACCATTCGATCTTTCGCCGCGCTGCCTCTCGGCCTCAGCCTTGTTGCCGATCTGCGCTCGGATCACGCCGGGGAGCACGGTGCCGTGGCCATCTGAGCCTCTGGACTGCGATCGTCGGTGCGGGCAGTGCCGCCGGGGTTGCGATCGCCAGGCGCTTTTTAACAGCGCACGTCGTGCGCAAACGGGGACAAGACATGACGCAGAAAGCGAGCCATCACGAGCAGACGTTCGGCATCGGCGCGGTGTCGAAGATGACCGGGCTGTCCGACCACACGATCCGAATCTGGGAGCGCCGCTATCAGGCAGTCGTGGCAGAACGTGCGGCGAACGGCCGGCGCGTGTACTCGGCGGCGGACGTCGAGAAACTAAATCTACTGAGAATCCTCACGGAACAGGGGCATTCGATCGGGCGTATCGCGAACGAATCGGTCGAGGAGCTTGCCGAACGCGCAGCGAGCGTGCGTGAGCTCAGCGCCGCGCCGGTGCCCGAGGCGATTCGCACGGCCGTTCTCGGCGATTTCGTACCCGCCAAGATGCAGGGCGATGCCGACAACCTTGCGCCGCTACAGCTCGTAGCGGCGGACAGCAGCGAGCAGAGATTCGAAGCAGACGTCCGTCAGCAGCCTGTCGATGTGCTGGTCATCGAGCTGCCCGTCGCCGGCGCGGAGACATTGAACAGAATTGACGAGCTCATTGCCGCATCCGGCGCCGAGCGAGCGGTTCTGGTTTACAGCTTCGGCAGGACCGCAGACATCGATCGTATTCGCGAGCGCAACGTCGTCGTGCTGCGCGCGCCGGTGTCCGTCGACGAGATCAAGGCGGCCGTCGTTCGAGCGTACGGGGCGGCGCCCGCGCCCCGCAAGCGGCGAGCGACGACGGCGCCGGTGCAGAGCGACTGGCCAGAGGAGAGCGCTGTCCAACCGCGGCTGTTCAGTCAGCAGCAGCTCGCCGAGCTGGCCCGCGTGTCGAGCACGATCGAGTGCGAGTGTCCGCAGCATCTCGCGCAGCTCGTGGGTGACTTGAGCGCGTTCGAGGTCTACAGCGCCAACTGCGCAAATCGCGACGACGAAGATGCGCTGCTGCATCGCTACTTGCATCGCACGACAGCAATGGCGCGCGCGATGATCGAACAGGCCCTGCACAAAGTGGCAAAGGCCGAGGGCTTGCTGTGATCGGGATACAGTTTGTTACAAAAATGTCTATCTAAATAATGGTCAAATTATTGACAGTTTTCCCGATTCGCTTAAACTGAGTCTCAGCTAAACGGCGTCCGAGTCCGAAGGCAGAGATAGTCCCCCCTCCCCCAGATTCTCTTATCTCTGCTCGCTTCGCCGGCAGCCTCAAGCTGCCGGCTTTTTTACAGAGGATTAAGCGATGAGTGACAAGCGTAGATTGAGTTGTCGGCGGTTCATCGGCACCGCGGCAGTCCGGTTGACTGAGTCGCGAGGAAACGTTGGAGAGTGGCGATGGTACTGACCCCCGTTTTTTTCGTCGTCAGCGTTTTTGTCTGGATGATATATCGCGACCGCTTCTACCGCGGCGCCGCCCGTAATCTGGTGCGAGTGCGATCCGCGGATCCGCGATCGCTGCACACTGGCCGCCGCTGCCGCTGAGCGCGGCTCTCATGGGTTCGTCGGATACACCGCGACCAGCGTCGCGAACGCGTGCGTCCGGCGACAGAGACGCGGGCGTCGATTTCTCGAAGACGCTCCGTCACGCGGAACGCGGCCCAAGTCTGCGTGCCGTTCGAAGCGCTGCTCTCGAGCTCCTCGCCGATTTCCTGCCGCGAGCCGGGCGCCGCTACGCGGTCGAGCGCAACTACGACTATGGAACGCGCAACCGATCGAACGTGTCGCTGCTGTCGCCCTACCTGCGGCATCGCCTGATTCTCGAAGAAGAGGTGCTTCGCGCCGTCCTGCGTGAGCATGGACGCACGGCTGCGGACAAATTCGTCGAGGAAGTATTTTGGCGCGCGTATTTCAAAGGCTGGATGGAGCAACGCCCGGCGGTGTGGCGGCGCTACACTCTCGATCTCGACCACTGCGTGATGGCGCTCGGCGAGGACGCCGCGCTCCGCGGCCGCTACGACAAAGCGGTCGAGGGTCGGACGGGCATCGACTGCTTCGACGCGTGGTCGAACGAGCTGATCGAGACCGGTTATCTGCACAACCACGCTCGCATGTGGTTCGCAAGCATCTGGGTGTTCACACTGGCCCTGCCGTGGCAGCTCGGCGCAGATTTCTTCCTGCGCCACCTGCTCGACGGCGATCCGGCGTCGAACACGCTGAGCTGGCGCTGGGTGTGCGGCCTGCACACCGTCGGCAAGACCTACCTCGCTCGCGCGTCCAATATCGCGAAGTACACGTCTCGTCGTTTCGATCCTGAAGGCCAGCTCGCCGCCGAGGCGGCACCGCTGTCGGAGTCCGAACCGCTCGAGCGGGTGCCGCTTCAGGGTGCGGATCCGATGCCGACGGGCGCGTCCTTCGGCCTGCTCGTGACCGAGGAGGATTGCTCGCCCGAGAGCCTTGGTGTTCACGGCACGCCGGCGGCGCTGCTAGGACTGGTTGCGACCGACGCCCGCTCGCCGCTTCCGGCGAGCAAGTCGGCAAAGGCGTTCGCGAGCGCGGCCGTCGCGGATGCGTGTGAGCGGGGCGCCCGTCACTTCGACGTCGCGAGCGTAGAGCGTACGACGCAGGACTGGGCGGCAGCGTTGACCGAGTGGGCGCGTGCGTCGGACATCGACACGATCGTGACGGCGATGCCGGCCCAAGGGCCGGTCAACGATCGGCTGGCGGCGGCCGCGCCGGCGCTCGCGGCGAGCGGCCTGCCGCTGGTTCGGCTCCGGCGCCGCTACGATGTTTTGACTTGGCCGCACGCGACCCGGGGTTTCTTCAGGCTGAAGACGAAGATCCCCGAGCTGCTCGAACAGATCGCGGCCTGAGAGCGCCTGCCTACGAGCGCATCGCGCGGTCGATAACGTATAGTTGAGCGATGCGAATCTACGCCGGCATCGAACTCGGCGGAACGAAGATCGTCTGCGGCGTCGGCACCACGGCAGGCGAGCTCCTCGAGCGCGTGCGGCTGGATACGAAAGAACCCGACAAGACCCTGTCGGCGATCCGGGACGTGCTGGACGGATTCGCCGAACGGCACGGTTCCCTGGCGGGCCTGGGTATCGGCACTTTCGGCCCGGTGCATCTCAATCCGGGCTCGACAGATTTCGGCCGCCTGGGAGCGACGCCGAAAATTCCCTGGCGCGGCTGCGATATCGCGGGCTATTTCAATCAGCATTCGGCGGTGCCCGTGGCGCTCGACACGGACGTGACGGCGGCCGCGTTCGGCGAGGCAAAATGGGGCGCCGCGCGCGGGTGCGGTTCAGCGGTCTACCTGACCGTCGGAACCGGCATCGGCGCCGGCGCTTTGCTCGACGGCACGCCGATTCACGGTCTGCTGCATCCGGAGGTGGGGCACATTAGGGTACCGCGCGCAGCCGGCGACGACTATGCCGGCGGTTGCCCGCATCACGGCGACTGCGTCGAAGGCATGGCCGCCGGGCCGGCGATTCAGGCGCGTTGGGGACGCCGCCTGAGTGAGCTGCCACAGGACCACGTCGCACATCAGCAAGTCGCACATTATCTGTCGCACCTCGTTGCGGCACTCGTCTTGTTCTATTCCCCTGAGCGAATTGTGATCGGCGGCGGCGTCATGTCGAGCGGTTCAGTGCATCCCCGCATACGAGTCGGCGTCCAAAAGGTGCTGAACGGCTATCTTGCAATTCCCGCCATCGAGGAAGGCATCGACACGCTGATCGTGCCGCCGGCGCTCGGCGACGATGCCGGCGTGCTGGGCGCAATCGCGATGGCGATTCGCGCGGCCGATTCGCACTAGACCCGTTTACGCTTGCGACTGAACATATTGCCTATTGCCCCTGTCGTCATGTAGCGACAATCGAGAGCCGCGCGCGCGGAAGACTGCGCGCATGCGCGAACCCGGTTACGTAACTTGCTAATTCTTCGTCGCGATCGGTCGCGTGAGGGTTACATCTGAGGTTTTGTGACCAGCTTCACCGCGTTTTTCGTCGACTGCTTGGATGATAGCGACGATACCTGCACCCCCAACTCGAGCCCGCGCGCGCACCGCAATGGAGAGCAGCATGAGCAGCAACCCGTACGATACCGCCAAGCAAAAAAAGACATCCGTTCTCGGACCCACCTTGCGCTTCAAGGGAGAGCTGAGCGCCGAGGAAGACCTTTTGATTCAGGGTCGGATCGAGGGATCCATCAAGCATACGTCGAGCCTGACGGTCGGCGAGAAAGGACAGATCAAGGCGAACATCTCGGCGGAGTACATCGCGGTCGAAGGCAAGGTGAACGGCGATTTGAGCGGCAGCCAGTCGGTCGTCGTCAGAGATACGGCGAACGTCGAGGGCAACATCTTCAGCCCGATCGTTACGCTGCTCGAGGGCGCCACGTTCAACGGCTCGATCGACATGACGGGCAAGAAAGCGGCCGACTCCGCGCCCATGGGCGCACCGGAGCCGGTCAAGGCCGCCACCGACTCGCACTCGGCTGGCGACCCGGAGGGTGCATCGAACGGCGCGAAGAGGAAATCGCAGCGAGCCGACAAGAAACCCGCTAGCGCGGCCTAATCATGCTGAGGAGACGCGTTATGTCAGATACACAGAGAATGAGGACGCTGAGTGAGGACGATCCGCGGCTGACCGATTCGCAGATCATCCCCATCAACGAGGCCCCCGAAGCCTACCGGCCGAGCGAGGATCTCGCCGGCGGCCCGGTG
>JBFGFX010000151.1:0-8516 GCA_041579335.1 Woeseiaceae bacterium | reverse complement strand
CGGCCGAGGATGCCGACGCGCAGGCGTCGGCGAGCGCCGACGACGACGAGGCTGGCGTCGAAACGGAGGACGCGACCGCGGGGGAAGACCAGTCGATCGATGACGCCGCCGAATCGATGCGCGACGGCGAGCGCGCCGATACCGCCGGGAGCGAGCCGATCGAGTCTGCGGACGAGGGCGAGCCTGTCGGCGACGAGGCCGTTGCGGACGACGAGCAGATCGCCGCGGCGCTGGACGAAGCGCTGGCGGATGACGGCACCGACGTGTTGACGGGCGAGATCGAGGCTCCGGACGCGACGATCGCGTACGAGGAGTCGACCGGCGAGTTCGAGCGCGCCATCGCCGAAGCCGAGGATGCGATCAAGCACGAAACCGCGGAAGCGAACGGCGAGGCCGACGGCGACGCAGCGGAGCAAGCCGGCGCGGATGCTGAAGACGACGACGGTGTTGCCGACCTGGCGGCGATGACCGGCAATATGCAGATCGACGAGAAGCTGTTGCGCGCAATGAAAGACGAAGAGCTTGCCGCCGCGATGACCAACGAGGACGGCTCGCCGGTGGTCGAGACCATCGTCATGGAAGGCGACGTCGTTCACGGCGCTCTAGCGCGCGATACGGATACCGGCGAAGTCGAGCTGCCGCCGATCGCCGACCCGGGATCGCTCGTCGACACGTACATGATGACCCGCACCGAGAAGGCGCGCACTCTTCTCGCAGGCGGCAAACGCTGGATCGCGGGTATCGTGCTGTTGGGCCTCTTGCTTGCCGGCCAATACGTGCATACGGCCCGCGAGACGTTGGCCACCAATGATACGTTCAACCGCACGATCGGATCGATCTATCGGATGTTCGGCAATCCGGTGACGCCGAAATGGGACATCAAAGGTTGGCAGTTCGAGGCGACCAGCGGCAGCACGGGCGAGGACGACGAGCTCTTGACCATCTACTCGCGCATAGCGAACCGCTCGTCGCAAGCGCTGCCCTACCCGCTGGTGCACGTTTCGCTCACCGATCGCTACGAAGAGATCATCGGCAGCCGCGTTCTGGAGCCGAACGAATACCTCGCCGGAGACGCTGATCCGAGCAGTCCCGTGGCCGCAGGCGGCGACTTCACCGCGGTCATCACCATCGCCTCGCCGTCTCCCGACGCCACCGGTTTCAAGCTGAATGTCTGTTACCGAGTGTCGTCCGGTCGAGTTCGCTGCGCGATCGAGGATTTCAAGACGCCGTGAGGATCGGACCGTACCGGCTCGAGAGTCCGTTCCTGCTCGCGCCGATGGCCGGTGTGACCGACGCACCCTTTCGCAAGCTGTGCCGCCGTTTCGGCGCGGGCATGACCACGTCGGAGATGACCACTGCGGACATACGCCTGTGGCAGTCGCCCAAGTCGCGCCGGCGTTTGGACATCGACCAAGACGCGGAGCCGCGGGCGGTACAGATCGCGGGCGCCGATCCGCTGGCGATGGCGGAAGCAGCGCGGCTGTGCGTGGACCGCGGTGCACAGATCGTCGACATCAACATGGGTTGCCCGGCGAAGAAAGTGTGCCGGCAGCTGGCCGGTTCGGCGCTGCTAAAGGATCCGTTGTTGGTGCGAGCGATTCTCGAGGCGGTCGTCGGCGCGGTCACCGTGCCGGTGACGTTGAAGATGCGAACCGGGTGGGACACGGAGCACAAAAACGGCGTGGAGATCGCCCGCATCGCACAAACTAGCGGCGTCGCGGCGATTGCGGTCCATGGCCGCACGCGTGCGTGTCGTTATCGGGGCGATGCCGAGTACGACACGATCGCGCGCATCAAGAAAGCGGTGTCGATTCCGGTCATTGCGAATGGAGATATAACGACTTCAGAGAAGTCGCTTGAAGTTCTTCGCATAAGCTCTGCTGACGCTTTGATGATCGGCAGAGCCGCGCAGGGGCGGCCGTGGTTCTTTCGCGAATTGAACCATTTCCTCAAAACCGGCAAGAAAATTGCACCGCTAGAAATACGCGAGGTCCGTGATATCATCCTCGAACACCTACGCGACCTATACCGGTTTTATGGGGAGGCAACCGGGGTTCGGGTGGCGCGCAAGCACCTTTCCTGGTATTGCAGCGAGCTTAGAGATTCCGAGTCTTTTCGCTCCCAGGTAGTGCGCGTCGACAGCGCTTCCGAGCAGATTCGCCTTACGCGGAGCTACTTTGACCGTCAGAGAGGGGACGGTTCATTGACCGCGTTCGAGGCGCCGTCGGAAGACTCCGTAACGATGACAGCCCTTTAGGAACTGCAAAAAAGTGGCGACCAAAAATTCCAAGAGAAAGAAAGAGAAATCGGCCCTACGAAACAACAAACCGCTTCGCAAGCACACGGAGGAGGCACTGCATCAATATTTCGCCAGCCTTAACGGAGATCGGCCGGGCGATCTCTACGAGCTGGTGATCGGCGAAGTGGAAGAACCGTTGTTTCGGGCCGTCATGGATTTCACGCAAGGGAACCAGAGCAAGGCAGCAGGCATTCTCGGGATCAACCGCGGCACGCTGCGCAAGAAACTGAAGACATACTCGATCATCCAGTGATCAAGCGTTAAAGGCCTTGCATGTTCAAAGTACGCAGAGCGCTTATCAGCGTATCGGATAAGCGTGGGCTGGTCCCTTTCGCCAAAGGGCTGCACGAATTGGGCGTAGAGATACTGTCCACGGGCGGCACGTGCCGGCAACTCGCTAACGCGGGCGTGCCGTCGATCGAAGTGGCCAGCCGCACGGGTTTTCCGGAGATCATGGGAGGCCGCATCAAGACCCTGCATCCGATCATCCACGGCGGCCTGCTCGGTCGGCGCGGCCAGGACGAGGCGGTCATGCGCGAACACGGCATCGAGCCGATCGACCTGCTTGCCGTGAATCTCTACCCGTTCGAAGAGACCGTGAGCCGTCCGGACGCGACCTTCGAGGATGCCGTCGAGAACATCGACATCGGCGGTCCCGCGATGATTCGCGCGGCTTCGAAGAACCACGACGGTGTCGCCGTCGTGGTCGATCCCGACGACTACGAAGAGATCCTCGCCAAACTCGAAGACGACGATTTGACCGCCGACTACCGCTGCCGGCTGGCCGCGAAAGCGTTCGCGCATACCGCGAGCTACGACACGGCCATCACCTGCTACCTGTCGGCCCCGGAAAAAAATGAGACTCTCGGCGAGCGGTTCCTGTATTCGGGCGGGCGCATCCAGAAGTTACGCTACGGAGAGAATCCTCATCAAGAAGCGGCGTTCTATCGCGATCAGACGCCGGTGGGCGGCTCACTCGCGGCGGCGCGGCAGCTGCAGGGGAAATCGCTGTCGTACAACAACATCGCCGACGGCGACGCCGCGCTCGAGTGCGTCCGGCAGTTCGACGATCCCGCCTGCGTCATCGTCAAGCACGCGAACCCCTGCGGCGTAGCCGAGAGCGCGAGCATCGGTGACGCTTACGATCGCGCGTTCGCGACCGACCCGACGTCGGCTTTCGGCGGCATCATCGCGTTCAACCGACCGGTCGATGGAGCGACGGCGCGGACGATCATCGACCGCCAGTTCGTGGAGGTGATCGTGGCGCCCGAATTCGACGACGACGCACTGGCGGCGTTGGCGGAGAAGGTGAACGTCCGCGTGCTGCGCACGGGCGAGATGTCCACCAACGCCGGCGTAGGTTACGATTTCAAGAAGGTCGCCGGCGGCCTGCTCGTGCAGACGGCCGATGCCGGCAAGATTGGTGCGAACGAGCTCAAGGTCGTGACGGAAAAGGCGCCCGACGCCGATCAGATCCGCGACCTGTTGTTCGCCTGGCGCGTGGTCAAATACGTGAAGTCCAACGCGATCGTGTTTTGTCGGGACCGAGCGACCGTCGGCATCGGCGCGGGGCAGATGAGTAGGGTCTACAGCACCAGGATCGCGGCGATGAAGGCGGCCGACGAAGGCCTCTCGCTCGAGGCTTCGGTCCTGGCCTCGGACGCTTTCTTCCCGTTCCGTGACGGCCTCGACGCGGCGGCGCAGCACGGCATCGCGGCGGTGATTCAGCCCGGCGGCTCGATGCGGGATGACGAGGTCATTGCCGCGGCGAACGAGCACGGCTTGGCGATGGTCTTCACCGGCATGCGGCATTTTCGACACTGAGGGTGAACGGGTGAGAGTACTAGTCGTTGGCAGCGGCGGACGCGAGCACGCGTTGGCCTGGAAATGTGCGCAGTCCGAGCGCGTATCCGAGGTAATCGTGGCGCCGGGCAACGCCGGCACGGCACGCGAGCCCAAGGTCCGCAACGTCGATATCGCGGCGGACGATATCAACGGGCTGATCGAGCTCGCCAAAAGCGAAGCCGTCGACCTGAGCCTGATCGGGCCCGAGGTGCCGCTGGTCGCCGGCATCGTCGACCGCTTCGAGCAGACGGGCCTCAGGTGTTTCGGCCCGAGCCGAGCGGCCGCACGGCTCGAAGGGTCGAAGGACTTCACCAAGCGCTTCCTCGAACGGCACCGGATACCGACCGCCGCCTACTCGAGCTTCACCGAGCTCAAGGCCGCCCGCGACTACATCCTCGAGTGCGGCGCGCCGATCGTCGTCAAAGCGGACGGGCTCGCCGCCGGCAAAGGCGTCGTCGTGGCCGCCACGACCGATGAAGCGATCGGCGCGGCGGAGGACATGCTGTCCGCCGGACGCTTCGGTGAGGCCGGCAGCTGCATCGTGGTCGAGGAGTTCCTACAAGGCGAGGAGGCGAGCTTCATCGTCATTGCGGACGGCCAGGACGTGTTGCCGCTGGCAACCTCGCAGGATCACAAAGCGCGCGACAACGGCGACAGCGGTCCGAACACCGGCGGCATGGGCGCCTATTCGCCCGCCCCGGTCGTCACACCGGCGCTCGAGAAGCGCATCATGGACGAAGTGATTCGCCCCACCCTGGCCGGCCTCGCCGACGAGGGCATGCCGTACCGGGGGTTCCTCTACGCTGGTCTGATGATCACGCCGGACGGGACGCCGAAGGTGCTGGAGTACAACTGCCGTTTCGGCGACCCGGAGACTCAACCGATCATGGCCCGCTTGAGGTCCGATCTCGTCCGACTGTGCCAGGCCGCGCTGGACGGCACGCTGACCGAGCAGCGGGCCGAATGGGATCCCCGCGCCGCGGTCGGCGTGGTGATGGCGGCCGGCGGTTATCCGTCGGCCTACGAGAAGGGGCGGGAGATCCGAGGTCTCGACGATGTCGACGAAGCGATCGTCTTTCATGCCGGCACGGCGCTCGTCGGCGATCGCGTCGTAACGAATGGCGGTCGCGTCTTGTGCGTCGTCGGCCTGGGCGAGCGCGTGTCCGAGGCGCAGAGGGCTGCGTACCGGGCCGTCGACCGCATCAGCTGGCCAGGCGAGTATCATCGAACCGACATCGGCTATCGTGCCATCGCCCGAGAGTGACCCCTTGTGCTGAGCACCGCTGAAGCCCGCGCAGCGATCACCGCGTCGATGCGGCGCTTCGATGCGGATGCCGTACCGCTCGACGCCGCGGTCGGCCGGGTGCTGCACCAGTCGATACACGCGGAGCGCGATCAGCCGCCGTTCGATCGCGTGATGATGGACGGCATCGCGATCGACTTCACGCGCTTCGATAGCGGTGCGCGCCGTTTTCGCGTTGCCTCGACGCAGCATGCCGGCGATCCTATGCAGCCCCTCACCGATGCTGCCGACTGTGTCGAAGTCATGACCGGCGCCGTGCTGCCCGACGGCACCGACACGATCATTCCGGTCGAGCGCCTGCGTATCGCCGCCGGTTTTGCCGAGATCGAGGCCGGCTACCAGCCGTCCGCGGGGCAATACGTGCACGCTCGTGGCTCCGACCACCAGGCCGGCGTCGAGGTCCTCTCGCCGGGCGGCATCGTCTCGCCGATGGACATCGCAATCATCGCGTCGGCGGGCCTGGATCGGGTCGAGGTCGCCCGTTCGCCGACGATCCGCGTGATCTCGACCGGCAACGAGCTCGTGGCTGCCGGCGCCCCAGTAGCGCCTCATCAGGTGCGCCTGTCGAACGGCCCGGCGTTGGTCGCGCTGCTATCGCAGCAAGGCTTCACCGACTGCCGGCACGACCATCTGCGAGACGAGCCCGAGCTGCTCGCCGAGCGGATCGCCGCACATCTCGCGGCGGCCGACGTGCTGGTGCTGAGCGGCGGCGTCTCCATGGGCAAGGCGGACTTCGTGCCGAAGGTACTCGCCGACTTGGGCGTCGAGCTCGTGTTCCACAAGATCAGCCAGCGGCCGGGGAAGCCGATGTGGTTCGGCGTCGGTCGCGTCGGCCAAGCCGTATTCGCGCTGCCCGGCAACCCGGTGTCGTCGCTGGTCTGTTGCCGCCATTACGTCCTGCCGGCGTTGCTTGAGGCCAGCGGATGCCGAGACCGAGGGGCGGACTGGGTAATTCTCGACGAAGCGGTGACGTTCGAGGCGCCGCTGACGTATTTCCTGCCGGTCAAGGTACGGACCGCAAACGACGGCCGCCGCCAAGCCACGCCGCGTCCTCCGAACACCTCGGGTGATTTCACGTCGCTCCACGGCACGGATGGCTACGTCGAGCTGGCCGCCGACCAGCGCGAATTCGACGCCGGTCGACCGGTCCCATATCACGCCTGGGACGCGCCGTGACGGATCAGCTCGATGGCTGTCGCACGACCGCCGGCTTGGCGCCGCTGCCCGGCCGCCGGTAGTCCGTCGCGTAAGCCGGCGCGGCGCGCGGCCGGCGCATGGCCGGATCGGCGATCGGCGCACCCGCTTCGAGCGAGAACGGTATCACGCCCGCCCAGTAATCGAGCTCATAGTCTTTTTCTACGTCTTTCGGCGGCCCGCGCCTTGCTTTGACGCTCGCCTCATCGATCTTCATCTTGAGCACCGTCGTCGCGCCGATCTCCTTCTCGTTCGGTTGCCGCGAATCGTCCCAGCGACCCGGGACCAGATGCTCGAGCAACGCCTCGAAGGCCGCCTGCTTTTCCCTGATGTCGGTCACCACCGTTGCGCGACCGAAGGCCACGACGGAACGATAGTTCATCGAATGCGAGAAGGCGGAGCGCGCCAGCACCAAGCCGTCGAGCAGGGTCACACAGGCGCAAACGTCGCGGCCACCGTCGAAGCTGCTCAGCCACCGGCTGGCGACGGCGCCGTGGAGAATCAGCTCGTCGTCGACGCGCGCAAACGTCATCGGGATCACCATCACGCCGCTGCCGGTATCGACGCCGACGTGCGCGACCAGCGCCTCGTCGAGAATGCGGTACGCTTCGTCGCGGTCATAGCTGCCGCGCTCCGCGTGGCGACTGATCGAGGTGCGGTCCGTTTTGGTCAGATTTACGCTCACGTTGCCTCCCGTTGTCCACCTGCGGGGCCGACGTTACCGACTCGACCCGCCGGCGCCAATAGTCAATTCCGGCGAATATTGCGTCGCACAGACAATACGGCGCTTCCGGTCCTGAGCGCCCTTTTGATCCCGCTGGATCATTTGTGCCGCGCCCCTAGTGCAGGACCCGGTTAGTGCTATTCTTAGCGTGCTTGTTCTCGAGAGAAATGCCCGGCGGGCGCTTACCGCGCTGGCTAGACGACGAATAATAAAAGAGGAGGACCAAGACTATGCAGTTCATGAAAGCGTACGTGGATCAGACCTACGCGCTGCTGCGCATCGTGTCGGGATTCGTTTTCTTCTGGCACGGCAGCCAAAAGCTGCTCGGCTTTCCGCCCGCGAGCTTCGATCCGCCCTGGCACATCACCTACATCGCCGGCGGCATCGAGCTGATCGGTGGCGCGATGATCATGATCGGCCTGTTCACGGCGCCCGTGGCATTTCTGGCCAGCGGCCTGATGGCCGCCGCATATTGGATGGCGCATTTCAGCACCGAGGCTTGGCTGCCGATCATGAACCGCGGCGATGCGGCCGTGTTGTACTGCTTCATTTTTCTGTACATCGCCGCCAAGGGGAGCGGCATCTGGAGCGTGGACGCCGCGCGCAGCTAACTAGGTCGCCCTGTGTAGGAGCCCGTCCGACCGCCATGGACGGCGGGAGTGCAGGTTACGCAGGAGCATTCACCTGCCTGACGGGCGACCTGACGGGCGGTTCCCTACCGCTTCATCGCCTCGAAGAACTGGGCGTTGGTCTTCGTATCCTGCATCTTGTTGATCAGGAATTCGACCGCCGCGAGCTCGTCCATCGGATGCAGCACCTTGCGCAGCACCCACAGTTTCTGCAGCTCGTCGGGCTCGGTCAAGAGCTCTTCTTTGCGCGTGCCGGAACGGTTGATGTTGATCGCCGGGAACACGCGTTTCTCGGAGATGCGGCGATCCAGATGGCTCTCCATGGTGCCGGTGCCCTTGAATTCCTCGTAGATGACCTCGTCCATCTTCGACCCGGTGTCGACCAGCGCGGTCGCGAGGATCGTCAGGCTGCCGCCCTCCTCGATGTTGCGCGCGGCACCGAAGAAGCGCTTCGGCCGGTGCAACGCGTGCGCGTCGACACCACCGGTAAGAACCTTGCCCGACGACGGTATCGTCGTGTTG
>JBFGFX010000150.1:0-8646 GCA_041579335.1 Woeseiaceae bacterium | reverse complement strand
ATGTTGTTCTCGGTGGTGCTGCTCGCTCCGTCGTGGGGCGGCATGATCAACGGCATCATGACGCTGTCCGGCGCCTGGCACAAGCTGCGCACGGATCCGATATTGAAGTTCATGATCGTGTCGCTGTCCTTCTACGGCATGTCGACCTTCGAGGGTCCGATGATGTCGATCAAGACCGTCAACGCCCTCTCCCACTACACCGACTGGACCATCGGTCACGTGCATTCAGGCGCCCTCGGCTGGGTCGCGATGATGACCATCGGCACGCTCTATTGCCTGATTCCCCGCCTTTACAACAAAGAAGGCATGTATTCGACCAAGCTGGTCGACGTGCATTTCTGGACGTCTACGATCGGCGTCGTGCTGTACGCCGTATCGATGTGGATTTCCGGCATCACGCAGGGCCTCATGTGGCGCGCCTTCAACGACGACGGCACGCTGACTTACTCGTTCATCGAGACCGTCAAGTTCACATACCCGTATTACGGGCTGCGTCTACTCGGCGGACTGGTGTTCTTCGGCGGCATGCTCGTGATGGTCTACAACGTCTATCGGACGATCGCGGACGTCAAGCCGGAACCGGCCCCCATCATTCAGCCGGCCTGAGGCGATCGAGATGAAACACGACAAGATCGAGAAGAGCATCAACCTGATGGCCATCCTGATCGCCGTGGTGATCAGCATCGGCGGGCTGGTCGAGATCATCCCTCTGATGCTGAGCGCGTCGGTCACCGAGCCGTACGAAGGCGTCAAGCCCTATCCGGCGCTGGAGCTCGCCGGCCGCGACGTCTATATCGCGGAAGGCTGCTACGGGTGCCACTCGCAGCAGATACGGCCGTTCCGCAGCGAGACCGAGCGCTACGGGCCGTACTCGGTCGCGGGCGAGTTCGTCTATGACAGACCGTTCCAGTTCGGCTCGAAGCGCACCGGGCCCGATCTGGCACGAGTCGGCAGGCGCTACAGCGACGAGTGGCACCGCATTCATCTGATCAAGCCGCAGGATCTGGTGCCCGATTCCAACATGCCCGGCTACCCTTGGCTGGCACGCAAGATGGTCGACGGCGAGCTCCTTAAGCGTAAGATGCGCGCGCTCAAGACGCTTGGCGATCCGTACACCGACGAGGAGATCGAAGCGGCGCCCGCCGCCGTTGCCGGCATGACGGAGCTCGATGCCCTGGTCGCCTACCTGCAGAACCTCGGCACCGTGCGATCGGCACGATAAGGAACGGCTGCGATGGACATCGGACTTTTTCGCGGACTCGTCACGGCCCTCCTGCTCGTGCTCTTCATCGGACTCTGTTTCTGGGTGTTCAGCAAGAAGCGCAAGGCCGACTACGAGGCGGCGTCACGGCTACCGCTCAGTGACGACCGCAGTCCGCCCAAGAACGACGAAACGGAGCAAGCACAATGAGCAGCGCGTGGAGCTGGTACGTCATTGTAGGCACCGTCCTGTCACTGCTGGCGTGCTTCTGGCTGATCGTGTGGACCAATCGGCAGCGGCAGTCGGACGAGGACATCAAGGAATCGGAATCGCACGTCTGGGACGAGAACATACGGGAGCTCAACAACCCGCTGCCGATGTGGTGGCTGTATCTGTTCGTCATCACGATCGTATTCAGCGGCGTGTATCTGATCGTGTATCCGGGCCTCGGCAGCTTCGGCGGCGTCCTCGGTTGGTCGCAGGAGGAGCAGTACGAGCGCGAGGTGCAGGCGGCCGAGGAACGCTACGGGCCGATCTTCGCGAAGTACGGCGCCATGGAGGTCGCCGAGCTCGTCCACGACGAGGAGGCACTCGGCATCGGACAGAGCCTGTACGCGAACTACTGCGCGCAGTGCCACGGGTCGACAGCCCGCGGCGCGCCCGGGTTCCCGAACCTGGTCGACGACGACTGGCTGTACGGGGGCGAGCCGGCGCAGATCGAGTACACGATTCTCAACGGCCGCAGCGGCATCATGCCGTCGTTGTCGGCCGCTCTCGGCGACGATCTCGACGCGATGGTCACCTACGTCCGCTCTATGGCGGACGGACTCGACACCGGGTCGCCGATCCACGGCAAATACGTGACGTTCTGCAGCGCCTGCCACGGCGTCGACGGCGCCGGCAACCAGCTCTTGGGCGGGCCCAGCCTGATCGACGACGTGTGGCTCTACGGCAGCTCGGAGACCGAAGTGCGCAAGAGCATCGTCGAGGGACGCAACGGCGTGATGCCGGCGAACGAGAATTTCATCGGCAAGGATCGGGCACGGATCCTGACGGCCTACGTCTACAGCCTCTCGCGGAGCTCCGGCGTCGAGTAGCCTCATGGCCGCCGACGACGAAGTAGTCGAATGGTCACGCGACGCGCAGAAGATCGCTGTGCTTACGTGGCTATCGTTCCTGTCGTCGGCGATTTTCACGATGCTGTTGTTCGCGTTCGTCGATCCGCTCGTGCTCGTCGATGCCATAGACCTCTCGTTCATCGAGAGTCGTAACGCGGGTTACGCCATCGGTTTTTTCTTCCTATGGGCGCACGCGTGGATCAGCGGCTGGTTCGTGCTGCGCATGGTGCGACGGAAGCGCAACTGGCCGCGCAAACCCTAAGGTTCCTCTAATGGGTAAAAAGTCCTCGGGCTACGAATACGGCGCCCTCTATCGCAGCGAGGACAAGGTCTATCCGCGGGAGATCAAAGGCCGCTACACAACGCTCAGACGGCTCTCGATGTTCGTCCTGCTCGGCATTTTCTACGGCGCACCTTGGCTGATCTGGGACGGGCGACAGGCGATTCTGTTCGACCTCCCGGCCCGCAAGTTCTACATCTTCGGCTTGACGCTCTGGCCCCAGGATTTCTTCTATCTCGCCTTGCTGCTCATCATCCTGGCGGTAAGCCTGTTCTTCTTTACCGCGTTGGCCGGCCGGCTATGGTGCGGCTACGCCTGTCCGCAGACCGTGTGGACCGAAGCATTTACCTGGATCGAACGCCTGATCGAAGGCGATCGCGGCAAGCGAATCAAGCTGGACAACGCACCATGGAGCTTCGACAAATTCGTCAAGAAAGCGACCAAGCAGCTCTGCTGGGTCACCTTGGCGCTGATCACCGGCCTATCGTTCGTCGGCTACTTCGTGCCGGTGCGCGAGCTCACCGCCGGCCTGGTCACGCTGTCTGCCGGCGGCTGGGAATGGTTCTGGGTCCTATTCTACGGCTTTGCGACTTACGGTAACGCCGGGTTCATGCGCGAGCAGGTGTGCAAGTACATGTGCCCGTACGCTCGCTTCCAGGGCGCAATGTTCGACAAGGACTCGCTGATCATCACCTACGATGAGGAACGCGGTGAACCGCGCGGCCGCCGCAAGCGCAACGTCGACTACAAAGCGCAAGGCCTTGGCGACTGCATCGACTGCACGATGTGCGTTCAGGTCTGCCCCACCGGCATCGACATCCGCGACGGCCTGCAGTATGAATGCATCGCCTGTGCGGCGTGCATAGACGCCTGCGATAGCGTGATGGATAAGATGAGCTACCCTCGTGGGCTCATCCGCTACAGCACGGAACACGCGCTGCACCATCAAGGCTACAAGATCATTCGGCCGCGAACCGTCGTTTACAGCCTGGTGTTGAGCGCGCTGGTCATCACGCTCGCGTCCTCCATGCTGCTGCGCCAGCCGGTGATCCTCGACGTGCTTCGGGACCGCAACACCTTGTACAGAGACGCGGGCAGGCGCGGTATCGAAAACAACTATACTCTGAGGATCATCAACAAACACAATCGCGATCACGAGTACACGCTCAGCGTCCGCGGTCTCGACGGCGCCGCGATACAGACCGAGACGCGCGTGGCCGTGGGCGCCGAATCCGTCTACACGCTGCCGACGTCGGTGACCGCGCCGCACGAGATGGCGGTCGGCGGTCAGCGCATCGAGTTCGTGCTCGAGGCGCTAGACGATCCGACGATCCGGGTGGTCGAGGAAAGCCGATTCCGCGGCCCGACGGGAGGGTATTGACATGCGCGCCGCGAATGAATCGGGCCACGGCCCCTGGTACCACAACGAGATGGTCTGGCTTGTGATCGCGATCCCCGCGCTGACCGTCGCGGGCTGCCTGCTGGCCATCTACCTCGCTATCGCCAATCCCGATGAGCTGGTCACCGAGCCGGACGCGGCGAGCGAAATCGCGCAGCCAGCGGATCGCTGACATGCCGATCGAGCGGCCGTGCTTTCACTGCGGCGAGCCCTTGCCGGGCGGCGCGCCGATCTACGCGCGCTTGGGCTGCCTCAACCAGCCGGTCTGCTGCGTGGGTTGCAAGGCGGTCGCGGAGTTCATTCACGGCAGCGGCCTCGCGGCGTTCTACGAGCACCGCAGTGAGCCGCAGGCAGAACTGCGACTGCGCGCCGAGCTCGCCGCCTGGGACCGTTATGATCGCGAAGATCTCATCAATCGCTACGTGTATCGTGACGGCGGCACGGCCGAGGTCACGCTCGATATCGGCGGCATCTACTGTTCGGCCTGCGTCTGGCTGCTCGAGAACGCGCTCAGGCGACTCGATGCGATCGACGAGCTGTCGATCAACCCGGCGACCCGCCGAGCCGTCATCCGCTGGGATGCCGGGGCGCTGCGATTCAGCGAGCTGCTTGGCGCCATTGCCCGAATAGGTTTCAAGCCCCAGCCGATCGTCGCCGGACTGGGGGCCGACGCCAACGCCTCGGAGCAGCGCACGGCGCTGCGCCGGCTCGTCGTCGCCGCCGCCGCCGGCATGCAGGTCATGATGTTCGCCGTCGCGCTGTATGCGGGCGCGCGATTCGGCATCGAAACGCACATCGAGCAGTTCCTACGCATCGTGAGCCTGCTCGTCAGCATACCGATCGTCTTCTATTCCGCACGGCCGTTCTTCGTCGGCGCGCTTCGCGGCATTCGCACGGGCTCGCCGGGCATGGACCTACCTGTCGCGGTCGCCATTGCGGCTGCCTTCCTCGCCTCCGTGCGGGCGACGCTGTTGGGCACCGGTGAGATCTACTTCGATTCCGTGGCGATGTTCGTGCTGTTCCTGAGTGCCGCTCGTTACCTCGAGATGCGCACGCGCCATCGTGCGGACGACTACACGCAGGCGCTGGCCCGGCTGCTGCCCGAAACCGCGACGTGCGTGCGAAACGGCGACCCCCTGGTGGTCACGCTCGACGAGGTGCGAGTCGGCGACACCGTTCTGCTGCGTCCCGGTGAGGTCGTGCCGGCCGACGGCCGCGTGCTGTCGGGGGAGCTCGCGATCGACGAGTCCCTGCTGACGGGTGAATCCGTGACGGTGGTGCGCAAAGCGGGCATGGACGTGATCGCGGGCAGCATCAATCGCATGGGCACGGCGACCGTCGAGGTGAGCCGCACCGGCGCGGCGACGAGCCTGGCCGAGATCGGACGCCTGCTGGACCGCGCCAAAGCCGACCGGCCGCGAATCGCGCTCTTGGCCGACCGCATCGCGAGCAGGTTCGTGCTTGCCGTCATCGCTATCGCGAGCGCGACCGGCGTGGCCTGGCTCGGTATCGATCCCTCGCGCGCGTTCGAGGTCGTGCTCGCGACTCTGGTCGTCACCTGCCCCTGTGCGCTGGCCCTCGCGACCCCGGCAGCATTGGCGGCCGCGGCATCGAGACTGGCGCGTAACGGGTTCCTGCTGGTCAAGTCCCGGGTGCTCGAGGTGCTGACGCGCGAACCGATCATCGTGTTCGACAAGACGGGGACGCTCACGGCCGGACGGCCGACGATCGTCGAGACCGAGGTGCTCGCGGGCGGCGGCGACGCGGCGCGCTACTTGGAGATCGCCGCCGCGATCGAGACCTGCTCCGAGCACGTCCTCGCGCGAGCTTTTTCGCGTTTCCACCGCAGCGGCGCGCACGAGACGACAACGGCGTCGGCGCAGCCCGGCTGCGGCGTCGAGGCCGTGGTGAGCGGCGTGCGCTACCGGATCGGCAGCCTGCGCTACGTCGCCGAGCTCGGCAATTCGAAGCCTAAGTCGGCTGATGCCGATCTCGATGCGCTGACGGACGTTTACCTGGGCGACAGCTCGGGGATTCTGGCGCGATTCAAGATCGGCGACGAGCTGCGGAGCGACGCGGCGGCCGCGATCGCGGGCCTCAAACGCTTGGGGTACGGGGTCATGATCGCGAGCGGCGACCGGGAGGCGCCGGTCTCGGCGGTCGCGAAAGCGCTGGGCATCAAAGACTGGCACGCCAACCTGACGCCCGCCGACAAAGTCGAGCTCGTCAGCAGTCTCCGCGAACGCGGCATGCGCGTGCTCATGGTCGGGGACGGCATCAACGATGCACCGGTGCTGGCGTCCGCCGATGCGTCGATTGCCGTCGATGCCGGCACCGCGTTGGCGCGCGCGAGCGCCGACGCGATCGTGCTCGGCAGACGCTTGGGTTCCGTGGTCGATGCGGCTCGGCTCTCGATCAAGACCCGACAGATCATTCGGCAGAACGTCCTCTGGGCGATCGCCTACAACCTGACGGCCGTGCCGCTGGCCGCGTTCGGTGCGCTCGCGCCGTGGATGGCGGCCATCGGAATGTCCGTGAGCTCGCTGATCGTCGTGGCCAATGCGCTGCGCCTACAGCGACCGGAGCCGACGCCTTTGCACGATCGCCGAACGCGCGGACGAGCAGCGGCGTCCGAGAAGGCGCGGGCGTGACGATCCTGTATCTGTTGATTCCGCTCGGCCTGTTGCTGCTCGGCATAGCGGTCGGCGCGTTCTTTTGGGCGACGCGCTCGGGGCAGTTCGACGACCTGGAGACCCCGGCCTGGAGCGTGATCTTGGATGACGACCGCGCGC
Organism: Woeseiaceae bacterium; assembly: GCA_041579335.1. GTDB lineage: Bacteria > Pseudomonadota > Gammaproteobacteria > Steroidobacterales > Woeseiaceae > JBFGFX01. Next base: position 1,856 of record JBFGFX010000150.1, on the reverse strand, counting down.
CGCGGACGCCTACGGCGGGCGACGACGCGACGGACCGGGACGAATGAACCTCGAGGTCCTGCTGCCGGTCGCGTTTCTCGCCGGATTCTTCGGCAGCGGACACTGTCTCGGCATGTGCGGGCCGATCGTCGTCCTGTTCGAGAACCAGCGGCATTCGGAGCGGAGACTCGACAACGTGCTGCGCAGGCTCGCGTACAATTCGGGCCGACTCGGTCTTTACGTACTCCTCGGCGCGGTCGCCGGCGCCGCCGGCCTGGTGCTCACGAAGATGTCCGGCGTCGAAACCGGGCTCGCGGCCTTACGGATCGTCGCAGCCGCGCTGGTGGTCGCCCTCGGTCTGAATTTGCTGTTCAATCTGGACACGCTGCGCTATCTGGAATCGGGCGGCGCGGTTATCTGGCGCAAGCTCTCACCGCTGGCAAAGCACCTGCTGCCGGTCACGACCGGGCCGCGCGCCTTCGCGGCCGGTTTACTGTGGGGCGCATTACCCTGCGGCCTCGTCTACAGCGCCGTCGCGATCGCCGCGACCAGTGGCGACGTAACGAGCGGCGCCCTCGTAATGCTCGCATTCTGGCTCGGCACGTTGCCGGCGCTACTCGTCGCCGGCGCGTCCGCGCAGACACTATCTCGATGGTCGCGGCGACCGGCGCTACGACGGTTGACCGGCGCAACCCTGATTCTCGTTGGCGCATTGGCGTTGGCTATGCCGCATCTGCATTTGCGCGAGCTACCCGACGGGGCGCATGAGAGGCACGCGCATCGCCTTCTGCCGATTGCGACGCCTGTTCTGACGCCATGAAAGCCATGCTGCTGCACGCCATCGCCTCACTCGACGAGAATCCCGAGCCGCTGACGCTGGCCGACATCCCGACGCCCGAGCCAGGCGACCACGAAGTGCTGATCCGCGTTTCGGCCTGCGGCGTTTGCCACACCGAGCTCGACGAGATCGAGGGCAGGACGCCTCCGCGGTCGCTGCCGGTCGTGCCGGGGCACGAAGTCGTCGGCTGCGTCGCAGCCATCGGGCGCGAGGCATCCCGTTTCGAGATCGGCGACCGCGTCGGCGTCGGTTGGATCTTTCGCTCCACCGGCGAGCACGACGAGAACTTGAGCGACGCGTTCGTCGCGACCGGCCGTGACGTCAACGGCGGTTACGCCGAGTACATGACCGCCCACGAGCGCTACGCCTATCCGATCCCGGACGTGTTCACCGACTACGAAGCCGCGCCGCTCCTGTGCGCCGGCGGCGTCGGCTATCGGGCCCTGATCCGCACCGGGATCCGAAACGGCGAGATCCTGGGCCTCACCGGCTTCGGTGGATCCGGGCATCTCGTCCTGAAGATCACGCGTTTTCTCTATCCGGACTCGCCCGTCTACGTGTTCGCTCGCAGTCGCAAGGAACGCGAGTTCGCGTTGGAACTGGGCGCCGCCTGGAGCGGCGACACCGACGACGCGCCGCCCGAGCCGTTGCACGCGATCATCGACACGACGCCGGCCTGGCGTCCGGTGTTGGCAGCGCTCGAGGCCTTGAGGCCCGGCGGTCGGCTGGTCATCAACGCGATCCGCAAGGAAGATCACGACAAGCATCTGATGGCGGGCATCGACTACGCGTCGCAGCTCTGGCGGGAAAAGAGCTTGAAGTCGATCGCCAACGTGACCGCTGCGGACATCCAGTCGTTCCTGCACGTCGCCGCCGAGGCGGGCATCAAGCCCGAGGTGGAGACCTATCCGCTCGAAGCGGCGAACGAGGCGCTCAATTCGCTGCGAGCAGGCCACGTGCGCGGCGCAAAGGTGCTCGCGATCGGCAAGGCGTAAAATGGGGTCGAACCGAGATTTTCTAGCGCTTCGGCGTCAGGGGT
>JBFGFX010000149.1:0-8666 GCA_041579335.1 Woeseiaceae bacterium | reverse complement strand
CAAGAGCGGCAACGCGCGGCCGAAGCTCGCGTCGATCTCGGTGGGAAGCGTAACGAAGTGCACGACCGTGGCGGACAACAGGGTGAGCAGGCCGCCTACAAACATCAGTGCCCCCAGCCCGGGTGCGCGCGTGAGCGCGCCGATGAAGGGCGACACCATCAGGATCCCGGCGCCGATCTTCTGCACCGGCTGAATCATCTGAACCAGCCGAGTCCTGACCCGCAGGGGCCCGTAGCCGTGATGATCCTGCAGCGCGTGACCGACCTCGTGCGCCGCCACGGTGATCGCCGTCAGCGAGCGTCCGGCAAACTTGTCGGGAGTCAGGCGCACGGCCTTGGCGGTCGGATCGTAGTGGTCGCCGTGCTGCGTCTCCTCGACGGTCACGGCGTCGAGGCCGTTGAGATCGAGCAGGTGGCGCGCGAGCTCGGCGCCGGTTCCCGGATAGCGATCGGCCGGTTTCGAATACCGTGCCAGCACTCGTTTGACCCACAGGCCCGGGCCGAACACCAGCACGAGCAGCACAAGCGCAAAAATCAGCAGAGGCATTGGGTGATTCTGTCGTTGGGCCCGTAAATCTTCAAAAGTGGGAGCTGCATCGGCAGCGCGGCAGTCTCCAAGGTCTACACTCCGTACGATGAAAGCGAGCAGCACCGTAATCGCGACGAGCTTCGTCTGGCTGCTGGTGTCTTTCTGGCACCGGAACGAATTGCCACGCAACGTCGATTACCGGCCCGAGGTTCTCTCCGAGCCGGTCCAGAAGCAAACGCGTAAGAAACCCTTCGATGCAATCTACAACGGCGTCAGCTACCTGATCCAGCCGCAGTACGACTACGAGCTCTACGGCATGATCGTCTCGTATCGCCATCACGACGGCAACAGTCGCATGCACCTACTGGCAAACGACCATCTGAACATGCTCGACGTCTGCGTCATTTGGGGCGACAACACCGCCAACGACCGACTCCACAAGATCGACTTTTGGAACGGCATTTTTACCTGCAACGTCAAGACAAGAGACCGGGCCGCCTGGGATTCGTTCGATATGAATCAGTTGTCCAACAATCACCTGATCTCCGACGACGAGTACATTCGCGACCGGGTCTCCGACGTCCGCGTCGGCGATCAGATCCGCGTGCGCGGCTGGCTCGCAAGCTACACGGGCCCGGTCGGCACGCGCGGCACCAGCACGACGCGCACGGACACGGGCGATGGCGCCTGCGAGACGATATACGTGGAGGGATTCGAGATTCTCGAAGCGGCCACGAGTTTCTGGCGGCTGTCGATGTACGCATCGCTCGCGCTCTTGATCGGCGGTCTGATCGTGCACTTCCGGCGGCCCTATCGGCCGTTCGAGAACGACTGACGCCGTTTCGGGTTTTGTGACGTAACTGCTATCCGGGCGGTCGACTTTACTTAACAATAGCCGCCGGTCTCGGTACGGCAATCGGTAGAGGTAGACAGTCTCATGAAGAAGCTGATCGTTTGGGCAATCGTGCTGGTCGGCGGCGGCTATCTCGGCGCCAAGATGTATCTCCACTACCGCGTCAGCAGCGATCTCGACAAGATGCTGACCCTCTTAAGCCCGTTCGCCAAGGTCGACTACTCGGGCATCAGCTCGACCATGGACGGCACTCTGAGCGTGGACGATATCGAAGCCAAGGTGCACGGTTACCGCGACCCGATTCGTGTGCAGAGCCTGAGCCTGATCACACCGAGTTTCCTGCAGCTCATGAAGCTCGGCGATCTCCCCTCGAGCATGGCCGCCAACGAGATCCCGGAGTCGCTCGCGATCGGCATCACCGGCCTGAACATCTCGGCCGATGCCGCGTTCATCGACCAGATACGCGCGGCGCAGCGCGAGGCGCTCAAGGGCGACGCCGAGATGGATGCCGCTGCCGAATGCACCGGCAAGTACGGCTACACGTCGGACTCGCTCAAGCGCCTCGGCTACACGGAGCTCGTGATGGATCTCCAAATGGGCTACCGCAAGGCCGGACAGAACATGGTGGTCGACGTGCGCACGGACATACACGATATGTACGACATGATCTTCGAGTTCACGCTGGACGGCGCGGCGTCGCCGCAGTCGATGGCGATGGGCACGTATCGGCCGCGTCTCGTCGATGCCCGGCTCGAATACGTCGATCAGTCGCTCGAGGAACGCACCACCCGGCTGTGCGAGCGCGCGGGCCTGTCTCCGGAGGAGATCGTGGCCGCGAAGCTGGACGCGTTCATGGCGTTCGGCGCCAACAGCGGCATGGAATTCGACGAGCAGATCGTCGAGCCCTACAAAGAGTTCCTGCAGGGCAAGTCCAGGTTCATTCTGACGGCCAAGCCGCACGAGCCGGTCAACATCTCGCAGATCGACCTCTACAAGCCGAGCGACGTCCCGGCATTGCTGAACCTGACGGCCGCCGCGCAGTAGCGCCGCGGCCGGGCGGGGGCCGCCCTGCCAATCGCGGCGCATTGACGGTATCGTACGCGCGTATTCGCCGCGCGGGACCGATACTCAAGTGACGACCGACCAGATAACGCTGTTCGCGCTGCTCCTGTTCGTCTTCGCGTTTCTGATCTGGGGTCGATGGCGTTACGACCTGGTCGCGTTCGTCGCCCTGCTGCTCGGGGTCGTGAGCGGGATCGTGCCGGTCGCGGAGGCGTTCGCGGGCTTCGGCCATCCGGCGGTCGTGATCATCGCCCTGGTGCTAATCGTTAGTCGCGGACTGTCCAACTCGGGGGCCGTCGAGCTCATCGCGCGATACGTCATCGACCGCTCGCGAGAGCTAGCGGCGCATATCTCGATCATGGCGTCGGTCGCGGCGGTGCTGTCGGCGCTGATGAACAACGTCGCGACCTTGACGCTCCTGATGCCGGTCGAGATGCAGGCCGCTGCCAAGTCCGGCCGCAGCGCGTCGCTGTCGCTGATGCCGATTTCCTTCGCCTCCATCCTCGGCGGCATGATCACCCTGATCGGCACGCCGCCGAATATCGTCATCGCCGAGTTCCGCAACGAGAGCCTCGGCGAGCCGTTCCGCATGTTCGACTTCGCGCCCGTCGGCCTCGCGTGTGCGGCCGTCGGGGTCGCCTATCTCGCGGTCGTGGGCTGGCGGCTGCTGCCGACGAAGCCCGACGACGCGGATGGCGGCAAAGAGCTGTTCGAGCTGGCGAATTACATCGCGGAGCTCGCCGTCGGCGCGGATTCGCCGATCGTCGGCAAGAGGGTGCGCGATTTGGACGAGCAGGCCGCGGAGGCCGGCGCCGAGATACTGGGGCTCATCCGCCGCGGCCGCCGCCAGCCCGGACTGGCGCGACTCGTCGAGATCCGCGCCGGCGACAAGCTCGTGGTCGAGGCGTCGCCGGAGGCAATCAACGACCTCATCGGCGCGATGGATCTCGAGTACATCGGCACCGGGGTCGAGGCCCTCGCGGAGGAGAGCCTGGCGCTGTCGGAGGCGGTCGTGCCGGAGTCGTCGCCGCTGGTCGGCCGCTCGCCGCTCTCGATGCGGCTGCTGTATCGCTTCGGCGTGTCGGTCGTCGGGGTCTCGCGCGAGGGGCAGCGCTTTCGCGAGCAGGTACGCAAGCTCGAGATCCGCGCCGGCGACGTGCTGCTCCTGCTGAGCAGCGAAGAAAGGATCAACGACGTCGTCGGGCGTCTGGGCTTGCTGCCACTCAAGGACCGCGGTCAGCGCGTGATCCGACGCGATCAAGCCTGGCTCGCCGTCGGGCTGTTCGCAATCGCGATCGCCGCCGCGAGCCTGGGGCTCGTCTACCTCCCGATCGCGCTCGGTCTGGTGGGCGCCGCCTACGTGCTGCTCGACATCGTGCCGGCGCGCGAGGTGTACGACTCCGTGGAGTGGCCCGTCATCGTGCTCTTAGGCTCGATGATTCCGATCGGCGGCGCGCTGCAGTCGACCGGCGGCACGACCCTGATCGCCGACGGCATCGTCGGCCTCGCCGCGGGCGGGTCGCCGGTAGTCGTGCTGACGCTCTTGATCGTCGTCACGATGACCTTGTCCGACGTCATGAACAATACGGCGACTGCGGTGATCGCGGCGCCGATTGCGGTCGAGATCGCCGCTCGACTCGGCGCCAATCCGGATTCGTTCCTGATGGGCGTTGCGGTTGCCGCCTCGTGCGCGTTCCTGACGCCGATCGGCCACAAGAACAACACGCTGATCATGGGGCCTGGCGGCTACCGCTTCGGCGACTACTGGCGCATGGGCTTACCGCTAGAGGTCCTCGTGATCATCGTTGCCGTGCCCATGATCCTGATCGTGTGGCCGCTGTAAGCGCCGCGCAATATGTCAAGCCCGTGTCGCAAAACGCACGACGCATCTGACAAAAACTGACACTCCGGGGCGACATCCTGGGCGCCGCCGGTGCGCGTAGACTCGAGAAAAATTTACAAAAAACAAAAGGTTATTGTCGTAACGGCGGCGCGTAAGGAGAGTTGGCACAGCGCTTGCAGCACTCTCTCCAAACTGAGTACGGAGAGGTTTGACAATGACAACTCAGGTTATCCAGGACTGGACGGATAGCGAGGTGCCGTTGAAGTTTGGCGACAATCGCCACGTTCGCTACAAGGTCTACAAGTCGGGCAGTCGGCTGTTTCAGGAAATCCGCAATCTCGACGACTCGCCGATCCATACCTTGGAGCTCCCACAGGGCATGGTCATGGAGAGGGCCAGCTACGAAGTGTTGCTGCGCTACGTTCTGCTCGACGTGGTGGAGGCTTGAACGGGGCGAAGCGCCTCAGCCGAACTTGGCCAGGATCTGCGCGGTGCCGTGCGAGCACGCTTCCTGGGTGATGACGCCTTTCTCGAGCAGGCGGTAGTGCGCCTGCATCTCGTCACGCAAATACCGGTCGTCGACAGCGCCGCCGGCACCGCCGGCCTGGGCGATTCCCCGCTGGATGGCGCGCACGGCGCGCCGCATCTTCGTGATGCAGCCGAACGACGCGGTCAGCTTCAGCACCTCGGTTCGGCCGCTCGCGGTACAGAAGTGCGTGCTTTCGACGCTCTTGTAGAGGAACAGCATCATGGCAACCGCCGCCAGCGTACCGAGAATCGTCGCGATCGCGAATGCATAGCTCGCCAGGCCGGTCAACGGCAGCACGACCAAAGCCCCTAATGCCGCCGCCGACGCCGCGAGCGTCGCCCACAGGCTGCCGGCCGCGGCGTGCCGGCGTCGATCGGGATTGGGATCGACGAATCGCAGCTCCAAAACGTGGTCTTTGTGCACCCTTTTCGGCGTGCCTTCGCGAATGCGTAGGAATCCCTCCGTATAGAACGTGAGCTCCGTGATGGTGCCGCGGACACGGTTCCTGATACGAATCTGTTTGTCGATGGTCCGCGGCTGCTCGCTCGCGCCGGCCAGGACGTCTTCGATGTAGATGTGTTCGGTCTCGCGGCCGGCGAACGGATCGCCGCTGGCGCCGTTACCACTCTTCGGTCGCGTGCTGTCTTCCTTGAACGTTGGCGGCATGTTTGTTTCGGCCGTGCTGTAGGGGATTCGAGATTGCGGTCCGCTTACTGTACGTATCGGCGTCCGGTGCATCCGTGAATATGGTCACAATCTACCGGCGGCGGGTGCGGGGACTATGTAAAAATAGACGATCCATGCGCCAGGCGGAGACAGCCACATGCACGACAGACGAACGTTCATCAAGCGGTCGTTGGCGGCGGCCGGGGCGGTCGGCTTCGGCGGGACCCGGGCCTTTGCTGCGGCCTCACCGCAGTCGGTGCTGGTCTTCGACGCGATGGGCGAGATCCGTGAGGTGTACGGGCCGGAGCTCCTCGCCGAGATGCTCGATAGCGGCCTTAATGCGATCACAAAAACGATGTGTGATCCGAAGACGTTCGAGCGCGAGGCACTCGATGCGGCGCTGGCGGGGATTCGCCGTTTCGACGCCTGGATCGGAGCGAATTCGTCGCAGGTGCTGAAGGCGACCCGGGTTGCGGACCTCGATCGGGCCCAGCGCGAGGGACGGATCGCAGTCTTCTATCTGATCCAGAACTCGACTCCATTCGGCAAGGAGCTCGACCGCGTCGAGACCTTCTACGCGTTGGGTCTGCGCTCAGTGCAGATCACCTACAACTACCAAAACTGGGCCGGCGCTGGCTGCAAAGAGCGCACCGGCGCGGGCCTGACCGAATTCGGGCTCGCGCTCGTCGCCAAGCTCAACGACACCAACATGCTCATCGACTGCTCGCACGCCAACATGCAGACGATGGCGGATGCGATCCGGGCATCCCGGACGCCGATCATCGTTTCCCATACCGGCTGTCTTGCGCTGCACGACAACGTCCGCAACACGTCCGACGAGAATCTCAAACTGCTTGCGGACCACGGCGGCGTCGTCGGGATCGATCAGATACGCACCCATATCACGACCAGCCGCGAACGCGGTCTCGAGCATTATCTCGACCACCTGATGCACGCGATCGACGTGTGCGGCATCGAGCACGTCGGCATCGGCAGCGACCGGGATCATCGCTACATCGAGCTGACACCCGAGTACATTGCCGAGCTCAAGCGAGAGCAGGGTGCTAACCTCAATGAAGCCGATCTGCCCTGGTTCATGCCCGACCTGAACGGGCCGCGGCGCATGGAGACCATCTGGGACGGATTGAAAGGTCGCGGGCTGTCCGACGACGAGGCAGAACGGGTGATGGGCGCGAACGTCCGCCGGCTGTACGGCGAGACCGTGGGCTAGGGTCGTGGCCGACTCCGCCAAGCTTAGACCCGAAACGCGTGTCGCGCAGGCGCTGCACTACGTCGATTCCGCTACCGGCGGCATCGTGCCGCCGATTCAGCCGTCGACCACCTTCGCCCGCGATGCCGATTACGAGCTGGTCTCGCCGGCACACAGCTACGGTCGCGACGAAAATCCTGTCTACGCGAGCGCTGAGTCGATGCTGGTCGAGCTCGAGAAGGGGGCCGACGCCTTGCTGTTCAGCTCCGGCATGGCTGCGGCGATGGCGGTCGTGCAGGCGCTCGAGCCCGGCGATCGCATCGTCGCGCCGAAGGTCATGTACTGGGGCCTGCGCAACTGGTTGATCGAATTCTCGAGTCGCTGGGGGCTCGCTCTCGATCTGTTCGACGCCACCGAGCCCGGCGATCTGGAGGCCACGCTGGAAAGGGCCGAGACGCGCCTCCTGTGGATCGAGACACCCAGCAATCCGACCTGGGACATCGTCGATATCGCCGCCGCAGCAGATCTGGCGCATCGTGCAGGCGCCCGTGTCGTGGTCGATTCGACGGTATCGACGCCGGTGCTCACGCGACCGCTCGAGCTCGGTGCCGATATCGTCATGCACTCCGCAACGAAGTACTTGAACGGCCACGGCGACGTCGTCGCGGGAGCGCTGGCGTGCGCGCGAAGAGACGGTTTCTGGGAGCGGATACGCGGCATCCGGGCACACGGCGGCGCGATCCTCGGCAGCTTCGAAGCCTGGCTGCTGCAGCGGGGTATGCGTACGCTGTTCCTGCGGGTGCGACAAGCCTGCAACACGGCCCTTGAGCTCGCGCGCCATTTCGACGGTCATCCTAAGCTCGCGGCGGTCTTGTATCCCGGGCTGCCGTCCCACCCGGGCCATACGATCGCGGCGCGCCAGATGACGGGGGGCTTCGGCGGCATGCTGTCGCTGCGGGTGTCGGGGGGTGAGCGAGCCGCGGTCGAGGTCGCCCGCAGATGCCGAGTGTTCATCCGTGCGACGTCTTTGGGCGGCGTCGAGAGCCTCATCGAACACCGCTATTCGATTGAGGGCGCCGCGAGCCCGATCCCGGCCGATCTGCTTAGACTGTCGGTCGGCATCGAGGCCGCCGAGGATCTGGTCGCGGACCTCGAGCAGGCCCTCGGCTGACGAGGCGACCGCTCCGCCATGGCGCGGCGTAGCCTCTCCAAGACGCGACTTTTGTCGGCACGCCAGTGCCTGAAGCGCATCCATCTCGAAGCGCATCGACCGGAGCTCGCGGTGATCGACGCCGAGACGCAGCAGGCGCTCGATGCCGGCCGCGCGGTGGGCGCGATCGCGCGACGGATCTATGCGACCGAGGCCGCGGTCACCATCCCGTACCAGGGCGGCCTGCGTCACGCGCTGCAGAAGTCCGCACGTCTGCTCGAAGCGGGACCCTCGCGGCCCATGTTCGAGGCAACCCTCGAGCACGGCGGGGTCCTCGTGCGGGTCGACATCTTGCTGCCGGACGGCGACGCCTGGCAGCTGGTCGAGGTCAAGGCGGCGACGCGGGTCGAACCCCATCACTACTTCGACTGCGCCGTGCAGGACTGGGTTCTGTGCGGCGCAGGATACCCGGTGTCGAGAGTTGCGCTCGCGCACGTCGACAGGCGCTTCGTCTATCGCGGCGACGGCAATTACCGCGGTATGCTGAAGGCCGTCGACGTAACCGCTTCCGCCCGTGAGCTCGGCGCGTCGCTGCCGGACTGGGTGCGGCGCGCGCGAGACGCCATTGCCGGCGCGACCCCTCGGGTGGCCGTCGGGGCGCACTGTTTCACACCGCACGACTGCCCGTTCATCGAGCACTGTTGGCCCACCGACGTTGCGTATCCGCTTCTCGAGCTGCCGCGTGTCGGCAAGGGCAAGCTCGGGCAGTTCGTCGCCGCGGGCTTTGCCGATGTCCGCGACGTGCCCGCCGAGCTTCTAACCGAT